>CAZITQ010000013.1:58043-71691 GCA_964542165.1 uncultured Rickettsiales bacterium
CGTCACCGGAGACGACGACAGCGCCGGGGACGACGACGTCACCGGAGACGACGACGCCACCGGGGACGACGACGCCACCGGGGACGACGACAGCACCGGGGACGACGACACCTACAGCTGGGACTGCACCGACGAGTGGGAGCCGTTGACCGTCCTGGACGGGTTCGGCGCTCCGGTCACCCGCATGGCCGTCCACCCGTCCACGCCAAGACTCGCTGTCATCTACGACGGCACACTGGAACTGTGGGACGTCACCGATCCGGCGGTCCCCACCCTGGACGTCACCTTCCCCGGCACGGATCTGGGTCCCGGGGGCGTTTGGCTGGACGTCGCCAACGCGTCCGGGTGGGGGTTCTCCGCGGTCGGTCAGACCATCGACGGCCCCCAGGTCGACGGCCACCTGGTGCTGGTGGACGTGGACGTCAACGGCAGTGCCCTCGGTCTGAGCATGTCGACGGGTGCCGACTGGTACCGTCTGGACGTGAGCGGCAGCATGAACATCATCACGACCACGGGCTCGGTGAGCTGGGTGTACAAGGACGGGGTCGACCTCGACCAGTGGTCGTCCGACACACTGGTCTACAACCACTCCACGGTGAACGACGTGGACCTGCACAGCGACACCGCGTTGGTCACCACCCCGGCGTACGGCGGCGCCGTTCTCGTGCAACCCTTCGATGACATGATGTCGCAACCGTATCCTTTGCATCCGACGGGCAATCCGCAGTTCCTCCTCGATACGCCCGAGGGCTGGCTGATCCCCACGACGGGAAACTCCGTGGACGGCTGTGACGCCGCCGTGGAACTCCTGACGTTCTCACCGTCGAACATGACTCTCATGGATGACAGCCCCTGCATCTCCGCCAACGGCGAGGAGGACGGCGCCTTCCAGGGCAGCATCTACAACGGCGAGCTGTTCCTGGCCAACGGAGAGAGCGGCCTGCTGCGCCTCCCCTGGACCCCCCCGAACCTCAGCGTCCCCCAGACCACGACGCTGACGGACGCCGTGTGGCCCGAGGTGACCGAGGTCCCCGTCCGCGTGGAGCGCGTGGACGACGTGCTGTTCCTCCTGGGCCGGGACGGGGACGGGGTGGGCGTCGTGCGGATCTGCGAGCCCTGAGTATCTCGTGGTCGACGCCCCCGAGTTTCCTGACCCGTGGAGGGCCCGATGAAGCGACCCCATCTCGCCGGACTGGCCTTGACGGCATCTCTGTTGCTGTTCCCGGCCTGCCCTGGCGACGACGACGACGCCACGGGGGACGACGACGCCACGGGGGACGACGACGTCACGGGGGATGACGACGCCACGGGGGACGACGACGCCACCGGGGACGACGACGTCACCGGGGACGACGACGTCACCGGGGACGACGACACCACCGGGGACGACGACTCCACCGGGGACGACGACGCCACCGGGGACGACGACACCACGGGAGACGACGACACCACGGGAGACGACGACGACACCTACGCCTGCACCGGCGAATGGGAGCCGCTGACCGTCCTGGACGGGTTCGCCTCCTGGGTCTACTCCGAGGCCGTCCACGGCGCACCGGCGCGCCTCGCCGCGGTTCACTCGGGAGCCCTGGAGCTGTACGACGTGTCCGCCCCGGCGGCCCCGACCCTGGACGTCTCCTTCACGACCCTGGATCTGGGCCCCTGGGGCGTCTGGGGCGACGTGGCCGACGCCAGCTGGGGGTTCGCGGCCACCGGGGAGACCGCCATCGGCCCCCAGGCCGTGTACGAGGTGCTGGCCGTCGAGGTGGACGCCGCCGGTAGCGTCCTCGGTCCCCGCCTGCAGCTGCCCCACCCCGTGACCCGCGTGGCCACGGACGGGGATCGCCTCGCCGCCGCGGGGAGCGGAGCCGTGAGCTTCGTGGAGTACACCGGGACCGACCTGGTCCTGCTGGAGACCCGCCCGCTGCCCTTCGACGTGGTGTGGGTCAACAACGTGGCCCTGGACGACGACACCGCGCTGGTCACCTCGTACAGCGGCGGGCTGATGCTCGTCCCCATGGATCCGGCGGAGCCGATCGTCTCCCTGCAGACGGTGGGTACCCCCCAGGCCCCCCTGCCCACCCCCGACGGCTGGCTGATCCCGTCGACGGGCAACTACTGGATCGGCTGCGACGGTGCCCTGGAGCTCCTGGACCTGGTTGCAGGCACACTGACCTTCCTGGACGACGCCCCCTGCATCTCCGCCTTCGACGCCGAGGACGGGCCCTTCCAGGGAGCCCTGTTCGCCGGGGAGCTCTTGCTGGCCAACAGCGAGAGCGGGCTGCTCCGACTCCCCTGGACACCTCCGGGGATCAGCGTCCCCAACACGACGACCCTGACGACGGGGGTCTGGCCCGACGTGCCCACCTACCCCGTTCGGGTGGAACGCCTCGACGACGTGCTGTTCCTCCTGGGCAGCTACGGCGACGGGATCGGGATCGTGCGGATCTGCGAACCCTGAGGATTCGATGAACGACGCGCCCGAGCTGCCGGCACGCGCCAGCCTCCCCGTCCGGACGGCGGGCCCGGTGCGGGTGGTGGCCACCGAGCTGGCCTTCGCGGTCGGCGGGTGGGCCTGGGCGTCCCTGCTGCTGGGCTTCCTGCACCGGGAGTGGCAGCCGGCCTGGGCGCTGATCTGCGCCCTGCTGGGGGGGATCGCGCTGCGGCGGGTGGTGTTGCCCACCTACCGCCCCCTCCCCCCCTTCCTGCGGGGCCCCCTGGACATCGCCGTGGGGCTGCTGGGGACGGGGATCGCGGCGTGGGCGACCCTGGTCCGTTTCTCCATCCCCTACTGGGCACTGCGCTGGAGGGAGGCGGTCTCCCTGGTCGGGCTGCTGCTGGTCGGAGGACTCGCCGTGGCCGCGCTGGTCTACACCTACCGCCGTCTCGCCGTCGAGGTGGAGCGCCGCGAGGCGGAGATGGCCCAGCTGCGGGAGGCCGGCCTGCGGGCCCGGCTGAGCGCCCTGCAGGCCCAGATCAATCCCCACTTCCTGTTCAACGCCCTCAACTCGCTGGCCGAGCTGGTCCACGGGGATCCGGACGTGGCCGAGGATCGGGTCGGCGACCTGGCACACCTGCTGCGCTACTCCCTGCGCTCGTCGGCCAGTGGGCTGGTGAGCCTGGACCAGGAGCTCCAGGCCGTCGACCGCTACCTGAACCTGGAGCGCGTGCGCCTCGGGGATCGGCTCCGGGTGGAGCTGGACGTGGATCCCGACCTCCGCGGGGCCCGAATCCCTGGCCTGTCCCTGCAGCCCCTGGTGGAGAACGCGGTTCGTCACGCGGTGGCATCACGGCCCGAAGGCGGCACGATCCGCGTGTCGGCGGCCATCGAAGCCGGGAAGGTCCGCATCGCGGTGCAGGACGACGGGCCCGGGTTGCCCGACGACGTGCGCGGCAGGCTCGCTGCCGTCGCCGCCGGGGAGGCCTCCGCGGCGCCCGCCCCTGCCGGCACCGGGGGGGCCGGGGGCGGACTGGCCAACGTCCAGCAGCGCATGACCCTGAGCTACGGCGGGGCGGGCGAGCTGACCATCGAGGACCCCGAAGGCGGCGGCACACGCCTGGAGCTTCGCTTTCCGCGGGAGGTGGCCGGCGGATCCCCCGGCGGGCGGGAGGACCGATGAGCATCCGGGTCGTGGTGGTGGACGACGAGCCCCTGGCGCGGAGTCGAATGCGGCGCCTGCTCGGGGGCCACCCGGACGTGGAGGTGGTGGGCGAGGCGTCCGACGGGGACGCGGCCCACGCGGCGGTACTGGAGCTGCGTCCGGACGTGGTGTTCCTGGATGTGAACATGCCGGGCAGCACCGGGACGGAGGCCCTTCGCGCCATCCAGTCGTCGCTGCCCGAGTCCATGTGGCCGCTGGCGGTGTTCACCACCGCGTACGAGGAGCACGCGGTCGAGGCCTTCGCCCTGGAGGGTACCGACTACCTGCTCAAGCCGGTGGAGAAGACGGAGCTGGCCCGGGCGCTGAAGCGGGTGCGCAAGGTCCTGTGGCGGGGAGCCGAATCGCCGGCCACACCCCCGGCAACCCCCGCAGCCCAGGTCGCCGCACCGGCTCCGGAGCCCACCCCGGCGGCCTCCCCCGAGTCCGTAGCTCCCGCCCCGGAGGCCGCTCCCGGCCACC
Organism: uncultured Rickettsiales bacterium; assembly: GCA_964542165.1. GTDB lineage: Bacteria > Myxococcota_A > UBA796 > UBA9615 > CAYRNR01 > CAYTBN01. The sequence continues at coordinate 62,165 of CAZITQ010000013.1, forward strand.
TGACCGCCCAGCGGGCGGGCAAGCTGATCCGGCTACCCCTGGCCCACGTGGCCCTGTTGGAGGTGGAGGACACCATCACCTTCGCCTCGGTGGGCTCGGACCGCCATCGCCTGTCCCTCTCCCTGACCGAGGCCGAGGGGCGGCTCCCCTCCCCGCCCTTCGTGCGGGTCTCCCGGTCCGCCATCGTCAACCTGGACTGGATCGCCCACCTGGCCCCCGGCGCCTCGGGCACCTACCAGGCCACCCTCCGACCGCCCGCGGACCGCCAGGTCCCCGTCTCCCGTCGCCGCGCCCGGCGGCTCCTCGACCTCTTCGAGCGCTGATCCACTCACCGTTCACGGCGACCGTTCGACCGTTGAACGGTGCTGGCGACCGCTCGCTGGAAACGACGCAAGGGTTTCGGGGAGGGGTCGTACAGTGGCCGTATCCGACGACGGGCGAACGGTGGACGGACGCCACAGCGGGTACCGAACCGACGCACCTGGAGAAGACCATGACTTTCACCATCAAGCCTTCCCGATGGACCTCGCTGTTCCTGGAGACGCTCGGCGCGCTGGCGATCGTGCTGACGCTGACGATCGCGGGGGTCTCGTGGGCGGAGACCGAGACGGAAGACACGGCGAGCGAGCTCGCGGTGCCACCCCATGACTCCGAGCCGGGTGGCACGGGCAGCTCGCTGGCCGTGGTACCCGTGGCCGAGGCCGTTGCAGACGCCGTCGCCGAACCCCTCGCCGAGGAGCTCGTAGCGCCGGCCCTGCACGCCACCTTCCTCGGGGACGAGTACGTGGAGGCCACCGAACCCGCCAGCGACCTCTTCATGTTCGGCAGGACCGCGATCTCCCGGGCGAACATCGAGGACAACGCGCTGGTGTTCGCCCAGTTCGCCGAGGTCCGGGACGGCCGCATCGACGGTGACCTGCTGGTCGGCGGTGAGCGGATGGTGATCGACGCGCCGGTGGGCGGCGACGTCTATGCCTTCGGCGGCGAACTCCACATCCTGGAGGGCGGGATGGTCGGCGGCGACATCCTCTCGGCCACGGGCAAGATCATCGTCGAGGGCAAGGTCGGCGGGCGAATCACCGGCGGCTCGGGGGCCGTGGTCATCGACGGTGTGGTCGGCGAGGTCTGCGACCTGGAGGTCGGTCAGATGAAGATCGGCGAGAACGCGGTGATCGCCGGCGACCTGTGCTACTCGGCCCCCGAGCCCGCGACCATCGCCGATGGCGCCCAGGTGATGGGCGACACCCAGTACACCGTCGCCACCCACGACGACTGGGACAGCGCCCACGAGGACGACGACGAGGGCGGCATCCTCGGCTGGTTCGTCTGGCACCTCTGGCTGCTGCTGGCCGCCCTGGTCACCGGCTCGGTGCTGATCCGCATCAGCGGCCCCGCCGCACGGCGCACCTCCGACGCCCTGCTGACCCAGCCGGGTCGTTCCCTGGGCCTGGGCTTCGTGGCGATGATCCTCATCCCGGCGGCCTCCGCGATGGCCATGGTCCTCATCGTTCCCCTGCCCCTGGGCATGATCGGCATGGCCCTGTACGGCATCGCCCTGTACGTGACCGGCCTGATCGCCTCCCACGCCCTGGGTCGCGCCCTGCTGCGCCGCTTCACCGGCCTGGACGAGGTCTCCCCCTACGGCTCGCTGGCCCTGGGTCTGGTCATCGTGCATCTCTTCCTGGCCATCCCCTTCTTCGGCTTCCTGGCCCGTCTGGTCATCGTCTCCGCCGGCCTCGGCGCGCTGTGGGTCGCCTCCCGCAACGGCGCCGACCCCGAGCCTGACGCGGCCTGATCCCCTACCGCCCACCCCTCCCCGCCCGCTACCGCCCACCCCTCCCCGCCCGCTACCGCCCACCCCTCCCCGCCACCCTCCCCCACCCGCCCGCCCTCAGGAAAGGAGGGTGGCGGGGAAGGACCTCGATCTCCTCCTCCCCCTGCGCCTCTGCGAGAGTCCCCGCTCCCGCCACTCATTTTCCCAACTTCCCCGGAACCTTCCCGTACCCTGGCTGTCCTACCTGACCGGAGGACACGCCATGTTCCGTCGCTTCGCCACCTCGATCGCAGCTTTCGGCCTCACCGTCCTGTTCACCGGCGCCGCTTCGGCCCAGGGATTCCTGGTGCCGCCGGACGACCCGAGCCTGGGCAACACGACCTTCAGCCTGGAGACCCAGCGGGTGCTGGTGGCGGTGGAGGCCGGCGTGGCCTCGTTCCAGGTGGACCAGGAGTTCCGCAACAACACGGCGCGCCAGCTCGAGGCGACCTTCTACTTCCCCCTGCCCGAGAACGCGGCGCTGGCGGACTTCTCGATGTGGATCAATGGCAAGAAGACCAAGGGCGAGTTGCTGGAGCGGCAGCAGGCCGTGCAGGTCTACGAGGAGATCGTCCGGCGGATGGTCGACCCGGGGATCCTCGAGTACGTGGGTCAGGATCTGATCCGCGCGCGAATCTTCCCCATCCCCCCCAACGGCACCCAGAAGATCCAGGTCTGCTTCGAGAGCATCGTGGAGCTGGAGGGATCGCTGGCCGAGGTCCGCTACCCCCTCAAGGCGCCCTCCGCCCTCCAGGGCACCACCGGCGACCTGACCATCAAGGCCGAGATCCACAGCGACATCCCGGTGCGCAGCGTCTACTCGCCCAGCCATCCGGTGGACGTGACCCACTCCGGGGACACGGTGGTGGCGGGCTTCGAGAAGTACGGCGCCAGCTTCGACCGCGACTTCAAGCTCTACTACACCCTGAGCCAGGAGCCGGTGGGGGTGTCGGTGGTGTGCTACCGCACGCCAGGTGAGGACGGCTACTTCATGCTCATGGCCGCCCCTGGGGAGGACCAGACCGCCGCGGCGATGCCCAAGGACATCACGTTCGTGGTCGACACCTCGGGTTCCATGGCCGGTGACAAGATCCAGGGGGCCCGCGAGGCGCTCAAGTTCAGCCTCAACTCCCTCAACGAGCACGACCGGTTCAACGTGGTGCGCTTCTCCACCGGCGTGGAGACCTTCGCCGGGTCGCTCCAGGGCGCCAGCCGGGACAACGTGGCCCGGGCCCTGACCTTCGTGGATCGCTTCGAGGCCCTGGGCGGGACGAACATCTCCGAGGCCCTGGACACGGCGCTGCGCCACACCCCCGAGTCGGGCAGGCCCTACTACGTCGTGTTCATGACCGACGGCCTGCCCACGGTCGGCGTCACCAGCGCCGAGAGCATCCTCTCCCAGGCCGGTGGACGGGTCGCGGCGATGGACGGCGCGGTCCGCTTCTTCACCCTGGGGGTGGGCCACGACGTGAACACCACCCTGCTGGACACCCTGGCCGCCGACAACCGGGGCATGGCCGAGTACCTGGCCCCGGAGGAGGACCTGGAGGTCAAGGTCAGCACCTTCTACCGCAAGATCTCCCGGCCGGTGCTGGCCGACCTGGACCTGGACCTGGGCGGGGCCTCGGCCTACGACGTCTTCCCGCGGGAGCTGCCCGACCTGTTCAGCGGCAGCCAGCTGCTGGTCATGGGCCGGTACAAGGGCGCGGGGGACAAGCGGGTGGAGCTCAAGGGCATCGCCGCGGGCGACCCGCAGACCTTCGCCACCACCGTGGGCTTCGAGTCGGCCCGCAACGACCACGAGTTCATCCCCCGGTTGTGGGCCCAGCGCAAGGTGGGCTTCCTGCTGGACGAGATCCGCCGCAACGGCGAGCAGCAGGAGCTGGTGGACGAGGTGATCACCCTCAGCAAGCGGTTCGGGATCATGACGCCGTACACCTCCTTCCTGGTGGTGGAGGACACCCCGGTCGCCAGCAACACCGGCGCACCGGCGATCACCGTGCCGACCCCCGACGGCGTGACCCGGGGCGGCGGCGTCCGCTTCGAGGAGGAGGAGCGCTCCCGCGGCTGGTTCGGCGGTCCGGAGGACCGGGAGGACGCGGCGGCGGAGGAGGGCGACTGGGGCGGCTGGGACGATGACCGGGACGCGGACCGGCGCAGCCGGGAGCCCATGGCGGCGGCTCCCGCGGGCCGCGGACGGGGCTCGGCAGCGCTCAAGAAGGCCAAGGAGAGCCAGCGGGCCATGTCGGGGTTCGGCGCGGTGAGCGGCGCCGAGGCCGTGGCCACCAGCGAGGCCATCGGCGATCTCAAGGACGCCGAGGTCGACGAGAGCGCCTCCCTGAGCCGCGTGGTCGGCGACAAGGTGTTCCACTACCGCGGCGGCGCGTGGGTCGACGAGCGGTACACCACCGGCATGCAGACCCTGTCGATCCGCTACCTCTCGGACGCCTACTTCGCGCTGTTGCGCGTCGACTCCGATCTGAGGCGCTACGTCGCCCTCGGCGAATCGGTGACCTTCGTGGTGGGCGGCAACAAGGCCATCGTCATCGGCCCCGGCGGGGACGAGCCCTCCGAGTCCCAGATCCGCTCCTTCCTGCGCTGACATCTCGGGAGGCCGAGGCCACCACGCAGAGCGTCCGGGCTAGGATGGAACGAACCTGGTCCGGAGTACGAGATGGTCAGACCGCTGCTGGTCGCAATGACGGCCCTCGCTGGGCTCGCCGCCGGTGGTTGCGCCCCCCGCGCCCTGTACAGCTTCGACATGACGGCCCATCCGGGCATCCCCGGCCCCGAGGACATGGTGCTCGACGGCCCGGACCGGCTGCTGATCTCGTCCCAGGACCGGCGGGCGGATCCCTGGCCGCCCGGGGGGATCTTCGCCCTGCACATGCCCACCGGAGCCATCGCCGAGCTGCCCCGGGTGGGGGAACCCGAGGGGTTGAGCTTCCACCCCCACGGGATCGACCTGGTGCGCCGTGCCGACGGCGAGGTCTGGCTCTACGCCATCACCCACCGGCCGCCGGGCGAGCTCCCGCGCCACGCCATCGCCGTCTACCGGGTCCAGCGCGACCGGCTCGAGTTCCTGGAACTGCTGGAGGATCCCCTGCTGGCGTCTCCCAACGACCTGGCGGCCACGCCCGACGGTCAGGTCTACGTGAGCAACGACGGCTCGGCGGACCACGGGATCGCCGAGGTCATCTTCGCCCTGAAGCGATCCACGATCGTGCACAGGGACGTCGACGGGAGCTGGAAGCTGGTGGCCGACGGGCTGGCCTACTGCAACGGCATCGCCGTGGTCGGCAACCGGGTGATCGTGGCCAGCACGCGCGAGCACACGATCTACGGATTCTCGATCCTCGGCGACGGGTCGCTGACCCACAAGACTTCGCTGGCCCGGGTCAAGGGGCCCGACAACTTCTTCGTGGCTGGCAACGACCTCTTCGTGGCCTGCCACCCCCGGGCGCTGGCGTTCGCAGCCCACGCCCTGAACCCCAAGAAACGATCGCCGTCTCAGGTCTACCGTCTGGACCTGGCGTCGGGCGAGCTGCAGCTGGTGTTCGCCGACGACGGCAGCGGGATCAGCGCCTCGGCCACCGGGATCTGGGTCGATCAGACCCTGTGGATCGGACAGGTCTTCGATCCCTTCGTGATCCAGGCGCGGGTGAGGCACGGGACCGACGGGAGCCGGCAGGATCCCTGAATCACTTGGGCGGGAGCGACAGGGCGAAGTCCACCCCGAGCTGGATCCACCGCTCCAGGTCGACGTCGTCCTCGAATCCCTCCTGGCCGACCCAGATCCAGCCCTTCATCGGTCGCCCGGTCATGTCGAAAGGCCGTGCGTGGGGCCTCTGCAGCGCCTCTTCGTAGCGCTTGGGCCCCACCCGGACGATCAACTCGTCGCCATGCACTCCCACGGACATGTTGCCCCGCAGCATGTACCCCACCCCACCGAACATCTTCTTGGGCTCCAGCCCGCCCCGGTCCCCCAGCACGTCCAGGATCCGCTGCGCCAACCCCTCGTCGTACGCCATGGCTACCTCCGTGGGGGATCCTGGGATCCCATCCGGCCCGATGCAAGCGGGGAGCACGCGGCCTATACTCGCGGGAGCAAGGATGATCCGACCCCTACCCCGCCGAAAATTGCTCTGGGCGTGCCTGCTGGGCTTGCTCTGCGGGCTGGCCTGTCCCTCGGACGACGACGATTCGGCGGGGGACGACGACTCGGCGGGGGATGACGACACCGGGGATGACGACGACTCGGCGGGGGACGACGACACGTCCTGGGGGGATCCGGGGGCGCAGGATCCGCCCTCGCTGGATCCCCTGCCCGCTCAGACCAACGACGACTCGATCCTCGTGACCGGGAGCGCGGCGCAGGGGGACTCGCTGATCCGGGCCTACAACCTCGACCTCTCCAACCCGGCCACGGCCACCGCGGACGCGGGCGGGGGGTTCGGCGTGGAGGTGGACCTGGGATTCGGCGGCAACACGCTGCAGGTGACCGCCGAGGCGGACGGACTGGAGAGTCTCCCGGCCAGCGCCACGGTGGAACGCTGCACCCCCGGCGACCCCCACGAAGCCCTCGGCGGAGACAGCTGCGCCGACGCCATCGACCTCGGCTCGCTGTTCGACGACGGAACCGTCCGCACCGTCAGCGGCAACGCCCTGCAGGCCGGCGACGAGGACTGGTACGTGTTCCTGGCCGCCGACGACTACATCGAGGACCTGGCCACCGGCGGCGACGACTGGGCCGTGGACATCCACTTCACCGTCAACGAGGGCGACGCCTTCCGGATGACGGTCCACAAGGGATCCTGCGACGCGGCCCTGTGCGAGGACGAGCCCGGCGGCTACACCGAGTACACCGACGTGGTCGACCAGACCCCCTGCGGTGGGCTGGCCAACGAGTGCGCCGACGACACCGTGCCGTTCTACATCCGGGTGGTGGGCGAGGAAGCCGGCGGCTGCCAGGGCTACACCCTGTCGCTGCGCAACGGCTGAAGCTCCGGTCCCTCAGCGTCTCCCACGCCGAAGCACCGCGATCAGTAGCAGCCCGATCGCCGGGTAGATCCCGCGGCCGCCCGCCCCCGCGCGGCACTCGCAGTCCCCGAACCGTGCCCCGTCCCCAGGGTCCCCCGAGTCGTCGTCGTCCGCCCCCCCGCAGTCCGGATCGTCCGCGTCCACCAGGCCGTCGCAGTCGTCGTCGAATCCGTCGTCGCAGCCCTCGTCCGCGGATGGGCTGACGGACGGGTCGGCGTCGTCGCAGTCGTCCCCGCCCTCGGACTCCGCGTCGTGGCCATCCCCGTCCACGTCCACCAGATCGGAGCCATCACAGTCCTGGTCGACCCCGTCGTAGGGCACCTCGGGGGCCGTGGGGTAGATGCTCGCGTTGGAGTCGTTGCAGTCGCCCGCGCCCGGACCGTCCCCGCACCCGGCGTACCCGTCTCCGTCCTCGTCGAACCCCTCGTCGATCCAGCCGTCACAGTCGTTGTCCACCCCGTCACAGAGCTCCAGCGCCCCGGGCAGCGCGGACGGGTCGTCCGGCTCGCAGTCCCCCCCGCACACGCTGAGCCCGTCCCCGTCCGGATCCCCGTGCTCGTCGGTGGAGGGATCGCAGTCGTTGTCCCAGCCGTCGCAGACCTCGGTGGCCCCCGGGTGGATCACGTGGATCCCGTCCTGGCAGTCGCCCTCACACTCGCGGTAGCCGTCGTAGTCGTTGTCGATCTCCAGGTGCCCGTCACCGGCGCAGTCCTGATCGATGCCATCACAGGGGTCGGGGGCCCCCGGGTAGCTCGTGTCGTCGCTGTCGTCGCAGTCCCCTTCGCAGGGGGTGAAGCCGTCGGCGTCGGTGTCCTCGCCGATCACCTCGTCCACCACGCCGTCACAGTCGTTGTCCATGCCGTCGCAGACCTCCTCGGCGCCGGGGTAGACGGTGATCTCGTCGTTGTCGCAGTCCCCGTCACACGCGGTGATGCCGTCCCCATCCAGGTCCTCGTTCACCCCCTCGTCGATCCCGTCGTCGCAGTCGTTGTCCAGTCCGTCGCAGAGCTCGGGGCCCCCGGGGAAGATCGTGGGGTCGGCGTCCTCGCAGTCCCCGTCGCAGATGCTCCAGCCGTCCCCGTCGGCGTCGTCGCCGATCACCTGGTCGACCTGGCCGTCGCAGTCGTTGTCGATGCCGTCGCAGACCTCCGAGTGGCCGGGGAAGGCCTGGGGCTCGGCGTCGTCGCAGTCCCCGTCGCAGGGGGTGAAGCCGTCCATGTCCGCGTCCACGACGTCGTTGGCGATGGCGTCGCAGTCGTTGTCGATGCCGTCGCAGAGCTCGGGGGCCCCCGGATAGACGGTGACGTCGCCGTCGTCGCAGTCCCCGTCACAGTCGGTGTAGCCGTCCCCGTCGGCGTCCGTGTCGAGACAGGGCAGGTACTCGAAGACCAGCTCCACGTACGACAGGCAGTAGTTCGTCCCGGTGACCTCGACCTCGAACACGTTGGAGAGGCCGTGGAGATACCCCGGCAGATCCGCGGGGTAGACCGGGCTGGTGTACTCGGTCGGACCCTGGCAGCCGTCGCAGGTACAGGTCTCCTGGACCAGGTCGTCCCCCGACGCGATCGGCTCCCCGTTGATGGAGAACTCCCAGCCCGCCGCGCCATCGCAGTTCAGCCCGTAGGTCCGGACCGTGACCTGCTCGATGATCCCCACTATCGGCAGTGGGTCCTGGAAGAAGACGTGGTCCATGAACACGCCGGCGGTGGTGCCGTACTGATCCGCGCAAGCGAAGTCGTCGGCGCAGATATCACAGACGCCCCCGGTCCAGCCGTCCAGGGCCAGCGTGTACGTGTCCGCGCGGGCTTGCACCCCGGCGCCGAGAGCCAGGATCGCCAACGTCAACAACGGCCAGCGGATCGCCATCTCGAGGGTCCTTCGAATGAGATCTTCGCGGTTCCCGTCTACCAGGTCCAGCGCGCGTGCGTTACCCGCGGGGCGCTCGTCCGTGAAAAGGGGATGACGTGGGCCGGCGATGTGGTAAGTTGGGCGGCCCTTGAAACTGCCCTTCGAGGAGGCTGCTGCACCATGAGAAAGGCACTCGTCGCGACTCTGCTGGTCTGTGCCTGGGCCCTACCAGCGTTCGCCGGAAGTGATGACGCTCGCAAGAAGTTCTTCGTCGGCGCGAGCATGGTCGAGGCGGGAGAGCTCCAGAGCGCGATCCCCTACCTCGAGGAGACCCTGGAGCTCGACGGCAGCTTCTGCCGGGCGAACTACTACCTCGTCAAGTGCTACCTGGACGTGGGAGACGACGACTCCATCCGCAAGGCCCACGACGCCCTGGCGGCCTACGAGTCCTGCGCCTCGGAAGGCGAGGAAGCGGACGTGGCCGAGCTCAAGGGGATCATCCCCGCGCTCCCGGCCGGCGGTTCCGGAGGCGGCTCCAGCCGGGACGACCGCGGCTCGTACGAAGACGAGGAAGGCTTCTCCGACCGGCACGGTGACAGCGGCTCCGGCGAACGGATCCGCGGTGAGGCCATCGAGCGGGACACCGGCGACGACGACGACGACGGCGACAGCGGGTGGATCCGCGGGGAGTCCATCAGCCGGGGAGACGACGACGACGACGACGACAGCGGCCCCGCCGACGACGACGACGACGACGACGCCGCCCCCACCGACGACGACGACGACGACGACCACAACCACAACCACAACCACCACGACCACCACA
>CAZITQ010000014.1:0-70413 GCA_964542165.1 uncultured Rickettsiales bacterium
ACGGCCTGGGCACGGGAGGAGCCTGTCGTGGATCAATCCCCGACACGCTCCTAGCGCTTGATGGCCGCGATGGCCTCGACCGCTTCGATGGCGGCGTTCGCGTGCTCCATGGCGTTCATCGGCCCCACGGAGAGGCGGACGGTACCCCGGGGTGAGGTGCCCATCTGGTCGTGGATCAGGGGGGCGCACTGCAGTCCGGTACGGCAGGCGATGTTGTAGTCCCCGTCGAGCAGGGTGCCCACGTCGGCCGGGTCCCAGCCGTCGATGGTGATGCTCAGCACGGGCAGCCGGTGCTCGAGGGACGTGGTCCCGTGGATGTTGACCCCGTCGATGGCCTCGACCCCGGCCTGCAGGTGGGCGAAGACCTCCATCTCGTGGGCGTAGATCGCGCCCAGGCCGTGGTTGGCGATGTACTGCTGGGCCAGGTGCAGACCGACGATGCCCAGCACGTTGCCGGTGCCGATCTCCAGGCGGTAGGGGTACTCCTCGAGCTGGTAGGGGTAGGCCGACTTGACCCCGGTCCCGCCGGCCCGGGTGTGCTTGACCTCCACACCCTCGGCCACGTAGAGCCCGCCGATCCCGGTGGGGGCCAGCAGGGATTTGTGGCCCGTGAAGGCCAGGGCGTCGATGTGCATCTCGCCCATGTGGATCGGGACCACGCCGGCGGTCTGGGCCGTGTCCACGACGAGGCGGGCGCCCCGGTCGCGGCAGATGCGGCCGATCTCGGCCACCGGCTGGATCGAGCCGATGACGTTGGAGCCGTGGTTGATCACCACCAGCTTGGTGTTGGGTCGAAAGCGCCGGGCAATCTCCGCGGGATCCACCCGGTAGTCGTCGTCCGCCGGCACGTACTCGACGTCGATCACGCCGTCCCGGGCCAGGTGATTCAGCGGCCGGATGGTCGAGTTGTGCTCCACCGTGGTCGACAGGACGTGATCGCCCTGCTGCACCATGCCGAAGATCAGGATGTTGAGGGCGTCAGAGGCGTTGTAGGCGAAGCACAGGCGGTTCGGATCGGTGCCCCCGAAGAAGTCGGTCAGCTCCTGGCGGGTGGTCTGTACCAGGTCCCCGCCCACCAGGCAGAGGTCGTAGCCCGAACGACCCGGGTTGACGCCGTAGCGCTTGTACAGGTCGAGCATGCCGTCGAGTACCTCGGGGGGCTTGGGGTACACCGTGGCAGCGTTGTCCAGGTAGATGATGTCTTCACAGAGGTTTTGGAGCTCCATCGTCGACCTCGTCAGTGGGTTTTCGCGCGCCCGCGCATGAGGGCGGCGGCACCATAGCACGTTCCACGGAGCGCGCGTTGTACACTGGTGCGAACCTGCATCCGGTGGCGGGTGCGGGGGGAAACGAACCGGGAGGAAACGTGTCGCTGGACGAGAAGTTTGCCGATGCCCAGGTGCGGATCAAGACCCTGACCAAGAGGCCGGACAACATGGAGCTGCTGGACCTCTATGCCCTGTTCAAGCAGGGCAGCGCAGGGAACGTGTCGGGCAAGCGACCGGGGATGATGGATTTCAAGGGGCGGGCCAAGTACGACGCCTGGGCGTCCAAGAAGGGTACGGGCCAGGAGGCGGCCAAGGAGGCCTACGTGGCCCTGGTCGAGCGGCTGATGGGCAAGTACGCCTAGGATCGTTCGGGACCGCACCCACGGGCCAGCCAGCTACGAACTCGCGTCCTCCGTGCGGGGCTCGAGCCGGGCGAAGTTGGCGCCCTGGGGGTCCCTCGAGATCACGACCCGTCCCACACCGGGGGCCTGGTCGATGGGGCAGACCCTGGCGCCGCCGAGGTCGGTCGCCTGGGCGGTCGTGGCGTCGATGTCCTCGACCACGAAGTAGGGCAGCCAGTGGGGCGGTACCTGCGCCATCTCGGCGGGGAATCGGTACATCCTGCAGCCGGGGCATCACCCACCTTGAACACCGTGTAGCGGCCCAGGGGCGCGCCCATGTCATGGACGTCGGCGTCGCAGGGCAGGATGCGGGTGCAGTTGGCTGAGGCTGATCACGCATGCCCCCTCGTCGAGGACCGGCGCAGCTCGGCTCACCTCCGGGTGTGATAAGACCTGGGACGGAGGAGAGGACGAGTCCATGAGCCCTATCCGGATCCGGCAGGCGCTGCCCGGATTGACGCTGGCCCTCGTCGCAGGGGGGCTGGCGTGCAGTGACGGCGGAGTCAAGAGCTACAACACCGCCCCGGAGATCGCCATCGTGACCGGGCCTGGCGGAGCCACCTTCGGGCCGCTGGCGTCCTTCACGGTCACCGCCCTGGCCAGCGATCAGGAGGACCCCCCGGACCAGCTGGAGGTCTTCGTCAGTCTGGACGGCGCCGCGCTGCCCGAGCAGGTGCCGGACGACGACGGCGAGGTCTCCCTCGACGTGGACTGCGCCGCGCTGGACGGCGGCGAACACACCCTGCTGCTCACGGTGGTGGACACGGACGGCGCGTCGGGTTCCGACACCGACACCTTCGCGGTGGACGTGGCCAGCGGACCGACCGTGGAGATCACCGATCCGGAGGCCGGCGACCAGGTGTGCGCGGGTGACGAGGTGACCCTCGCGGGCCTGGCCGAGGACCCCGACGACGCCGAGGAGGATCTGCTCGCCCGCTGGCTCAGCGATCTGGACGGCCAGCTGGAGGCGGGCATCCCGGTGGACGCGGACGGGTCCGTGGAGACCGCCGCGGTCCTGACCACCGCGGGCTCCCATACCCTCACGTTGCGGGTCGTCGACCCCCTGGGGTTGGAGGGCGAGGACCAGGTGACCCTCGACGTCCTGTCCGCCGCGGACTGCACCCACTCGCCCGAGGTCGCCATCGACGAACCCGCGGCCGGTCAGACCTTCGTCGAGGGCAACTGCGTCCCCTTTCTGGGGACGGCCACGGACGTGGAGGACGCCGCGCCGAGCCTGGCGATCACCTGGACCAGCGATCTGGACGGTCTCCTCGACTCCACGGCGCCCGACGCGGCCGGCCAGCTGGGCTTCCCGGCCTGTGCCCTGAGTGTCGGCGAGCATACGGTCGTCCTGCGGGCCGAGGACAGCGACGGCGAGGCCGGGACCGACGAGGTCACCTTCGAGGTCTGCGCCGACGCGGACGGGGAGGTTTACTCGGCGTGTTTCGTGTACTGCGACGACTGGGATCCGGATGTGAACCCCGGGGCGGCGGAGCTGTGCAACGGCGTGGACGACGACTGCGATGGGACGTTCCCCTCCGACGAGATCGACGACGACGGGGATGGGTACGCCGAGTGCGACGGGGACTGTGACGACGGGGACGCGAGCATCTACCCCGGCGCCCCCGAGCCCTGCGACGGGGTGGACCACGACTGCGACGGCCACGCCGAGGGGGACGCGGACGGCGACGGGGTCTGCGACGACGACGACATCTGTCCGGGACACGACGACAACGCGGACGCGGACGGCGACGGGATCCCCGACGGCTGTGACCAGGCCGCGGGCCAGATCCCCCTGTCCGGCGACCAGACCGACCACGACGTGGCCGCCAACGGGGCCCTGGCCACCCTGCGCGCCTCGGGCGGGCAGATCCTGATCACCTGCTACGAGCCGGACCGATCCTTGCGCAAGGCCGAGTTCTCGGTGGGCAGCTACGTGACCACCAACGCCGCCGCGGTCTTCATGTCGAGGGAGGCCCAGCACGTGATGGCGGTCTGGCGGGACTACGACAACGTCTCGTCGCTGGAATCGCTGAAGTACGCCTACCTGGACGACGCCTGCGACGAGCTGGTCCCCGAGACCCTCCTCTGGGGGCCCGACTCCGGCTACTACGAGTTCTTCGACGCGGCGCTGGACGACGACGGCGCCGGGGCCATCGTCTACTCCAACGGGTCGACCGAGATCGCGTGGATCGGCGACTACGGCGGCCTGCAGGGCAGCGAGCAGGTGATGGACATCGGCGCCTACTACGGAACCCATGTGGCCCTGAACCAGGCCCAGGGCACCGGCATCGTCATGGCCCAGATCCACAGCGGGGACGGTCTGTACTACCGCCGGTTCTCCGGCCCCGGGAGCTGGACCGACTGGACCGAGTTCCAGATCCCGGTCAACTACCACTACTGGTACGACGGCTTCACCGTGGGGATGAACGACGACGGCCACTTCGCCGTCCTGTGGCGTTCGGACGGCACCCAGATCGACATGAAGTTCTTCGACAACTGGGCCGTCGAGGTGGCCTACGTGACCCGCCCCACCCCCGACTTCGAGGGCTGGAACGGCGGCCACTGCTACGACTCCTTCCGCCGGCGGCACCAGGAGATCCCGCTGAGGGGCGACAACTTCGTGTTCGGCGAGGTCTACAACTGGATCGCCGGCGACAACCTGTCCGTCCAGCACTTCGAATACTCCCCGCAGGGCTCCCTGGTCGACGAGAACAGCACGACCTACACCTGCGACGAGGGCCTCACCATCCGCCTCGACGAACTCAACTTCGCCTACCTCCGCGACGAGTCGACCCTGTACATGGTCGCCTCCTACCCGTAACCCGAACCCTCCCCACGACGTCCACAAACGTCCCTTTCTGGGCGAGGTTGATTGCCGAGGGCGCCGGGTCTTGGGGCTCCGGGAAGCAGCACTGCCTGGGTCTCTTGAAGGGGGGTTCGGGAGCGGTGCCTCCCTCTCGTCCGTCCAGGACTCCGGTCGGCGTCCCGTCTCCTCACCGTCCATCCAGGACGGCTCGTCGCCTACGCTCCCTCACCCCCCTCCTTCGAGCCCTTGGCGGCAGCGCTCCTTCCCGGAGCCCCAAGACCCTGCACGAGTGCCAAGACCAACCGGATGTGAAGAAGAGGGCGGTCCGCGAAGCTCCCGCCTGGAGACCGCAACAAGAGAGCAGAGCCCCGGGGGCGGGGGGGGGGCCCCCCCCCCCCCCCCCCGCGCCCCCCCCGGCCCCCGGTGCAAACTACCCGCCCAGAAAGGGAGCTTTCTGCACGGCCTGCCTCAACCGCGCGCGTGAACGGTCGATACCTCAGGTATGGCGACGGCACACACCACCCACGGAGACGGCAGCTTCGCTTCGATGCTCGAGGATCGGATCGCCGCGCGGCCGTCGCGGCGGGAGGAGCCCCGGCGCCGTCGGACCGACGACGTGGGTCGGCCCACCTGGGACTGGCTCGGCACCGCCGCCCTGGGTTGCGAGCGACGATCGGACCTGGGCGGTGCCGCGCGGTACATGGGGTGCTCGGACGCCGCGGAGGGCGCGCGGCAGGCGGAGCGGCCGCGGGATCCGCTGGCTGGCCTCGATCGCGGCCAGCGCCGTGCGATGACCTTCTTCCACGACCTGGGCGAGGTCGGGCTGCACGCCGGTTCGTCCGTCGACGAGATCAAGGGCGCCTACCGCCGCCTCGCCGGGCGTCTGCATCCGGACGCCGGGCCCCGCGCCACCGGAGCCGTGCTCCCCAGCGAGCGCTCCTTCATCGAGCTGCACCGGCACTACCAGACCCTCACCGAGCGCCTCGCGGCCTAGTCGGCCGGGGGTGCGGTCGCGCCTTTCACCGCTCCGTTCTTGAACCGTTGCTCCGGCCCGCCGGGGACGTAGACCTGTACCGCCCGCAGGGGGGGCGAGTCTGCGGGCACCGAGAAGGTGTGACTGACGCCCGCCGGGATGTAGATCGCGTCGCCCGGTCCGGCGAGCACCGCGACACCGTCGAAGGTCATCTCCGCTCGGCCCTCCAGGACGTAGACCAGTTCGGCTCCCCCGTGGGTGTGATCGGGGGCCCGGGCACCCGGCGCCGCGACCAGCAGGGAGAGGGCGGCGTCGGTGGCACCCGTGCTCGCCTCGTCCAGCAGGACCTGGACCTCGAGCAGGCCGTCCTGGAGGACGGGGATGGGAGCTGCGGCGTAGACCACCCGCCCCGGGTGCGCTTCCGGTGCGGGCGCGGGTCCGCCTTCCGCGGCCGCCCGCACCGGAAGCGGAGCCCAGGAGGCAGAGGCGATGAGCGCCAGGGCGGCGCAGCTGACCAGGGAGGATCGGTGCACGGCGGACTCCTCTCTCGACGCGGTCCCCGAGAACCCTACGGCTGGACAGGGGTCGCGCGCCATAATAGAGAGGGAGGAACGGAGGAGACGGTGCCCCAGTCCCGGATGCATCCCACGCTCGTGCTGCTGCTCGTCCTGCTGGGGCCGGCGGGCGTGGCCTCGGCCCAGTGTTCCGAGGGCACGACGCTGGGGTACGGGTGCGGGGACTACACCGAGCAGGGCTGCTGCTCGGGCGGCAACGTCCTGTACTGGTGCGAGGACGGCTACACCTGCCGCCTCTCCTGCAACGCCGATCCCTACTGCGGCTGGAACGTGTACGTAGGGGCCTACAAGTGCGGCACGGCCGGCCTGTACGCCCCCAACAACAGCCCGCCGTACGACTGCGACGACGAGGACGGCGACACCTACACCCCGCCGTCGGACTGCGACGACACCGATCCCTTCGTGAATCCGGACGCCACCGAGCACTGCGACGGGATCGACAACGACTGCGACGGCCACGCCGACAACGGGTTCGACGACGACGGCGACGGCTACCCCGACGGCAGCGATCCGGACTGCCAGCAGTACCTGGATCCCTCCCTGTGGGACTGCGACGACGAGCACGCCAGCGCCCACCCCGGCGCCGAGGAGGTCCCCTACGACGGTGTGGACCAGGACTGCGACGGCGCCGACCTGACCGACGTGGACGGCGACGGCTACGACGGCGGCACAGGGGAGTCGGACTGCAACGACAACGATCCCGACACCAATCCCGGGGCCGGCGAGGACTGCAAGGACGGGACCGACAACAACTGCGACGGCCTCACCGACACCGCCGACCCCCTCTGTGGTGGAGGGGATGACGACACCTCGGCCGGGGATGACGACGACGACACGTCCGGGGACGACGACACCAGCGCGCCCTCGGACGACGACATCGGGGACGACGACGCCTCGGCGGAGCCCGGCGGCGTGGAACCCCTGGGCTTCGGCTGCAACTGCGACGTGGCCCGGGAGCGGCGGACGGCCGCGGTCACCCTGGCGCTGCTGGGCCTGCTCCTCGCGGGGGCCGGCGCCCTGCGACGATCCTGACCCGCTCCAGCGGGGGAGGGGACCAAGGACACGGTGAAGCGCGATCCCGTACCCGAGCTACTCCGCATCACCGAGGAGCTGACCGCGACCCTGCGCGGGCTGCGGTTCTCGGCCCCGGTGACCCACGTGTACAACCCCCTGGAGTACGCCGACGCCCCGTACCGGGCCTATCTGAGCCGCTACGCCCGGCCCGACGGCGAGGCCGTCTTGCTCGGGATGAACCCGGGCCCCTTCGGCATGGCCCAGACCGGGGTCCCCTTCGGCGACGTGGGCATGGTGACCGGCTGGCTGGGCATCGACGAGTCGGTGGGGCGTCCGCGGCGGGAGCACCCCAAGCGGCCCGTGCTGGGCATGGGGATCGGCCGCGCCGAGGTCAGCGGCAGTCGGGTCTGGGGCTGGGCCCGGGACACCTTCGAGACCCCCGAGGTGTTCTTCCGCCGCTTCTTCGTGGCCAACTACTGCCCCCTGTGCTTCATGGAGGAGTCGGGCCGCAACCGCACGCCGGACAAGCTGCCGGTGGCCGAGCGTCGGCCCCTGTTCGAGGCCTGTGACCGGGCCCTGGTGGAGACGGTGGCTGCGCTCCGGCCGCGGATGGTGGTCGGCGTGGGTGCCTTCGCCGAGACCCGGGCCCGGCTGGCCCTGGAGGGCGTGGAGATCGGCCGGGTCCTCCACCCCAGCCCGGCCAATCCCCGGGCCAACCGGGGGTGGGCCGAAGCGGTGACCGGCGAGCTGGCCGCCCTGGGGATCGAGGTGGACCCGCGATGATGGTCGTGGTGCTGGTGGTGGACTCCCTGCGGGGCGACGTGCCCGGATTCGCGGGGGGTGCGGCCAGGACGCCCTTGCTGGACCAGGTGGCGGGGGAGGGGACTCGGTTCGGGCGAGCCGTGGTGTCCGGTTCCTGGACCGTCCCGTCCCTGACCTCGATGGTCACCGGGACCTACCCCCACCGGCTGGGGATCTGTCGCTGGAGGCACGCCTTCCCGGCCCGGCGACCCACACTCATGTCCGCCTTCGCTGCGGCGGGCTTCGAGGTCCGGACCCTGGCCTTCAACCCCCGGTGGGCGCTGGCCAACTGCCCGGACCGCGGAGTGCCGGGGGACAGCCAGGAACCCGAGCAGGTGGTCGACGCCCTGCGAGGCCCGCGGGGCCGGGATCGCCTGGTGTTGATCCACCACTGGTGGACCCACCTGCCCTACCTGGCCCGGAAGCTGGCCCGGGACGGCTGGCTGAACACCTGCGACGTGATCCTGGAGTCCCTGTCGAAGCGCCCGGATGCCCTGGCGCCGCGATTTCGGGCCCTGTACCGCCGCGCGGTGGAGCACTTCTCCGCCGAGCTCCTGGGACGGTACCTGGACGCGGCGTCCGCGGGCGGAGAGGACGTCCTGCTGCTGCTCACGGCCGACCACGGGGAGAACTGGGGGGAGTGTCTGCCTCCGGGGCGACGGGTGGAGCACATCTACGATCTGCACGGCCGCTGGTTGGCGGACGGCACGACGTGCGTGCCCTGGGTGCTGTGGGGGCAAGGCCACGGCAGCGCGGTACCCGGCGGTGCGGTCCTGGGGGGGGTGGCGAGGGGGATCGACGTGGGGCCTACCGTGGCCGGTCTCGCGGGGATCCCGTGGCCGGGTCCCCTCCCCGACCCCGAGGGACAGACCCTGGTGGACCGGGGCATCGGCCCGGACGGGGAGGGCCTGGAGATCGACGGCGTGTCCCTGGCCGGCCCCGTGATGCGGGGGGACGATTCCCCGAACTCGGAAGCCCTGGTGGTGTCCAGCCACAACACCCACCAGCCCCACACCTACCCCGGGGATGGCCGTCAGATGTGGCGGGCTTTCGGGCTGCGGACGGACGCGGCTTGGTACCGGTTCGACGGGATCGCGGGGAGCCGGGAGATCGCACCCCACGACGCCGACGGCGAGGGTGTGACCGCGGCCGAGGCCGACGCGGAGCGGGTCTGGGATCGGCTGGAGAGGGAGTGGCACGCGTCCGTGGGACCCGCCGGGGTCCTGCCGCGGGATGTCTTCCCCCGCTTCGGCGGTGGGCCGGGGGGCGAGGACGACGCCGAACCCGCGACGGCCGCGACCGCGGAGGGGGGAGATCCCACCTCGCTGGAGGCCCGCATGAGGATGCTCGGGTACCTGGAGTGATCGTCCGTCCCGCGGGTCCGGGATCCCGACGAACGAGGCGTGTCCGCAAGACCGTCCTCTGGGGCCTGGGATTCCTGGCGCTCACCGCTGCGGGAGGACCGGCGAGCGGGGCCGAATCCGGGGAGACCGTCGAGCTGTGCGTCCAGCGCCCCGTCGGCGGTGTCCGCACCCTCGGACACGTCCGTCTGGTCGTGGGCGGGGTGTTCTACGAGCGACGGACGCCGGACGACGAGATCAGCGGCCAGCCCACCGCCGAGCGCCGCGACGAGGTTCGCAACCGCAAGTCGCGGGTTCTGCTCCACCTCATGCCCCCGATGCTGCGGTTCCCCCTGTCCAGGCGGACAACCTGGGGAGTGTTCGTGCGGGATCGGGTGCCGGACCGGCAGAAGCACCCGGACGGCAGCGAGTACTGGCCCTTCGAGTGCCGGGAGATCCCCTCGACTCAGGAGCAGCGGGCTGCCCTGCGCCGGTTGGGAGACGCGAGGTTCGAGGACCCGGCCGCGGACGACTCGGACCGCGCGATGGCCTTCGACCACGAGTTCGACTACATCCACGACAACTGCACGACGTCGGTCTGCCTTCTCCTGGCGGACGGGCTTGATGCGGCGCCCAGCCGGTCCCCGGGTGAGGGCGCGCTGATCGGCATTCTGAGGGACGAGACCCGCCCCCTCCGGCTCCTTCGACGGCTCGACGCGTGGGCGGAAGACGACGCTTCCGGGGCGGTCGCGCCGTGAGCGAGGGAGCGGAGGTCCTGGGGCGGTGCGGCCTGCTCTCCACTGGCGTCGTGTTGCTCTGTCTCGCGGGGCCCGCTCGGGCTGCGGACGACGGCCTCCAGCCCTTCGTCGGCGACGCGATCCTGGACAGCGAGTACGACCTTCCCGCACTCCGGCGGACGCTGGGCCTCAGCCTGGCGATCCAGTCGGGCCGCCAGGGGCTGGGGATCGGCTTCCACCTGGCGGCCGGCGAGGGGCTGCAATCCGTGGCGAGCAATGCCCCCCACCCCCTCGCGGGAGCGGCGGTCGCGGCCCGTCGGGCGCACCGGGTCGGCGCGGTCCTCGCGGGTGCTGGCCTGGGACTGCGGACCGCGGGAGCCGTGATCACGTTCTCGGCGAGGACCCTCGGCGGTGGCCTGGCCGGGTTCGGACCGCCCTTCCTGCTGGGAGCGGCGGTGGATGGCGCCGCCGCGGTCAACGCCCTGTCGGCCGGGATCCGCCTGCGGCGCGCCCGCCTGGCGGCCGGCCCCCTCGACAACTCGTTTCGGACCTCATGCCTCCTGTCCGAGTGGACCTTCGCCGCCACCGGCATCCTCTCGGCCCTCAGCACCGTGACCCAGCTCCTGGTGGGCATCGCGGCGTCCGACTTCGCGGCGTACGAGCTGCGCCGCGGCAAGCGGTCCCGGCCCGGCGCCCAGATCCGCCTCCGTCTCGCCCCCACCTCTCTGGCCATCTCCGGCCGGTATTGATCCTCGATTCGCGGGCCCCGAACCCGACGGGACGTACGTGCGGGGGAAGAACTCCTCGGCTCGGACGACCGTGACGCCGGGATCTGCCGCGTGGAGGAAGAAACCCAGGATCGGGTCGGCGGTGGGCGGCGGAGGAAGCGCGGGTCGAGGACCGCGAGTCGCGCCCGTCGGTTCACACGGCGTTCACACACCCCTCACCCACGATTCAGGCCGTCGACATCCCTCTTCCAAGCGCCGGGGTGACGCTGGAAGGGTCCGCGAGCGGGTCCTTCCGGGGTCCCTCCGCGGGCGAAGGAGGGCGTCATGTCCGGTTTCGAGGAGTTGCTGGTCGCGCTGATCGCAATCTGTGTCGGAGCCTTCACCCTGGTCCCCATCGCCCTGGCGATCGCCGCGCTGATCAAGGCGAACCGGATCGGTCCGCTCCAGCGGGAGGTCCACGAGCTGGGGATGGCGTTGTTTCACGTGAGACGGGAGTTGTGGGCGTATCAGCAGAGTGCCGGACGACCACCTTCTCCTTCTCCTTCTCCTTCTCCTTCTCCAGCCTTCCCACCCGCACCGGCATCCGTGCCCGTGTCCGGGACCGGACAGTCGGGGCTTCGTGGTGACCTGGAGGGCGAGGGGCGTGACAGTGTCGGCCCTGACGCTTCGGGGGCGGGCATGGAGCCTGGGGTCAGGGGTCCGGCACACCGGCGCCTGCGAGACGTCGAAGGCGGCCTCGAGAGCGAGACCGACACCGGTGTGGTCTCGACGCCGCCTCCGCCCCGCCGGACCCTCGTGGACAGGGACGTGGCGCCCGTCGTGGCCCGGGTGGCGACGCCAACGGGGCGACCTCCACAGTTCGCGGTGCAGGCCGCCCCGGCGGTACCCGAGGACGCGGTGGTCGGAACGGCCGATCCGGTGACGCCGGCCCCGAAGCGCAGCCTCGAAGATCTGCTCGGCCGTCAGCTCTTCCTCAAGGCCGGCGTCGTGATCGTGGTCATCGGCGTGGCGCTGTTCCTGGCGTTCACCATGGCCCAGGTCGGGGCGGTGGGGAAGGTGGCCATGGGCTACGGCGCGGGGGTCGCGATGCTGGTCCTGGGTCTGGCCACGGAGCGCCGTGACAGCTATCGGACGTTCGGGCGGGGCATCCTGGCGGGGGCCTGGGCGACGCTGTACTTCGTGTCCTTCGCGGCCCACTTCATCCCCGCGGCCAGGGTGATCGACTCCCCGGTGCCGGCGGTGATGCTGCTGGCGGCCACGGCCTCGGCAGCCGTGGGATTCAGCCTCCGCTATCGGCGGGAGTGGACCACGGTGTTCGCCTTCCTGCTGATCTACGTGACCCTGGCGGTGGCAGCCTGGATGCACCTGGCCAGCTTCAACCTGCTGGCCACCGCCATCTGCGCCGGGGCCGTGGCCGCCCTGGCCTGGCGCCGGGGGTGGATGCGCCTGCTCGCGGTGGGCAGCACCGCCGGCTGGGCCACCCTGGCCCTGTGGCTCCTGCCCCAGCTGGGCGAGTGGAGCGCCGCCGAGCGGTCGGCCCACCTGTTGCCCGTCTGTGGCTCGCTGCTGGCCACCTGGTTGGTGCTGACGGCCGCCGTGGTCGAGCGGCGACGGGGAACCCTGGACGCCTGGACCACCGCAGCGTTTCTGGCCAACCTGGCCGGCGGATTCGGCCTGCTGGCGACCCTGGTCCAGCGGACGAGCCCGGACCACACCTGGCTGGTGGCCGCGGGCCTCGGGGCGGCCTACATGGTCGCCTCCTGGCGCCTCGGACGGCGGGGGCGTGATCTGCTCTACCGCCTCGCTCCGGTGGCGGGGATGGTGGCCATCGCGGCCGCCGTGCCCCTGAAGCTGGGCCTGGGCAGCGGGTGGGTGCCGGTCTGGCTGCTGCTGGTGGCACAGCTGGCGCTGGTGGCCGGGGTGCTCCTCCGGGAGGCCTGGTTCCGGGTCGGCGGGTACGCGGCCCTGGCGGCGGTCCTGGGGGTGGTCACCGGCGCCCATCTGGGTCTGATCCCGCTGACCGCGGGCTGGACGACCGACCCCTTCCGGA
Organism: uncultured Rickettsiales bacterium; assembly: GCA_964542165.1. GTDB lineage: Bacteria > Myxococcota_A > UBA796 > UBA9615 > CAYRNR01 > CAYTBN01. The sequence goes on from CAZITQ010000014.1 coordinate 12,697, forward strand.
CCCCGGTGCTCCTCGCCGCGGCGTTCCTCTGCCTAGCGGACGCCTACCTGCTGCGGAGCCCGTGGAAGGGCGCACTGAACCGCGGCGAAAATCCCGTCGCGCCCATGGCCCTGGCGGCCGCCGGGACGGCGCTGTTCCTGCCCCCCATCGCGTGGGAGGTGCCGCGGATGTGGATCGCCCCGGCCCTGGCCGCCATCGCGGCCCTGTGGGGCGCCGCGGGCCGTCGGGAGGGTTACCGGGACCTGCTGGTCCAGGCCACCTTGCTGGCCCCCGCGGCGGTGGTGGTGGCCTGCGTGCTCAACCTCGATCCGCCGGCGGGGATCCCAGCCGGGATCCGGCCCCTGAGCATCGGGGCGACCCTGGCCCTGTTGTACGCGGCGTACGCCCTGATCGTGGGCAATCGGAATCGGGGGCGGGGGGATGTCGCCCTGCTCACCGCGGGTGAGCGCTCGGTGGCCGTGCTGTACTCTGCCCTCGGGACCATCGGCTTGACCCTGCTGCTGTGGACCGACGTGCCCCCGGTCTGGGTGGCTCCGGCCCTGTCCGCAGCGGTGCTGGTGCACCTGGGGCTGGCACGGCTCTACCGGCTCCCCGAGCTGCTGGCGGAGGGGGCCGCGCTGGCCCTGGCGGCCGGTGTCGCCCTGGCGGCCATCAGCTGGGACCTGGCGGGCACGTCGCTGGCGCTGCCCGCGCGGGTGCTGTCGGTGGCGTTGACCTCGAGCTTGCTCTACGGAGCCGCGTTGCTCGTGGGGCGTCTCCGGGCCGAGGGGGCTGCGGCGCGGACGGCGGCGGCGAGTCCGTCGGTGCAGACCGCCCTGGTGCATCCCCACCTGCTGGCGGTGCTGGCCTCTGGCCTGCTGGCGATTCCCACGTTCGCGGTGGCGATGCTCGTCCGCGAGGAGGCCCTTTTGCGCGGTCTCGAGAACGGGATCGCCCTGGCCTGGGGTGGTCTGGGGCTGGTCTACCTGGTCGTGGGTGCCGCGCGCTCGTCGCGGGTCTGGGCGGGCTTCGGCGCGGCGGTGATGGTCGTGGCCACCCTGCACCTGTGGGTGGCCAACCTGGGCCTGATGGACCCCTCGACGCCGACATGGCTGCGCGTGGGTCTCGTGGGGGCGTTCCTGCTGCAGCTGGCCCTGGCCTACCCCCTGCTCGAGGTGGCCGGTCGACGGGCCGGGGACGCCCTGGCGGCCTCGGTGATGCGCGTCCTGCTGATCTGGCTCGGCGCGATCACCGTGAGCTGGACGCTGGCGGTGGAGCTACCCACCGCCTGGGTCGGTGCCTCGTGGACGGCCCTGGCCCTGGTCCTGCTGGCGGCGCACCAGCTCACGGGCCGCCAGCGCTGGCGGTGGCCGGCCCTGGTCACGGCGGTGGCGGCGGTCTCGTGGGCACTGGTGAGCAACGTGTTCGTGGGCGCCGGGCCGGACGGTCCACCCGCGTTGGCGTTGCCGCTGGCCTGCGGCGGTCTCCTGGCCGGGTACGCCGTGCAGCGGATCCGGGAGCTGATGCAGGGGGACTCCGATCGGGAGCTGCGGGCGTCGGTCCCGCGTCTCGCCTGGCTGGCCGGATTCTCGGCGCTGCTGACCGGCACGATCGCGGTCCACGCCGAGGGGACCGCCCTGACCGTGTGGCTCAGCATCGAGGGCATGGTCCTGGTGGCGCTGGGCTTCGTGATGCGCGAGCGCCTCGCACGGGTGGCGGGGCTGTCCCTGCTCTCCGGTTGTGTCCTCAAGCTCTTCGTCTACGACCTGCGCGGGCTCACCGGCGTGCCGCGGATCCTGTCGTTCGTGGTGCTGGGTCTGGTGCTGATCGCGGTCTCCTTCGTCTACACTCGGTTCCGGGCGGGGCTGGCCGACTACCTGGGAACGGGGGGCGGGCAGACTCAACCCCGGGGGATTCCGTCCGAAGAACAGGAGGCGGGCCAGAGGCCCGGTGGGAGGGCGATCGATGACGCGTGGAGCCCCGCTGATCCTGGCCCTGGCGCTGCTGACTCCACCGTGTGACGGCGGGGAGGACCCCCCCGCCGGACCGGGCGAACCCGAGGCCGAGCCGGATCCCGAGCTGCCACCCTCGTGCGGCCTCGACATCGAACCCGCGATCCCCGAAGAGCCGGACTGCGACGACATCCAGGCCCGGATCCTCGAGGTCTCCATCGAGACCTGGGCCCACGAGCTGGACCACCTCGAGGACGGGGAACGCTACGTGCGCGCCGAGGACTGCCAGCCGGGTGGCGACGGCAGCCTGGACCACCCCTACTGCACCGTGGACGCGGCGCTGGCCGACGTGGCGGCCCATGGCCTGGACCCCGTGGTCTATGTGGATCCCGGTGTCTACGAGATCGCCGAGGCCTTGCCCGACCCGGGGCCGGATCCGGAAGGGGGCGGGCTGCAGGTGCAGATCCGAGGCGCGGGCGTGGGCCGGACCTCGGTGTCGATCTCCGAGGAGCCCGTGCACCACCACTGGACGATCTCCGCCGCGTCGGTCCAGACGCGGCGACTGACGGTCGACATGGGACGGATCGTCCGGTTCGAGAACGTGGCCATCGAGGGCATCGGCGCCGGGACGGTCCTCGACGTGGTCGGTGGGCAGCTGGAGATGGACGGCGTCGTCATCCAGCCGTCGGAGATCGGGCCCGACGGCGAGCCGACGAGCAGCCTGGGAACGGCCCACTACTTGAGCACGCTTCCCGAGGTCGACGAGGACTACCGCACGGCCATCGTCGTCCGGGAGGACGGCCTGGTCTTCCTGACGGGGTTCTGCCTCTTCGGGTACCGGCAGGGGGGCATCCTGATCCGGGGGGAGTTCACAGACGCGGAACTGCACGACGGGGTGATCCGCGACATCCTCCCCGATCTCTCGGACTGGTACGGGTACGGGCTGAGCGTGGACGGCGGCGCCAGCGCCAGGGTCCACGACGTGGCGTTGCTGGACAACCACGGCGCGGGTGTGCTGGTGAGCGGAGACAGCTCCCTGTCCATGGAATCGGTGACCGTTCGAGGAACGAGAGCGGGTGTGACCGCGTCCGACGGCGTCGGCGCGATGGCCCAGCTGGGCGCGGAGATGTCCGTCGTGGGCTCCCGCTTCGCGGATTGCGCAGCGCCGGGGGTCGTGAGCACCAGCGGAGCCACGGTCGCGGTCGAGGACTGCAGCTTCGAGGGCAATCTGTTCGCCGGACTCATGGCGATCAACGGCAGTCTCTCGGTGCAGGGCTGCCACGTGGGGAGCGCGGGGTTCCACCCCGGGGAAGGTGGTGGCGTGGGGCTGTTCGGCTGGGAGCCGGCCGGGGAGGGCGAGCTCTCCCTGTCCGTGGGCGACTCGATGTTCGAGGGCAACGACAACCAGGCCTGGTACCTGGTGAGCGGCCGCGAGGGCGAGACCAAGTTCGCGGGCAACCGGCTGGTGGACGTCGGGGATGGCAGCTGGCTCGCGGCCGACGCCTGGTTCATCGAACTGGACACACCCCCCGTCCTGACCGGCAACTGCTTCTCGGGCCCCCGGCAGTTGCTGCTGGACTCCGCGTCGGCGGACCTTTCCGGGAACGCTTATCTGGCGGATCCGGCCCTCGAGTACACGATCCACCAGCAGCGCTGTTCGAATGTGGATCCCGTGGACGTCGGTGCCGAGATCCTTCCGGATCCGGACGGGCTGGAGATCTGCGGGCCCATCTTCGGTATCGGCCCGCACCTCGAGTACCTGTTCTGGCTCTCCGAGACCTCGCCCATCGAGTGACGCCTCTCTACTTGTTCGGCGCCACCGGCTCCGGTACCGGCCGCATCCCCCACCAGTCCCCCTCCACCCCGTAGCGCAGGACCGACTCCTCGGCGAAGACCTGGCAGGTGGACGAATCGGATTCTCCGCCCGCGACGGGCCAGCCCTCGTCGTCCAGGGCACAGACGGGCGAATACAGGCTCTTGCGGATCCGGGCGTCCGGGTGGCCGTCGCCGTCCACGTCCTCGAAGGTCGCCGCGGCCCGCGTGTGCGTGGCCGTCTCGTGGTCGGAGCGGATGGAGGTGAGCAGCGAGAGCTGGGAGACGAGTTCGCGGGTGTCGAGCACCTCGTGGACCTGGGTCTCCGTGATCGACGGAGCCCGATGGGGATCGCCCTCCCAGTGGTAGACCAGCTCGATCTCGGTGGCGCCGTCCCCGTCGAGATCGGAGAGGGTCACCCGGTCGAGGGCGGGGGACACCACGTCGTCCTGGAGGGTGATCGAGCGCCACACCGCGGGCTGACCTTCGGCGTCCGCATGAACCACCGTCAGCCGCAGGTCCCGGCATCGGTCTCCCACCTCGAAGCAGCGCCCCATCTTCCCCGGGTAGACCCTGGCGAGGCACTCGTCCCACTCCCGCGGGTTCGGAGAGTCCGCCCCGGGGCCGTGCCGCGCCTCGCAGCCACTCACGCCTGCCTCGACCTGTCGCTGATATCGCTCCAGGTTGCCGCCCTCCCGGCGCGCGGGCTCCCAGCGCGTGACCGGGGACTGGCTCCAGACCACGACGAGCGACTCCTCCCCGTCGTGGATCACACCGAATCGAACGAGGACGTCGATGGGGGCCCAGTCCTTGGAGTCGAGGAGCCCGATCAGCTCGCCCTCGGTCAGGGCCTGCAGGCCGGCGTCGCCGTCCGTCGCGGACGCCGACGCGCAGACGCAGAGGAGCGGAACCAGGCAAAGCGACCGCGGCGTTCCCATGGCGATCCTCCCGCGGCGAACCTACCACAGGGACCGGTCGCCGCCGGCGCGGGCCGGAAAGCGTCGGGGCCGATTGCCGAACGGGCGCGGGCCGTCGTACCGTGAACCTCCGTGAGGAGGGAACCATGGGCCTTTTCGATAGTGTTCTCGAGCTGTTCGGCATGGGGGATCCGGAGCCCGAGAGGGACCTGAGTCTCGGCGATGCGGACGCGGCCCGGTACATCGCCGCGGTGACCAAGGCCAACTTCTCGGGGGTGGATGCCGAGGTCGGGGCGATGACCGAGGGGGCCTGGGACGACCGGGACTTCCTGACCGAGGCCGTGGCCGAACACGCCCTGGAGGCCCTCCCGGGCTCCGACAAGATCCTCGATGCCTGGTGCGACAATGCGCCGGATTCGGCCATCGCCCATCTACTCAAGGGCCGCCACGCGATGAACTGGGCCTGGCAGGCCCGGGGTGCGGGCCACTCCAGCACAGTGAGCGACCAGGCGCAGGATCGGTTCCAGCAACGCCTCGCACGGGCCGAGGGGGCACTGCGGACCGCGGCGGAGCTGGAACCGGGCGATCCCTGCCCCTGGGCGTCCCTGATCAGCGTCCGATTGAGGGGGCTGGACGGGGACAACGCCGAGGGGCACCAGCTGTTCGCCGAGGCCGCCCGCAGGGATCCCCTGCAGCGCACGGCCCACATGCAGATGATCATGGCGCTGGCGCACAAGTGGTCGGGCACGGGCCACGAACCGATGTTCGAGTTCGCCCGCACCGCCGCGACGGGGGCTCCGCCCGGTTCGGACATCCCCGTCGTGGTGATCCAGGCGCACATCGAGCGCTGGTTGTGGGACTACAACTTCGAGGACGACGAGCCCGCCGCCGAGGCCTACCTGCAGGTTCCGGAGGTCCGAGCCGAGGTGCTCGACGCCTACGGGCGTTCCCTGGGCTCCCCGGACCACCGACCCCGGCGGTCGACCATCCACTTCCGGAACTGGGCCGCCATGTGGTTCTACCTGGTCCGGGACCGGGAGAACCTGAACCGCGAGCTGGCCCACATCGGCGACGCGTTCACCATGGCGCCCTGGTGCTACCTGGACGACGAGGACGTGGCCTTCGCCGAGGCCAAGGAGTTCGCCGGGGGGGCGTAGGCGAGGACCGAGAGGGGAAGGCGGGACCATGGGCCAGGGGACCGAGCTGCGCTGCCCGGGGTGCGGGGCACCGGTGCCCATCGGGGCCGGGGCCACGAGCCGCTGCGCCTTCTGTCTCCGCCGCGTGGAGGTGCCCCCGTCCCTGCGCAAGCCGGTCCTCGAGGGCGAGCTGCTGGACGCCAAGCTGGAGGCCGCCGCCCGGGGGCTGGGGAGCGCCCGAGCCTCTACCCGCGCCGGGCGAAAGGGGCTGTGGCTCAACCTGGTCCTGATGGTGCTCGTGATCGGTGTCTGTGCCCTGACCCAGGCCGCGTCCCTCTTCTCGCGGACCGAGGATCCGATCGCCGCCATTCGCCTGGACCCGACCCTGCTGGTCGGTCCCCTGCTCACCCTGGGCTCCTACGGCGTGTCCGCCCTGCTGATCGTGGCCAGCCTCGGCTTCGGCCGCCTGATGGAGTTCCGTCGGCTGACGAGGGTGCCCCTCGCCCTCCCCAGGGGAACCCGGGCCAGCTGCCCCAGCTGCAGTGACACCCTGCGCCCCGGTGGCCAGGTCACCGCCACCTGCGGTGCCTGCCACACCGAATCCCTGCTGCCCGCCCACCTGGTCTCGGCGGCCCTGCGCGGCCGGCACCACCGGGTCGCCCAGGCCCACCGGGAGATCGAGCACCACCGCACCGGACAGGCCCGGGGCGCAGCCCTGAGCCACGGCTGCGCCGGCCTGGCCTACCTGGGATTCGGCCTCTCCGTCGCCATCGGCATCCCCGCGGGGCTCTGGCTCGCATCGTGGCTCGGCTGGATCGCCCTGAGCGCCCGGCAGATCCTGTTCACCGGCGCGATCCCGGCGGTGGCCATCGGCCTGTCCTTCGCCTGGTCCGCGCGGCCGATGCTCGCGAGCGCGGTCAAGGGGTTGCGATCCAGGTAGGCCGGTCCAGCTCTCACATCGAGATCGATCCCTTGCGGAAGTCCGTGGCGCCGATGTGGGCGTTGATCAGGACGGGTTGGCCGCCGGCGGCCGCGGCCTGGGCCGCGCGCAGGGCCCGGGGGATGGCCTCGGGTTCGCGGATCTGCAGCCCCTTCGCGCCGAAACCGCGGGCGACGACGTCGTAGTCCGAGCGCCGGAGCACGGTACCCACGTCGTCGCCGAGGATCTCCACCTGGTCCCGGGCGATCTGGGCCCACGAGGCGTCGTTGCCCACCAGGGCGATGACCGGGATCCCGTGGCGGACGAAGGTGTCGAACTCGGCCACGGAGTACCCGGCGGAGCCGTCCCCGTACAGCAGCCAGATCTGAGCGTCGGGCCGGGCCGCGGCGGCGCCCAGGGCGAAGCCTGCGCCCACACCGAGGGTGCCGAACACCCCCGGATCGAGCCAGCGCAGGGGGCCCCGGGGGGAGACCACGTACGAGGCGGTGGCCACGAAGTCGCCGCCATCGACCACGACCACCGAGTCGTCGGGCAGCACCTGCTCGAGCTCCCGGGCCACCTGGACCGGGTTGACGCCGGGCACCGGCATCTCCGCCTGCCGCGCGATCTCCTTCTCCCGGTCCGCGTCCCGCCGGCGCAGATGGGTCACCCATTCCCCGTGACCCCCCGGAGGCGTCTCTCGGGCCAGGGCCAGCAGCAGCGCCGCGGGGTCCGCGTGGACCGGCACGGTGGGGAGGCGGTTCTGCAGCAGCTGGCGCCAGGATCGGTTCACGGAGACGATGGTCGCCCCCCGACCGATGTGGCGCCCGTAGTCGAGGCGGAAGTCCTGGGGCACGCCGGCGAGCAGTACCAGGTCGGCCTCCTGGAGTGCGGCCTTGCGGTGGTGGCGCATCCACAGGGGGTGGTCCCGGCCCAGCAGCCCGCGGGCCATGCCCGACAGATAGACCGGGATGCCCAGGTGCTCCACGGCGTCTGCGACCCGATCCGCGTCAGCGGCCCGCAGCATCAGCTGGCTGCCCAGGAGCATCACCGGCCGGTGGGCGCCAGCGAGCTTGCGGCGGGCCCGTCCCCGGGTGTGGCGGCCGGGATCCATGTCCTCCAGGGACCAGGGGGTGGGGGGGTGGGGGGCCTCGACGCCGTCGAACATGCGGTCCAGGTGCCGCTCGAGGTAGAGCTTCATCCCCTTGCCGGCCAGGGTGGGCCGCGAGCCGTTGACGCCCTTGAGGTACCACTCGCGGACGGTGCTCTCGTCGTAGAGCAGGTCGAGGGGGATCTCCACGAACACGGGGCCCGGGACCCCGGGCGCGGCCCGGTGGATCGCCCGGTCCAGGGTGGGCTCCAGGTCCCTCAGCCGGCGGACCGACCGGGCCCACTTCACGTGGGGTTTCATCAGGGCCAGCTGATCGATGTCCTGGAGGGATCCCTTGCCCCGCAGGATGGTGGCGGTGGCCCCTCCCAGCAGGACCACCGGCGATTGGGCCAGCTGGGCGTTCTTGACGGCGGTGACCGTGTTGGTCACCCCCGGGCCTGCGGTCACGGCGGCCACTCCTAGGGGGCCGGATTGCCGGGCCAGGGCGTCGGCCGCGAACACGGCCGTGGCCTCGTGCCGGGTGTCGATGACCCGGATCCCACGCTCCCGGGCACTCACCAGGATGGGCGAGATGTGTCCTCCACACAGGGTGAACAGGTGCCCGATCCCGTGCTCCACGAGCACCCTCGCCACGATCTCGCCACCGCCCATGGTTCCTCCGGCTAACAAAGGTAGTCATGACGACGGCGGCCGCAAGTGCGGGCTCCGCCGGACCGGGCTGCCCTGACTTGCCTTCCGCGGGGGGCCCGCGTACACCATCCGAGTGCACCGACTCGTCCCCGCCTCGTTGCTCCTCCTCCTGCTGGGTTGTGGCCCCCGTCCCCCGGACGAACCGGTGTACGTCGGCGGGATCCAGGTCAACGAGCCGGACCACGAAGCCTGGGTCGAGGCCGTGGACGCCGCGGGCCTGAACACGGTGGCGGTCACCGTCTATGCCATGCAGGGGGACTGGGACACGGACCACCTGTGGTTCGACGAACAGGACCCGGCGGTGGTGTCGGAGATCCGGGCGGCGAAGGCCAAGGGGCTTCAGGTGGTGTTCGTGGCCCGGGTGGCCCTGGACCACGCGTTCTCGGCCAACGAGTTCCTCTGGCACGGGATGATCGCGCCGCGGACCGACGCGCAGCTGGATGCCTGGTTCGAGACCTACACCCGCTTCCTGGTCCACTGGGCGACGATCTGCGAGGCCGAGGGGGTGGACGTGTTCGCCGTGGGCAGCGAGCTGAACCACCTGGCCTCGACGGTCCCGGTGGAGGAGGTCCCGGCGCTCGAGGCCTACTACCTGGACGAGGGGAAGCAGGCCGCCGAACGCGCCATCCTGCTGGCCCACGCGGACCGCGTCGCGGCCCATCACCTGACCGACCACGGGGCCAGCGGCTATGCGTCGCTGATCCCCTACCTGGACGCCCGGGACGAAAAGTTCCGGGGCTGGGCCGAGAGCGTGGTCGGCGACGGCGGGGGTGTGGAGCGGATCAACGCTCGCCGGGCCGCCCTGGCGGACCACTGGGCCGCCGCCATCGCCGCGGTCCGTGACGTCTACCGGGGCGAGCTGACCTACGCCGCCAACTTCGACCAGTACCGCGAGGTCGGGTTCTGGCGCCGTCTGGACCTGATGGGCATCAACGCCTACTTCCCGTTGCGCGGGATGCGCGATCAGCGCCCCCCGGACGACGAGCTGCTGGCCGAGATGACCGAGGGCTGGCGCGGGGTTCTGGGGGAGATCCGGTCCTACCAGAAGGCCGAGAAACTGAGGGATCGGCCCGTGGTGTTCACCGAGCTGGGCTACACCGATCGGGCCAACTCCACCGTGCATCCCTGGGCCAGCGCCGGCTTCTCGCTCGTGGGCGAGGCGCCGGACCGCAAGCCGGTGTTCTGGCTCGATCAGCCCCCCGACGCGACCGAGCGCGCCCTGGCTTTCCGCGCCCTGGCCGATGTGACCGCGGCCTCGCGCCGGGATCCGATCCGCGGCGTGCTGTACTGGAAGCTCACCACCGACCCGGGCCACCGGGAGATCGAGCCCTTCGCGGTTCCCATCGGCCGCGGCAGCGAGGATCCGTTGCTACCCGAGCTGGCCCGGCTCGCGACACCCTGAACATCTCGAGATCAGGGCGGGCTGCACTCCCCGTGGTAGGCCACCGTGTTGCCGCCGTCCAGGTACTGCTTGCCGCAGCCCCAGCACTCGATGTGGCCGTCGTCGCGCAGGCCGCAGGAGTGGCGGGAACCGGTGCTGAGCTGGACGAAGGTGGCGTCGGGCGGGGAGCCCTGTCCGTAGCCGTCGTCGCCCCAGCAGACGGCGGCGCCGTCGTCGCGGAGGGCGCAGGTGGTGGAGAACCCCGAGGCGCTGATCTGGGTGTAGCTGCCGTCGGGGGGGCTGGACTGGCCCAGGTCGTCCCGGCCCCAGCAGGTGATGCCGCCGCCTTCGTCCAGGGCACAGGAGTGGTAGCGGCCGCCGGTGACCTGGGTGAAGGTGCCGGCGGGGGGAGCCGACTGGTTGTACTCGTCGTCGCCCCAGCAGCGGACGGTGCCATCGATCTCCGCGGCGCAGGCGTGGCGACTGCCGTCGCCGAGGGACGAAAACGAAAGATCCGGTGGATTGCACTGCCCGAGGTTCTTGTCCCCGCCGCAGCCCCAGCACTCGAGGCCGCCCCCGTCGTCCAGGGCACAGGAGTGGTAGGCGCCGGCGGAGAGGGCCACGAACACCCCGTCCGGGGGCGGGGAGGCCTGGGTGAACTCGTCCGAGCCCCAGCACCGGAGCTGTCCGTCCGAGGTCACCGCGCAGGTGTGTTCGCTGCGGGCGTTGACGGCCAGGAAGTCCCCCTCGGGGGCGCTGGCCTGTCCCCGGCGGTCGAACCCCCAGCAGGAGATCTCCCCCCCCACCCGGATCCCACAGCTGTGCTGCCCTCCCGCGGTGACGGCGAGCCACTGGTCGCTCGACGACACGACGGAGTCACAGCCCATCGCGACCAGGGCGACCAGGAGCGAGGCGGGGGCGATGGTGCGCGGACGCATGGCTCTTCCCTACCTGGATTCGCCCAGAAAGTCTCTAGTCGACAATGTTCTCGGGCGTCCAGCTGCGGTCGTCCGATGGCACGGCGGACCAGAAGGGATCGGTGTCGGGCACCGGAGGTGCCGGGTCGAGGAGGTCGGCTCGCTCCAGGGCAGGCCCGAGGGTCGTGGCCGCTGCGGGGGGCAGGTACCCGTGACGGACGGCCTCGGTGAGCCGGCTGGCCAGATCGGCGGGGGAGGCGCCGTGTTCGGCGACCCCGCGGCCCACGCGGGCCACGCCGGCGGGGGACAGGAGGCCCTCGGCGAACATGGACAGGGACATCTGGAAGGCGTCCCTGCAGGGGACCACACCCGGGAAGAACGCGTGCAGCGCCGCGGGATCGTCGTTGCGCTCCATGCGGATGTAGGCCCGCTTCACACCGGGCATGTCGGGAAGCAGCTTCTTGAGGTCGGCGATGCCCCAGGCGTCGGCGCGGCCCACGCCGAGGCGCATCAACAGCTGGGGCAGGCCGTCGTGGGGCACGCGGCCCGCCAGGATGTCGGCGTACAGGGCGTAGGCCAGGGGATCGCTCTCCAGGTCGTCGCCGATGAGGACCTCCTCGACGCCCCGGGGCAGGGCCATGCGGCCGTGGAGCAAAGCGGTGACCTTGAAACCCAGCTGCTCCTTGAAGCGCCGCAACTTGCCCGAGCGCAGCACCGCCGGCCAGTCCTTGAAGGTGGTGCCGTCGTGCTCGATGCCGTCCATCAGCATCTTGCGCTCGAGCACTCCGCGCATCTGGGGCGGGCTGGCGGAGAGGAAGTACAGGGGCGTGAAGCGACTCTCGGCCCCCGGTCCCCGCCGCAGCTCCTGGAGCAGGGGCACCATGCCGGCGATGTCCCGCTTGTCCACGGCGAACTCCACCGGGATCCGGGCCATGCCCTTGAGCGACGAGAAGCGGGTGTTGAGGTAGGTCCGGTCGATGTCGCAGACCACCACCGTGCCCGTCCAGTCGTCCTCGAAGACCCGTTGGTCGGCCCGATCTACCGGAAAGCTCATTCCCTGCTCCGCGCCCTCATCCGCCCAGCTCGGCAAACTCACCCGCCGCCGGGCGGGCCATCAGCTCCTCGATGACCCGCTTGACCGAGCGGCGACTGTACAGCAGCTGATGGACGGCCTCGGCGATGGGCAACTCCAGGCCCTTGTACTGGGCGAAACGGTGGATCGCCTTGGTGGTCTTCACCCCCTCGGCGACCATGTGCATCTCCTTTTCGATGGTCGCGCGCCGCTGGCCCTTGGCCAGTCGCTCCCCTACCTGGTGGTTCCGGGAGAGCATCGAGGCGCAGGTACACATCAGGTCGCCGATGCCGGCCATGCCGCCGAAGGTCATGATCCGGGCGCCCATGGTGTCGCCCAGTCGGGCCATCTCGCTGAGTCCGCGGGTCAGCAGCAGGGCCTTGGTGTTGTCCCCCAGCTGTAGCCCGTCGGCCACACCGGCGGCCACGGCGATGATGTTCTTGAATGCCCCGCCCACCTCGGCACCCACCACGTCGTGGCCCGCGTAGACGCGGAAATAGCTGTTGTGCAGCGCCTCCTGGGCCGCGAGGAAGACCTCGTCGAAGGGGGAGGCGACCAGGGTCCCGGCCGGCTTGCCGTCCGCCAGCTCCCGCGCCAGGTTGGGGCCGGAGAGCACCCCGACCTTGCGAACGCAGGTCTCCTCGCGGATCACCTGGCTCATGCGCTTGCCGGTCTCGATCTCGATGCCCTTGGTGGCGTGGACGATCATCTGGTCGCCGCCCAGGAACTCCCCCATCTGGAAGGCGACCTTGCGAAGGCCGTGGGAGGGCACCACCAGCAGGATCAACCGCGATGCCTCGCAGGCCCGCTGGAGGTCGGTGGTGGCTTCGAGCCGTTTCGGCAGCGTGAAGCCGGGCAGGTAGCGGCCGTTTTCGTGCCGATCGTTGATCTCCTCGCACAGCTGCTTGCGGCGGGACCACAGCAGCACGGGGCGGCCGTTGTCGGCGAGGATCTTGGCCAGGGTGGTGCCCCAGCTGCCCGCTCCGATGACCGATACGGTGTCCATCAAGGCTCCCCCCTCACGCGGCCAGGGCCCGGCCCAGGTCGTATCCCCGCAGCCGGTTGCCGTAGTACAGCAGCAGCCGGCGATTCTCGTGGAACACCCGGTCGCGGGGGGGGGGGGGCGGGGGGGGGGGGGGGGGGGGGGGGGGGGGGGTGTGGGGGGCGGGGTGCACCCCCCGGGCGCGGGGGGGTGCGCCGGGGGGCGGCTCGTGGTAGATGGCGACGTGGTTGCGCGCGGCGGCGACGGCGGCGGGGGCGCCGCCGCCGGCCAGCTCGTCGCCGAACCGTGGCGGTGTCCGCGCCCCCTTCAGCGCCTCCAGCACGCGGTCGGTCTCCCGATGGAGGTCGGCCATGGGGAAGGAGGGTTTCTCTCCCCCGGTGCGCAGCAGGCGGTAGGGATCCATACCCGGATTGGCCCGATCGAGCATGCGGAACAGGGCGTGGCCCACGACGTTGGTGGACATCAGCACGCTGTCCCGGTGGAAGGAGTCCACCAGCTCCGGCTCCATGTCACGGGTGTACTGGGCGTCCCGCTGGGCGTCGTGGACGGGTTGGCCGTCGCTCATCACGTAGCGCCGTGGATCGACGGGCCGTCCCCGGGGATCGAGGCTGTTGCCGTCGTCGTCGACCCGGTTGCCGAACACGTCCAGGGCGGGGGAGAAGGTGACGCCGATCTTGCCGTCGAGCGCGCTCAGGTCCCGGAAGAAGTCCAGGATCCGCCTCGGCCTGCTGAACTCGTCGTCCTCGATGATGTAGCGGCTCTTGCCCACCGCCTTGAGGTGGTCGTCGATCAGGGTCTCCGCCTCGAGCACCAGCTTGTACGACAGCGTCGTGGGGATGATGTAGATGTCGGGCTTGGGCTTGCGGTTGCGCAGGTTGTTGACGTACGCGCTGACCGAGGTCCCCAGCAGGCCCTTCTTGAGCTTGCTCTCCACCGCGCCGCTGCGGGAGCGGGTGCCGCCGGGGAAGAAGAGGTTGTGGTACCCCATCTCGATGGAGCAGGTCGCGTACTCCTTGAGCAGGTCCTTGTACAGCCCCGCCTTCTTCCTGCGGTCGACCTTGTAGGCCCCGAGGTTGTGCATGAAGAACGACAGCATCCGGTTGTGGAACAGGTTGAGGCCGGCGCCGTAGCACAGCGGCGGCATCCCGATCAGGTGCCAGGCGTAGCCGAGGAGGATGCTGTCGAGGTTGGAGGAGTGGGTGGGGACCACCACCAGCGTGCCGCGCCGCGACAGGCGCTTGATCTGTTCGATGTCACCGCGCAGCTCCACGTGGTCGGCGACCGTGGCCTTCAGGTCCTTGAGCGAGGCCAGGCGGGTCGGGCTCATGGCGTTGAGCAGCAGGGAGAGGCCCGGGGGCACGACCCGGGTCGCCACCCGGTACACCCGCGGATCGAAGTGGCCGGTGATCTCCTCGACCAGGTGGCGGGCGATCTCCTGGAGCATGGCCTGCAGGTCGCTGGGCGATGCGTGCCGCATTCGCGCCCGCATGGGCCGGTAGAGCGCCATGTCCGCCCTGATGCGGGGCTGGTCGGGGTTCTCGCTCTCCAGCCTCAGCCGCTCGTGGTACAGCGTGTCGTTGACCAGGTGCTCCAGGTAGCCCGACGCGGCACTGCGCTCACGTTGCACGTGGCGCTCCACCACCCGGCTGACCACCTCCACCTGGATCCGTTCCTTGTCCTCGGACCTCATCGCGCTCCCCTCGATGCTACGGGGCGGAATCCTACACCGGCTGTGGACGATGGGGGGGATCAGGCTTGCCGCAACTCGGCGGAGGGGTGAGGATCAAGGGCATGGGATGGGTTCGTGCGTTCCTGGCCAGCGCCCTGGTCGTCGCGCTGGTGGCCGTGCAGGCGTGCCGCCCCGAGGACGGGTTCGGCCGCGGCCAGCATCCCGGCGACGACGACACGGGCGACGACGACGACGACGATGTCACCGACATCGAGACCGACAGCGGCGGTCCCGGGCAGTACACCGCCATCGACACGGACGTGCACAACGCCGCCCACATCGTTCACTACGCGCTGTTCTGGCACCACGACGACCCGGGCACCACGGTGGGCGAGCTCCGCTGGGCCAGCAACGGGGGAGCCGCCTGGAGCCGCGACGAGATCAGCGTCGGCGGCCACCGGGGGGCCCAGACCGGCGTCTTCGTGGACGGCGAGAGCGACGTGCACGTGAGCTTCTTCCAGGATGGCGAACCGGCCTACGCGCGACGGGACAACACCACCTGGGCCTCCGCGGTGGTGGACCCGGGCACGGAGGTTCGGGACGCTCCGGGCAACTCGTCCGTGGGGGTGGACAGCCAGGGCGGCGTCCACGTGGGGTACTTCGACGGCGAGGACCTGTACCACGCCACCGTGGTAGACGGTCAGGGGTGGTTCCAGGAGCGGGTGGCCACCGTGGGCGGCGGGTTCGGGGACCACGACCTGGTGGTGGACTCCGACGACCGGCTGCACGTCCTGTTCCACGCGGCGGACGACGGCGAGCTCCGCCACGCCCACGGGACCCGGGGCGACTGGTCGGTGGAGACCGTGGACGACAGCGGCGCCGCGGGCCGGCACGCCAGCGCAGCCCTCGCCGAGGACGGGGTGATCCACGTGGCCTACCGCGACTCGGGCGCCGGCGCCGTGCGACACGCCTGGGGCGTCGAGGGATCGTGGTCGAGCGAGATCGTCGACGACGAGGGCGACCCCGGGAGATGGTGCACGGGCATCGACATCGGCCCCGATGGCGCGGTGCATCTGAGCTACTACGCCGGCGACGACGGGGACCTGCGCCACGCGGTGAAGAGCGGGGGCGACTGGGAGGTCACGATCATCGACGCGGCGGGGGACGTGGGACGGCACTCCTCCATTGCCGTCGACCTCCACGGGGAGATCCACATCGCCTACCTGGCCTGGAAGCCGGACGACGGTGAGACGGCCCTGAAGTACGCCTCGAACCTGACGGGGTTCTGGGAGATCGAGTTGATCGAGGACCTGGCGGACGTGAAATAGGGACGTACGTAAGAAAGTAACTTGCGCGGCGCGCAAGTTACTTTCTTACGTACGTCCCCATTCCCTCGACGAGCGCTCCCAGATGCTCCCGGTACCGCTCCGCACGCCCCACCGACGACGTGTAGATCGGCTGGCTGGCCTGGGCGTAGGACGCCGTGCGGACCTCGCGGCGGGTGTCGGCGTGGGTCAGACAGGCGGGATCCCACTCCAGGCCACAGAATTCCAGCAGCTCGCGGATCGCCGGCTCGGGGTCGGTGACCAGGCGTTCGTACTCGAGGTCCAGGATCGGCAGCGGCAGGACCTCCCGCCAGTGGTCCATCAGGCGCCGGTAGTCCCGGTAGTACCGTCCGAGCCAGGTCAGATCGGTGCTCCAGGCGTGGGTCTCCCGAAAGCTCTGGAAGTAGCAGGACAGGCAGGTGTCCAGGGGATCTCGCGCGCAGTGGACCACCCGGGCTCCGGGCAGCAGCAGGGCCGCGAGGCCGAGGAAGAGGAAGTTGTGGGGGAGCTTGTCCACCACCCGGGCGCTGTCCGGGGCCAGCTTGGCCAGGTGGCCCAGGTAGGCGCTGCCCGAGGCGGTGGCCAGGTCCGGCGTCAGCCGCGGAAGGAAGGCGGGGTAGGGGATCCCCAGGGCGCGCTCGAGCTGCTGGACCAGAGCGGGCATCGCGGGCAGCTCTCCGGCGCCGTGGACCCGGGGGTGGGCGGCGAGGATCTGCTCGGCGAGGGAGGTGCCGGAGCGGGGCATGCCCACGATCAGCAGGGGACGGGGGGAATCGTCCGCCGCGCGGGGGAGCCCACCGAACGAACCGGCCCCGAAGGCCGCGATCAGGCCGTCGATGTGCGAGGCGTGTGCCCGGGGATCGTGGGTCGCACCCAGGGCCTCGTTGGCCTTCCGGTGCGCCTCGAAGGCTGCGTCGTGATCCCCCGCGGACTCGTGCAGGTTGCCCAGCTCGTGGCCCGTCAGCGGGGAGGGGTGGGTGCGCAGCACGTCCCGGAGCACGGGGATCGCCTCGGCGGCACGGCCGCGACGCCGGCAAGCCCGGGCGAAGGGTAGGGCGGTCGCCGGATCCCGCTCGCCGGCCTCGATCCTGGGGCCGAGGATCTCCAGCGCCCGGTCCGTCTCGCCCCGCTGCTCCAGGGCGGCGGCCAGGGCCGCTTGCGTCTCCGCGTCATCCGGTTGCAGGGCCAGGATGGCCTCGAACACGCGCTCCGCCTGGGCCGCCTGCCCCTGGGCCAGCAGGACCCGGCCCAGCTGGCGCTGCAACCCCGTGTCGTCGGGGGCCAGACGGGTGGCGGTGAGGACCGAGCGCAGGGCATCGGCGTGGCGTCCGCAGGCCTCCTGGATCTGCCCCAGCTCGGCCCACGCGGCCGCGTCCTGGGGATCGAGCTCCACCAGCCGCCGTCGGGCCTCGAAGGCCGCCACCAGCTTGCCCTCCGCCCGGCGGACCACCGCCAGCATGGCCAGGGCGGCGCGGTCGTCGTCGTGATCCGCCAGCCAGCCCTCGAGGAGCTCGGCGGCCTCCCGCGGGCGATCGGCCCGCAGTCGGTCCTTGACCTTCTCCGTAAGGGGATGCCGGTCCGTCATGGGGGCTAGAAGTACGCCCGCATCTGCACGAAGGCCATCGCGGGCATCAACCCGAACTCGCTGCGAATCGGGATCATGTGGAGGATCTCGCCCTCGCTCAGGGGCGTGTAGTCCGGGTGGAAGAAGTCCTCGAGTTCGATCTCGTCGGGGCGCTTGCCCAGGCCGATGTTGGCCCCGAAGGAGAGGTCGGCGTTGCCCGCCACGGACCACGACAGGGTGGGCCCGATGAGGCAGCTGCCGTCGCCCAGGTTCCCCATCACGAAGGCGGAGCCGGACAGCAACGGCGTGAGCTCGAAGGAAACCGAGAGCGCTGCGTACCAGCGCCCCATGGCCCAGACCTCGCCCCGCTCGAAGCGATCGGTGGCGGTCAGCGGCAGGTAGTCCTCGGGGTCCTTGCCGCCGAAGCTCTGGTAGTACACCTCGCCGGTGATGTGGACGTTCTCGGGCAGCGCGGCGTCCGCGCTGAGCACCGCCCGGACGAAGGGGAGCTTCTTGCGCTCCACGTGGTCCTTGCGGAAGGTGACGGTGGCTTCCCCCCGAAACCCGATGGGCCCCAGCGCGCCGATGAAGCCCGCGCCGAGCACGGTCTCCCGGTGGATCGAGCCCACGAACAGTCCGATGTCGTACACCCCCACGGTGAAGCTGCCGTGCCCGGCGATCACCAGGCCGTCCGGGTCCCAATCTCCCGCGTAGGCCGCGACCGCGGTGATCTTGCCGGAGGTGCCGAAGTAGCCGTCGATCCGAACCGCGTCCACCCCGGGCTTGTACTCCCGGTCGACCACCGTGGGGGAGAACGGGGCGACCAGGTCCATCGGGGTGAAGAAGTAGGTGGACCCGAACGAGACGGGCTGGCGGCCGATGGTGATGTCCAGGTGGGGTACGGACAACCCGATCCACATCCGGTCCATGCGACCGGTCAGCGAGAACGAGTCGGTCCGGGTCTGCTCCCAGGACATGTCGAAGGCCTCGGGGACGCCGCTGCCCCCGGTCCCCGCCGGCGACAACGCCCCCCCCAGGTCCACGGCGCCGCTGGCCACGGTGGCGGTGGCCTGGTGGTGGAACGAGTAGGAGAGCCAGCGGCCGTAGGTCCCGTCGAACTTGAGCCTCAGGTCCAGGCTGCCCTGGGCGATGGGATCGTCGGGCATCAGGAAGTGCTCGTAGCCGAACATCCCGAAGAAGAAGCTCTTGACGTCCCCGCCCACGTCGAGCGTGGAGTACCCGGTGTCCGCCACCCGCGCCGCCCTGGCCGGTCCGGGGACCACCACCAGGGCGAACAGCATCAGCGCCAGAAACCCCTTGCTCATGGCCTCGTCTCCCGGGGCACCGCCTCGGCCACCCGGTGCGCGCGGTTCATGTCGCGCATTGTACGCCTCGTCGCCGGGACCGAGCCGCTCGAGGTGCGTTTTCCAGCGGCCGGAGCCGCGGTCGCTCCCCCTCCGGGGGACCTCTGGGTCACCGGAGGGCCTGGACGGTGAAGGTCGAGTCGGGGATGCCCACGTCGAACTCCAGGGACTCGTAGGTCAACCGGGTGAACTCCTCGGGCTTGTCCTCGGGCACCAGGGTCATGGTGCAGGGCACCCGCTTGCCGCCCAGCTCGCGCACATCCGAGAACACCATCGTCCGGGCGGGCTGGTCCTTCTCGTCGCGGTACTCGATGACCGTGGGCAGGCGGTCCTCGCCGCGGATGTTGACCACCACCTTGCCCCAGACCACCGGCGCGTCCGGCTTGGGGGTCAGGTGGATGATGTACAGTCCGTCCGCGTTGTCCGACGGCATCTCGACGATCTCGTAGGTGTAGTCGTCGGCCATCCGCGACTCCTTGACCAGGTCGTCGTTGCTGAAGTGGCTGCCCATCCAGGCCCCGGACATCATCGAGGCGGGGACCTTGGTGGTCCGGTCGACCTTGGGAAGGTAGTTCCAGATGTTCTTGTCGACCTTCAGGGTCGCCATCCCGGCCTCCTTGACCGGGCTCAGGATCTTGATCAGCGACGTCTCCTCGCCCCGGGACCAGGACTCCAGGGTCAGGGTCCGCTCGAAGCGGGCGGTCTTGACCTGCATGGTCACCCGGGCGTGGCTGGACTCGCCCCGCTGCAGGTCGTCGGTGGCGTCGAGCAGCTCCCGGGCCAGGTCCTCGGGGTTCTGCTGGGCCGACCCGACGCGCGGCAACGCCAGCAGGAGCGCCACCAGCCCGAGGGCCAGGGCGCCCCAGAGGGCGATCTCGGAGAGGCGAAGTCGTGAATCGGAAGACGTCCTGTGGGTCATCGTTCCATTCCTCCTGGGGCGGCCGCATCCCGCGCTCCCCATCCCGCTCGTCCTGCGCTGAACCCAGCTTGCACTGGACCGCTTCTCACGAGACACTCGCTCCAGGTGAGAAGGGAGACGGCATGGGCGTGGTGAAGCGGCCGTACGGTGTCTGGTCCCGCGACATGTTGGCCGAGCTGCGGGAGCGGGATCTGCTGAAGGTCGAGGCCTTCGTCTGGTGGCTCAAGGACCGGGGCGTGAGCATCGACCGGACCCTGGTCTCCCACTGGATCGCGGGGCGATCCCACCTTCCGGCGGACCTGCTTCCACTGCTGTCGGAGTTCTGTGGCCGGCCCGATATCGTGTTCGGCGGCTATCTGCGCTGCCTCGGCTGTGACGTGGTGGACGTGCCCGAAGGGACCCTGGACGGCCGCGAGTTGACCGAGCTGTTCCTGGAGGCTGGCGCCACCCTGGGCAAGATGCAGCGCTCGCTGCTGGAGGCCATGGCGCCCGAATCCCCCGGTGGCGAGGCGGTCACCTTCGGGGAGCGCCAGCTGCTCTCCAAGCGGCTGGACGAGCTGATCCACCACCTGGCGGACCTGCGGGTCCGGCTCGACAACTGACCGCCGGGGCGGATTTAGACCTTCATCCCGGATCCCGTGAAACGAAACGGGCCTCTTGCGGCTCTATGGAGGTGACGGGACACCGGCGC
This sequence comes from uncultured Rickettsiales bacterium, assembly GCA_964542165.1. Taxonomy (GTDB): domain Bacteria; phylum Myxococcota_A; class UBA796; order UBA9615; family CAYRNR01; genus CAYTBN01. The sequence continues at coordinate 33,118 of CAZITQ010000014.1, forward strand.
AGCGCGCGCCGGCGTCGCGCGGAGAGAACCATGGGCGAAACCAAGACCGGGCACTCCTGGATCCGGCGGAACTGGCTGACCGGGGTGCTCCTGCTCGCTGCGGCGGTCGTGTGGTTCGGCAGCCGCGAGATCCGTGGACCCGCGGACCCCCCGCCGTTGATGGACGCGGTCCCTGCCACTGCGTTCACCGAGGACGGCACCCCCGTGGAGCCTGCCCTCGGTCAGGCGTCCGTCGCCCCGCGGCTGGTGGAGTTCTACACCGACGAGTGCCCGGCCTGCCGGGCGATGCGGCCCACGGTGGATCGCCTGGTGGACGAGGCGCCAGAGGGGGGCTACGAGGTCCTGCTGATCAACCTCTCCGAGCGGCGCAACGAACACCTCTCCGCCCGCTACCAGCTGAGGGGCGTGCCGACACTTTCGCTGCTGTCCGCCAGCGGCGAGGAGACCGGCCGCTTCGAGGGGGTGGTCGGCCGGCGGCCCGTGAGCCGGGCCCTGCGGGCGCTGCTGGACGACGGATCCGGCTGACCCCGCCGACGGCTCACACCGGCGTCGGGCCCGAGTCGGCCCTGGATCTGGCCCCGGGGCACGGCCATCATGGGACCGGAGCCATCGCCCGTGACCCGTGTCCTCGCCCTCGCCCTGATCTTCGTTGCCGGTGCGGCGTCCGCGGCGGCCCCGGATCCCGCCGAGATTCCGCGCTCCGTGTGGCCCGAGGAATTCGGGGGGCGGGAGATCTCCCCGGAGACCTGGGCGGCCGCGCACCCCCCTGGGGGTCCGCTCCAGGTCGTCTCCCACTCCGTCGTCGCCGCCCAGGGCGGGCGCCGGACGTCCCGGGGGAGGGTCGTCGTGCTTGTCGAAGCTTCCCTCGGCGCTGGCCTCGAGGACGCCCTGGAGCTCTTCGTGGACGACCTGACGGTGGACGGCCACGACGTGGTGCTCCAGGGCCTGTCCGGGGGCGACGCCGCCGAGCTCAGAGCGCACCTGGCGCAACTGGATGCCGACGACCCCCTCGTGGGAGCCCTGCTGATCGGCCCGGTTCCGGTGGCCTGGTTCGAGATCGAGGACGACCACAACGAGTACGGTCACGTGGTCTTCCCCTGCGACCTGTACTACATGGACCTGGACGGGGTGTGGGAGGACGACGACGGCGACGGAGTACCCGACCGCCACGAGGACGGGGAGGGGGACACCCGCCCCGAGATCTGGGTCGGTCGCCTGCTGGCCACCGAGGACATGGGGGACGAGACCGAGCTCGTCGCCGAGTACCTGGCCCGGAACCACGCCTTCCGACGGGGCGACATCCTTCCCACGGGGGACGCCCTGGTGTACGTGGACGACGACTGGGCCGAGTGGACGAACTGGTACGTTGGCGAGGTGGGGGCCGCCTTTCCCCAGGTGACGGCGGAGTCCGACGCCGACACGACCTGTGCGGGTGACTACACGGGACGGCTCCTGGGCGGTCACGACGCCGTGGCCCTGTACGTACACTCCAGCCCGGACGCCCACTTCTTCGTCCGCCACGGGCTGTACGACACCCTGACCTGGGACCAGATCCCCGCACCGGCGGACGCCCTGTTCTACAACCTGTTCGCCTGCTCGGCCGCCAACTTCGCCGACCACGTGTACCTGGCCGGCGTGTACGCCCTGCAGACCGACCACGGCCTGATCGCCCTGGGATCGACCAAGACGGGCGGGATGCTCTCGGCGGGGCCCTATTACGACGCCCTGGCGAGCCACCGTTCCTTCGGCGAGGCCTTCGCCGACTGGTTCCGTGGACAGGCGCCCTACGACTTCGGCGAGGTCTGCTGGTCGTACGGCATGACCCTGGTGGGTGATCCGACCCTGCGGATCGGCTTCCCCACCCTGTGGCCCACCGTGCACGAGGTGGTCGAGGACACCCGCGACCGGGCGCCGATCCCGGTGGAGATCCGGGTGGACAACGCGGGTCTCGACGACCTGACCTGGACCGCCCAGGGGGATGTGGACTGGCTGACGGTGGAGCCGACGACGGGGGAGGCGGGGGACTGGATCGAGCTGACTCTCGAACCCTCGGGGCTGGCCCTCGGCCACCACCAGGCCGAGCTGCGCCTCGACGCCCCGGGTGCGACCAATCACCCCCTGGGGATCCCCGTCGAGCTTGCGGTGCTCGAGCCGGCCCAGATCTGCGTGGAGCCCGACCCCCTGGAGGGCTACCTCGTGCGGGGCGACGGTGGGGCCGAGACCCGGGTGGAGCTTCGCAACTGCCGTGAAGGGCGGATGGCCTGGGCCGTCGAGGCCGACGTGGACTGGATCGAGCTGCGGACCCCGGCGGGCGAGACGAGGGACGACGTGGCCTCGGTGCCGGTGATCTTCTCGATCCCCGGCCCCCGGGACGGTCGGTACGACGCGGTCCTGACGTTCTCGTCATCGGACGCGGAGGGCCCACCCGTGGAGTTGCCCGTGGTGCTGCGCGTCGGCCCCGCGGGCTGCGAGGGCTGCGGGGTGCCCGGCCGCGGCCAACCCGTCAGCGCCGCGCTCGCCCTCCTGCTGTCGATGTTGTTGCTGGCGCGCCGCCGTTCTTGACGATTCCTTTGCGTGGACAGGGGCCGGCGGGGGATCGCCGGCCTTTTCCGGTGGTGCGGGATGTGGAATACTACGCGCCGCCGGCATGGGGCCGTACGCCCCGCGTCACCGGAGGGACCGACATGGGTAGCAAGTTCCTCGAGAAGTTCGCCCCCTTCTACTTCCTCATCCAGTCCATGGGCTGGATCCCGGTGCTGGGCACCGTCCTGGGTCTGGTGGTCTGGGTCGCCAAGGGGCGGCAGCTGCAGCATGGGACCCGCACCATGTATCTGGTGATGGCGCTGTGGGCCGTTCTGATCAACGGCGTGGCGGCCATCGTGCTCTTCTACCTGATCACCGCGGACCCGACGGTGGCAGCCGATGCGGCGGGGGCCGCCGGAGCCGCGGCGAACTGACGTCCCGGGGCCCCTCCGTCCGGATCCCGCCTCTGACACTCCTGCACAGATCCCAGCTGCCGTGCATCGACCTCTACGTATCCTGATGCTGACCCCGAGGGTGCCGTACCCCCCGGTGGGGGGGGACAGGTTGCGGCTGTACGAGATCTTCCGCGCCCTCTCCCGGCGCCATCGGCTGACCCTCGTGGCACTCGCGGAGCCGGGCGAGGACACCGTGGCCGCCCGCGAGGCGCTCGCCCGTCGGGCCGAATCGGTCCACATCTACCCCGTCCCGCGACTCGAGCGAATCGCCCGCTGCGCGGCGGGGCTGCTGGCCTCACGGCTGCCCCTGCAGGTGCATTATTTCAATTGCCGCACGCTGATGGGGGATCTCGCCGGGCTCGCGCTGGACGCCGACGTGGTCCTGGCGTCCCTGATCCGGACGGCGCCGTTCGCCCTGGCCAGCGGGCGCCCCACCGTGGTGGACGTGCAGGACAGCATCTCGCTGAACTACCGCCGGTCGCTGCCCATGGTGGACCGGCGCACGCGGGTCCTGTACCGGCTGGAGCTCCCGCGTCTGGAGCGCTACGAACGCGAGGTCGCCGAGGCCGCAGATGGGATCTCCCTGGTGAGCCCCGTGGATCTGGCGGACCTCAGCGTCCGCGCGAGGCCGCGCCGCGCCGTGCTCGCGGGCAATGGCGTGCGAGCGGACCACTTCTCACCGGATGATGGCGTCCCGCCCGCGGCGGACCGGATCGTCTTTCTGGGCAACCTGCGCACGGTGGCCAACCGGGACATGGCCGTGCGGCTCGCGGGAGAGATCCTCCCCGGCGTGAGGGAGCAGCGACCCGGGGCCCAGCTCCACGTGGTCGGGGTCGAGGCCGGTCCCGCGGTTCGCAGGCTGGACGATGGGGACGCGGTACGCGTGATCGGATCGGTGGAGGATCCAGCCGAACCTCTGAGGGCCGCGTGGGTGACGGCCTGCCCCATGCGTCTCGGCGCCGGGGTGGCCAACAAGGTCCTCGAGTCCCTCTCCTGCGGGACGCCGGTGGTCCTGACGCCCATGGCGGCGGACGCGCTGGGCCTCGCGGACGGGGAAGGCGTCCGAATCGCCGAGGGCACCGATGGACTGACCCGGGCGCTGGTCGAGATCCTGACGGACGAGAACCTGCGGGCCGACCTCTCCCTGCGGGCCCGGGAGATCGCCCTGGAACGCTTCGACTGGGCCGACGCCCTCGCCCCCCTCGAACAGCTCCTGATCGAGGTCGCCGAGGGCGGCTGAGCCCTATTCGGCCTTCTCGTCGGCCTCGGCCTCGGCCCCGGTCTCGGCCCCGGTCTCGGCCTCGCCCTCGGCCGCCGCAGCCTTCACCAGCTTCGCACCGTCGGCCCACAGCACGTACTTGACCTCGTCCTTGGCGTCGTCGCCGTGGTGATCGTGGTGCTCGTGATCCTCGCCCTCGGCGGCGGCCTGCTTGTGCTTGGCGCACCCGGAGAAGGTCTTGATGGTGCCCTCGGCCACGACGTCACCGTCCTTCCAGCCCTCGGGGAACTGGAATACCTCGGTGTCCGACTTGACCATGAACTTGGCGTCCCCGTCGGCCAGGGTCAGCGAGCACCCGGAGCCGCAGCGGTGGACCGCGTTGCCCTGGATCCGAAGGGTCTTGCCCTCGAAGGGGGCGGGATCCGCCGCCAGGTCGGCGATGGCGGTCAGCTCGGTCCCTTCGGCCAGCTCGGCACCCACGGCGGCGGGCATCTCGGCCGGGGCCTCGTCGGCGGGATCGGCCGCCGCGTCGGCGGACTCGCCGGCCTCGGCGCCGGCGTCCGCGGCGTCGGTGGGGGCATCGGTGGTCTCGCAGGCGGCGAGCCAGGTGCCCAGCGCCAGGACGGACAGGATGAGGATCAGGTGCTTGCTCATTGGTTCCTCCTCGCAAACGGGGGGATACTACTCCCACGGTCGGGCGGCGGGAAGTCCCCTGCGAAACCCGCTGCGCCGGCCGGGGAGGGAGAGGGACGTGGTCCCTTCGCGCCGCAATCCGCTGCTGCTGTTCGAGCGATTTCCGGAGTTGGCCCGGAACGTACCTCGCTTCCCCCTCGTCCGCCGTCCGACCCCCGTCCGCCGGCTCGCGGCCATGGGGGAGGAGCTCTCGCTGCCCGAGCTGTGGCTCAAGGACGACAGCGGGGGGCCCCCGGTGGGGGGCAACAAGGCGCGCAAGCTCGAATTCCTGGTGGGAGAGGCGCTGCGCAAACGCCGGCGGACCCTGGTCACCATGGGCTACCTGGGGACCAACCACGGCCTGGCCACCGCCCTGGCCGCCCGGGAGGCCGGGATGGACTCGGCGGTGGTGCTCATCGACGAGGTGGCCTCGGATCACGTGCGCGACACGTTGCTGCGCCTCCGGGGCGCCGGCGCGCGGATGTGGTACGCCCCCGGCGAGGTCCGCAGCGTCCCCAGGGTCGTCGCCGCCCTGGTCCGGGTCACGCTGCGGCGCTCGGCTCCCTACTGGATTCCACCGGGGGGCTCGTCGCCCCTGGGTACCCTCGGGTACGTGGAAGCGGGGCTGGAGCTGGCGGCCCAGATCGAGGCGGGGGAACTCCCCGCCCCCTCGGCGGTCTACCTTCCCCTGGGATCCGCGGGCACGTCGGCGGGTCTCACCCTGGGGTTGGCACTCGGCGGCGTGCGGACCCAGGTCCGGGCGGTGAGGGTGGTCGATCCCAAGATGGCGTCCGCGGCCAGGACCCTGCGGCTGTGCAAACGGGTGTGGAGGCTCCTGGGGGACCGGGGCAGGGTGGCCGATTCGCCGCCCGACCTGCACCTGGAGGCCGTGGGTGGATTCGAGGGACCCGGGTACGGTACCGACACGCCGGAGGCCCTGGCCGCAGTGGCGCTGGCCCGGGAAGCCGAGGGCCTGGAGCTCGAGGTGACCTACACCGGCCGCACCCTCGCGGCCCTGTCCGCGGCGGCCCGGAGCGGCCGCCTCCACGGTCCCGTCCTGCTGTGGAACACCTTCCACGCGCGGGGGGAGCTACCCCCGGACACACCGGCGTGGACGGCGCTCCCGCGGGCGCTCCAGGGCCCCTTCCGCGGCCCCTGAGTCGGCACCTCGCGCGCCGCGCCCCCGCGCGGTGCTATGATCGCCGCCACGACGGGGTGACAGCCGAGGTAGATGCCGGCCCCGAGCCGGCCGCGGACGAAGGGGAGCTGCCGTGTTCGTTCGAGTCCAGGAAGCCACGTCCCGGGCCGACCGGGAGGAGATCTACCGCTTCCGGTACCGTGTGTATGTCGAGGAGCTGAAGAAGCCGCTCCCGTTCGCCGATCACGAGCGCCGGATCTACACCGACGAGCTGGACGACCAGGCCCGGATCCTGGTGGCCTACGACGAGAACGCCGGGACGATCGTGGGGACGGTACGGACGATGTTCGGGGCGGAGACCGCCTTCCCGCCCTCCCTGGTCGACAAGCTCAGCCTGGGCCCCTTGCTGGAGGAGCCAGGACCCGATCGAATCTGCCACTCCGGCATGTTCATGGTCGACCCGGCCTACCGCGGCCTGACCATCGCCTCGCAGCTCGTCGCCACCATGTACCGGATCGCGTACGAAGTCGGCGCACTGCTGGAGATCTGCATCTCCGAGCTGGCGCTGGTCCGACCCTACTACCAGATGGGCTACCGACCCTTTGCCCCTCCGTTCCGACCCTACGAGAGCGCGGGCCTCCGGGTTCCCCTGGCCTGGACGCTGCGTGACCGGGACTACCTGCAGTCGGTGGGTAGCCCCTTCGCCGGATTCCTGGCCCCGGAGATGTCCGACAGCGGGGCGATGGCCGCGATCCTGGACCGCAGGTACGAGGATTTCCGCAGCCCGAAGGTGACCCCGCGCAAGCTCGGGGAGTTCTGGTCCGCCGTGGCCCATTCGAGCCCCGCGTTCCGACCGCCGTCGATCTTCGAGGGTGTGGACCGCGAGCGCATCGATCCCTACCTGGAGAACCTGCCGACGTTGCAGGTGCCTGCGGGGCAGCGGTTCTACACCCGGGGCGAGAACGAGAAGGGGATGGGGCTGCTGCTGTCGGGCAAGCTGGGTGTGACGCTGGACGACGGTCCGGATCCCTTCCTGTTCGCCGTGTTGACACCGGGGGAGCTGTTCGGCGAGATGGCCAACTTCCTCAGTTCGGGACGCTCCGCGAGCTTGCTGGCGCTGGAGGACTCCGAGGTCCTCCTGCTGCCCGACGGCCTGGTGGAGAAGCTCGAGCGCAAGGACCCCGAGGTGGGGCAGGCCGTCCGTCGCAACGTCACCGCACTGCTGGCCAGCCGCCTGGACGCCATGAACCACCGGGTCGTCGGCCTGAGCCGTGGCAACCCCGAGCGCGTGCGCCCGAGCCCCGTGCCACCGCCGGCGCCCCCGGTGGCGCGGGCGAAGATGGAGTCCTACTCCATCGCCACCCTCGAGGACTCGGAGGCCGAGCTGGATCGGCTGGAGCAGCAGGCCGCGGTTGGCCAGGAGATCGAGTCCGTGTGGTTCCGCCGCATCGGCTTCGAGGACTCCAGGACCTTCCTGGACATCGGCTCGGGGCCCGGCCTGACCAGCTTCCTGCTGGCCCGACTCTTCCCCCGCGCGCGAGTGCTCGGCGTGGAGCCCGAGGTTCGCCTGCGCGCCCGCGCCGTCGAGCGCTCCGAGGAGATGGGGCTGCAGGAGCGGGTGACCTTCATGGACGGCACCGGCGAGGCGCTCCCCCTGGAGGCCGACTCCGTGGACTTCGTCTACTGCCGCTTCTTGCTGCAGCACGTCTCGCGGCCCGTGGGCCTGCTCGAGGAGGCCTGCCGCGTGGTCCGACCGGGTGGGATCATCGGCGTGATGGACGTGGACGACGGTGGCATCGTGGTCCACCCCGAACCGATGGGTTTCCAGGAGTTTCAGCGGCGGGTCTACGAGTCCCAGGCCACCCTGGGGGGCGACCGCCGGGTGGGACGCAAGCTCGCCGCCCTCCTGGAGGAGGCGGGCTTCGAGGGGGCGAGGACCGACGTACTCAACATCTCCTCCCACGTCTTCCCGATCCAGCAGCTCGCCGACCTGGCCTTCAGCTTCAAGGCCCAGACGCTCCGGCGCGCCGGTCTGTGGGACGAGGCGGACGAGGAGCTCCTGGACGCGCTGCAGAACCTGGCGGGTCGGCCGGACGCGTGGCTCTACGTGCCGGTGTTCCTGGCCCACGCCCGCAAACCCTGACGGGCTGCCGTGTTCCTCGCGGTGGTAGAATCCCCCAACGCGCCTCCGCCCGAGGATGGGCGGGGCTGATGAGGGACACGTCGCGTCGATGAAGCGTAGGGAACCGGGCTGGAAGCGTCTGACGGAGCGCGTCTTCGCGCCCTTCCTGCGGGTCCGCTCGGTGCAGGATCCCGAGGAGCTGTTCCGCGAGCGGCTCACCTTCGCCTGCGGTCTGGGCGCCATCCTGCTGCCCAGCTACTTCTGGCTGGACTGGTATGTCGCCCACGAACACCTGTCGGCGGGCATGATCTGGTCCTTCCTGGGCGCGAGGCTGCTGCTGGGGATCGGGCTCGGCGTCGTCACCCTGCTGCTCCACTTCCGGATCATCCCCTGGCGGCTCGTCTACGCCACCGACACCGTCGCGTTCACGCTGGCGGGGCTGGTGATCACCTACATCATCGCCGCGACCTGGGACCTGGCGCCGGACCTCTACATCGGCCTGGGGCAGCTGATGATGGTGCGCTGCGTGATCGTGCCGGGGGGCATGCGGCGTGCCCTCCCCACCTGTATCGGGCTCGCCGCCGCCCTGCCCGTGGGGCTCGCCCTCTACTCGCTGTATGCCCTGGGAGATCTCTCGATGGTCACGGGCGACAACCTGGCGCGGGTCAGGCTGGCGGTCTCGGGGCTCGGTGGCTTCCTGGTGGTGGGCGTGTTCGGCTCGGCGATCTACCACCTGATGATGGGGAGGGAGATCAAGGCGCTGCACTTCGATCGATACCGGATCGAATCGGTGATCGCGCGCGGGGGGATGGGCATCGTCTACCGGGTCCGGGACCGGGAGCTGAACCGGGACGCAGCGATGAAGGTGATCGCCGCCGAGAAGATCACCGACATGGCGCTGGTGCGCAATCTCTTCCTGACCGAGGCCCGCCGAACCAGCCAGCTGGAGGACCCCAACATCATCCAGGTCTACGACCTGGGCGAGAACGTCACCGGCGATCTGTTCTACGTGATGGAGTACCTGCGCGGCCTGGACATCCAGAGCATGGTCAAAGAGGAGTTGCGGCAAAAGGGCCGTCCCCTGTCCCCCGCCCGCGTGATTCACCTGATGCGCCAGGCCTGCACCGCCCTCGGTGGCGCGCACAAACAGGGGTTGATCCACCGGGACATCAAGCCCGCGAACCTCTTCGTCACCCAGAGAGAGGGCCAACCCGATTTCCTGAAGGTGCTGGACTTCGGCCTGGTGAAGGTCCTCCCCTCCTGGTCCCCCAACGCGTCCGAGGTGGTCCGCCAGCTCGAGGGCATGGACGAGGCCCCCGAACTCCAGCAGAAGGTCAAGCAGATCGAGGAGAGCATCGCCGACGGCGTGTTCCACGGGACGGTGGGGTATGCCGCACCCGAGCAGGTGCTGGGCGAGCCGGCGAGCGCGGCGGAGGATGTCTACGCCCTCGGCGGGGTGATGTACTACATGTTGACCGGTCGGTGGCCGTTCTACAGTGACTCCGAGGACCGCCTGGTGGTGATGAAATTCACCTCGAGACCCAGACGTCCCTCCGAGGTCCGAGAAGGCGTGACCGTCCCCCCCGATCTGGAGGGGATCATCATGCGCTGCCTCGAGACCGCGTCCGAGGATCGGTACGCGTCCATGGACGCGCTCCGGGAGGCCCTGGAGAGCTGCATCGACGCCAACGAGTGGACGGAAGAGGAGGCCGACGTCTTCTGGGCTACCGCCACCATCGAACGGGAGCGCGACTTCCGGTTCACCGAGACCTTCGAGGCCTTCGTTGACGACGACTCCATGGCGAGCGCGTTCCCCGACACCGCACCACCGGTGGGGAGCTCACCGCCGGCCGAGCCCACCGGCCAGCTGCAACGCCCACGTCCGGACGAGGCCATCCAGATGCCCCCCGAGGACTCCCTCCTCTCCCAGACCGGGGACCTGGACGACTCCGACAGCCTGGAGGACGTGGGAAGCCTCGAGGATATGGACCCCGCGCGCGGCACCGACATCGCCCAGGATCTGGACGAGGAGGGTACCTCGCGCCCCCCCTGGCGGGATCCCGACGACGACTGATTCGACAGCGCGGGAATGGATCGCGGCCCCGGGAGGGATCAGGGCACCGAAACCCCGGGCGGAATCTGGATCCAGCCCAGCGGATCGATGGGCTGCCCCTCGTGGCGGATCTCGAAGTGCAGGTAGGCCCCCCGCATGGAGCCGGTCTCACCCACCGTGCCGATGACCTGGCCGGTGGTGACCATCTCTCCGGTCTCCACCGCGAAACCCTGGAGATGGGCGTAGACGGTGAAGTAACTGTCGCCGTGATCGAGGATGACCACGTTGCCGAAGCCGCGGATCCACTCGGCCCGGCGCACCTGACCGGCGAACACCCCCCGCACCTCCTCCCCCTCGGAGGCGTCGATGTCGATCCCGCGTCGGAAGGCGCGGTCGGTGGTGCCCTCGACGGCGTGCCAGCCGAAGCTCCCGGACACGTCCCCCACCGCGGGCATCAGCAGGCGCCCCTTCTGGCGTCCGAATCCCACCGACGGTACCCGGCCGGGGTCGGGCGTTCCACCGCCGGCCGGTTCTGCCGCCGGGGTCGTCGAGGTCGGGCCCGCCTCCGTCAGGCCCTGGGTCACCTGGGCCATCGCTCCCTCGGCCCGGTCCGCCTCGGCGGCAGCCACGGCTGCCGACCGGCGCTCGGACTGGACCCGCCGCAGCAGGTCACCTCGCCGGGTGCGCAGGGTCCGCTGCTCCTCCTGCATCTGCTGGCGTTCGGTGATCCGCGAACGCAGGGTCTGCCACTCGGTCTCGCGCTCCCCCCGCAGGCCCTGGGTCGAATCCACCTGGGACCGCAGGTCCGCGAGGGCCTCGTCGTCCAGGCGCAGCACGAACGCCAGGTAGCGCGATCCCATCAGCAGGTCCCGCAGGTCCTGGGCCGAGAACAGCAGCTGCAGGAAGCTGCGCTCGCTGTTCATGTACAGGGCCCGCACCCGGTAACGCACGGCGAGTTGCCGCCGCTCGAGCTCGGCCTCCTGCTTCTCCAGCTCCTTGTCCAGGTCCGAGAGGTGGCTCTCCAGCTCCCGCTCCTGGATGTGGAGGGCCTGCAGCTCGGTGTGGACCACCATCAGCCGGGTCTCGATCTGTTCCAGCTCGTCCAGCAACAGCTGCTCCCGAGCGGTCAGCTCCAGGACGCGCGCGGCGGCGATGGCGCCGTCCTTGGACGCGTCCTGGCCCCGGGACACCAGGGGGATCAGCAGCAGGAGGCCCAGGGTGACGGCGCGCATCGACGAGCGCCGGTTCATCGGTCGCTGTCCAGCAGCCGGCGCAGGCTGAGCCAGGAGCCCAGGAGGCCCAGAAGGAGCCCACCGAGGACGAAGCCCAGCAGGTAGGGCAGCGGCAGGAAACTCAGGACCCGCGCCCCGCCGGTGATGCCCAGCACGTCCTGCAGCGCCACGAACACCAGCCGGTAGGCGACCCACAGCAGGCCCACGCTGACCGAGGCGCCCAGGGCCCCCTGCAGCGCTCCCTCGATGAGGAAGGGGGCCTGGATGAACCGGTCGGTGGCCCCCACCAGGCGGAAGATCTCGATCTCGTCCCGCCGGGCCCAGATGGTCAGCTGGATGGTGGTGCTCACGATCACCAGGCAGGCCAGCGCGAGCAGGGTCCCCATCACCACGGCGCTGAGCTTGAGCAGGTTCAGGAAGGTGTAGAACTGTCCCACCCACTCGGCGGCGTAGTCGAGCTCGGCGAAGGAGGGTCGATCGATCTCCCGGGCGAAGGCCGCGACCTTGTCGGGATCCCGAAGCTCGGAGGTCAGCTGGATCTCCAGCGACGGAGGCAAGGGGTTGTTCTCCAGGTCGGAGAGCAGCTCGTCGGCGTCCGGGATCAGCCTGCGGAAGGTCTCCAGGGCCTCCTCCTTGCTGATGTAGCGGACCTTGCGCACCTCCGGGAGGGCCTCGATCTCCTCCTTGATCTCGAAGCAGCGCTCCTCGCCGACCCCCTCGGCGAAATAGGCGTAGACCTGCACGTCGCGGCCCCAGCGCTCCATCACGCCCGAGAGGTTGAGCAGGATCAGCACGAACATCCCCAGCAGCAGGATGCTGGTGGCGACGACCCCGACCGCGACCGTGTTGAGGAAGGCGAAGTCGACCACGTTGCGCAGGCTGCGCCGGACCGCGATCTCCAGGTGGTGCAGCGCGTTCATCCGTCGCCGCCCCCCACGGGCCGGCCTTCCATCGGCAGGTCGCGGGTGATCCGTCCGCCCTCCAGGTGCAGCAGCCGGGCGTCCGGCGCCCGAGTCAACAGCTCGGGGTCGTGGGTGGCGACCAGCAGGGTGGTGCCCTTGTGGTGAATGCGGACCAGGAGGTCGAGGATCTCCCGGGAGAGTGCGGGGTCCAGGTTGCCGGTGGGCTCGTCCGCCAGCACGATGGCGGGCTCGTTGATGATCGCCCGCGCCACGGCGACCCGCTGCTGCTCGCCACCGGACAGGGACCCCGGCTTCATGTGACCGCGCCCCCCCAGGCCGACCTGGGACAGCACCTGCTTGACCCGGGTGCGGATCGTCCGCGGGGACACCCCCACGACCTCCAGCGCCATGCCCACGTTCTCGGCCACGGTGTGGGCGGGGAGCAGCTTGAAGTCCTGGAACACCACGCCGATGTTGCGGCGCAGGAAGGGGATCGAGCGGGACTTGAGGCGGGCCGGATTGTTGCCACCCACCCGCACCGTACCCGTGGACGCGAGTTCGGCGCAGTGCACCAGCTTGAGCAGGGTGGACTTGCCCGCGCCGCTGGGCCCGGTGATGAAGCACAGGGCGCCGGCCTCCACGGTCAGGTCGACGTCCCGCAGCGCCACCGTGCCGTCGGGGTAGCGCTTCTCCACGCCCTTGAGCTCGATGATCGGAGCGTCCGGGTCGCCGTCGGGCCGTCGGGCACTCACAGGTCGATCACCTCCACCTCGCCGATCTCCCGGCGGAGGAAGTGTGAACCCACGCGCTGGAAGCGTTCCGGGTTGTCCGTGGCCTGGAATCGAGTCCCACCCTCCGCACCGGCCGGAGCGGCCGTGGCCGCCCTCTCCAGCAGCTCGGCGACCCGGTCCGCCGTGCCCGGGCCCGAGTGGACCAGCTTGACGTCCGGCCCCATCACCCCGGCGATGACGGACCGCAGGAGCGGGTAGTGGGTGCACCCCAGGATCAAGGTGTCGATCCCCGCCTCCTGGATCGGGGACAGGTAGATCTCCGCCACCCGTCGGGCGACGTCGCCCTCCACCCACCCCTCCTCGGCCAGGGACACGAAGAGCGGGCAGGGGGCGGCCACCAGGGAAGCGTCGGGGTCCAGTTGGGTGATCTCCCGTGCGTACGCTCCGTCGCGGATCGTGCCCTCGGTGCCGATGACGCCGATCCGCCCCCCCGTCGAGGCGGCCACCGCCGCCGCCGCGCCCGGCCGGACCACACCCACCACGGGGATCCGAGGTCGGGCCGGGGTCAGCGAGCGGGCGGGCTTGCCCTGGATCAGTCCCAGGCCGCCGATGCCCTCCTCCTCGCTGTACCGCTCCTGGAGCGCCGGCAGCGCGAGGGCCGACGCCGTGTTGCACGCCACCACCAGCAGCTTGATGTCCTGGTCGAGCAGTCGTCTGACGATCTGATCGGCGTAGCGGGTGACCGTCTGCCGGGTCTTGGTGCCGTAGGGCACACGGGCGGTGTCCCCCAGGTAGAGGATCCGCTCCGAAGGCAGCCGACGCTCCAACTCGCGGACGACGGTGAGCCCGCCGATTCCCGAGTCGAAGACGCCGATCGGTCTGCTGTCGTGAGGCATTCGGATTTCCTCGACGGAGGGACGCGGATTGTAACACACCGGGGTGGGCGTCTATTCTTTGCCGGATGGCATCCGGAACCGGCCAGAAAGGCCCGCGGGCCCCCGACCCCTCCACCGTCGCCCTCCTGGGCGGGAGCTTCGATCCGCCCCACGTGTGCCACGCCCTGATCAGCCTCTACGTGCTGCAGGCGGGGGCGGCCCAGGAGATCTGGTGGATTCCGTGCAAGCGCCACGCCTTCGACAAGCAGATGGCCCCCTTCGTCGACCGGCTGGCCATGTGCGAGTTGGCCACCCGCTGGTTGCCCGCCGTGCGGGTCGACCCGCTGGAGCGGGGACTCGAGGGTCCCTCGTTCACCCTGGCGACGGTCCAGGAGCTGCAGCGGCGCCACCCGGACCGCCGGTTCAGCTGGATCGCCGGCAGTGACGTGTTGCCCGACCTGCCCCGCTGGCACCGCTGGAGCGAGCTGGCCCAGGTCCTCCCCTTCGTGATCATCCCCCGTGGGGATGCCGAGCATGCCCCTCCGCCCGAGGGAGAGTTCCAGCGCCTCCCCACCCGGTTCCCCGACGTGAGCAGCAGCGGCGTCCGTCGGATCCTCGCGAGCGGGGGGGACGTGGAGGGACTGGTGGACGCGGCGGTCCTCCGGCACGTCCGGCAGCAGGCACTCTATCTGTAGGGATCAGCGGGGGAGCGGAAGGGACGAGAACGGCAGCTCCCGCAACGCCTGAGCATCCATCCCGTCCCCGAGATAGGCCGCGATGAACGCCCGGGTCCCGGGGGTGATGGACTCGTCCAGGTGGAGCAGCAACACGGTCTCGCCATCGTCGCCCCAGGTCATCTCCATGGAGCGTAGACCGGCGTAGCGAAAGTCCCGCCCCTCGCGGTCCACGACCCCGAAGCGGATCCGCTCCGAGATCCACGCGGGGATCTTGGATTGCAGACCCCCGTGCTCCGGCACCTCGAAGTGGCTGACCACCCGCACGACGCGCCGCGAGATCAGGTGGTAGTTCTCGATGGACTCCACGAAGCGCTTCACGTGTTCGGCGGCGACCTTGCTGACCAGGGTGAGGTCCACGTTGGCGGGGGTCACGGGATCGAGGCGGATGGGAGCCCCCCTGGGACGGAGGCGATCCACCCAGCGGGACCACCGCGGTCGGGGCATCAAGGAGATCTTCACCTGGTGACGAGCCATGGTGGCTACAGCATATCCCAAGATCCGCGGCGATCAACCGGGGAACAAAATCGCGAATCTGGGGTGGGCGAGGGGCGCGATCTGTAGTACCACGATCCCGCCAAATCCACCCTTGCCGGAGGACCTCCATGCACCGCATCGATTCCAGCCAGACCTCCCTCTCCACCGCCGATCTGGACGCCCTGGCCGACATTCGCCGGGCGTGCGCGCGGGACATCTTGATGTCCACGACCCTGGCCGGCTGCGGACACCCCGGGGGCTCGCTCTCGACGCTGGATTTCCTGCTGCTCGGCTACGCCACGCTGAATCTGGACCCCGGGGCTCCGTCGGCGCCGGATCGGGACCGGATGATCGTGAGCCACGGCCACATCTCCCCGGCGACCTACTCGGTGCTGGCCGCCGCTGGATTCGTCTCGCGCTCCGACTTCCTGCGGGGCTTCCGCAGGGCAGGCAACCCCTTTGGTGGGCACGTGGAGACCGTGGTCCCCGGCGTGGAGTGGTCGTCGGGCAACCTGGGTCAGGGGCTGGCTGCCGGCGCGGGTTCGGCCATCGGGCTCAAGACCTCCGGCAGCGCGGCCCGCGTCGTGGTGTGCATGGGCGACGGCGAGCAGCAGAAGGGCCAGGTGGGTGAGGCCCGGCGGCTCGCCGCCAAGTACCGGCTGAACAACCTGCTGTGCATGGTCGACCTCAACGGTCTGCAGATCGGCGGGGACACGGACCACGTCATGCCCCAGGACGTCCCGGCCCAGTTCCGGGCAGACGGCTGGAAGGTGGGCGAACTCGACGGTCACGACCACCTGGCACTGTGCGCCGCGCTGCGGGAGTTCCAGGCCCTGGACCCGGCCGGCGGCGGCCGTCCGACGGCCCTCATCGCCCGGACCGTGATGGGCAAGGGCATCCCGTGGATGGAGAACGACGCCAAGTGGCACGGCAACGCGCTGAAGCCCGACGCCTGCAAGGAGGCGTTGGCGCACCTGGGCTTCGACCCCGCGGAGCTGGACACCCTGACCGCCCAGCGTGCGGCCTACGACGCGGATCTGGGCAAGCACGCCGTCCCCGCCGCCCCGGCCCCGGACGTGACCGTGCCCGGCCCCCACGTCTACTCCGCCGACACCGTGACCGACTGTCGCAGCGCGTACGGCAAGGTGATGGAGGACCTGGCCGAGGCCAACAACGCCGGTGGCAATCCGGTGGTCTACGCCTTCTCGTGCGACCTGGAGGGGTCGGTCAAGCTGGGCAAGTTCCACTCCATCAATCCCGACGGGTTCGTGGAGTGCGGGATCCAGGAGCACACGGCCGCGGTGGCCGCCGGCCGGCTGAGCCGCGAGGGCTTCCGGGTGTTCTACTCCACCTTCGGCGCGTTCGCCGTATCCGAGGTCTACAACCAGCTGCGGCTCAACGACTACAACGGCACCAGCCTCAAGGTGGTGTGCACCCACTGCGGCCTCGACGTGGGCGAGGACGGCCCGACCCACCAGTGCCTGGACTATGTGGGGCTCATGCGCTCCACCTTCGGGTTCGCCATCTTCGTGCCCGCCGATCCCAACCAGTGCGACCGCATCGTGCGCCACGTGGCGGGCCGGGAGGGCAACGCCCTGGTGGCCATGGGCCGGTCCAAGATGGGGATGCTGCTGCGGGAGGACGGCTCGGTGTTCTACGACGGCACGGCCCCCTTCGAGCCCGGCAAGGCGGACGTGCTCCGCGAGGGGGACGACGGCGCGATCCTGGCCGTCGGTCCCACCGTGCACAACGCCGTGGCCGCCCACGACATGCTCGCCGCCCAGGGGACGAAGATCGCCGTGGTCAACATGGCGTCGCTCAAGCCCCTGGACCGGGAGGCCGTGGTCCGGGCCGCAGCCACCGGCCGGATCCTGACCGCCGAGGACCACAACCCGGCGACCGGACTCGGTGGGGCCGTGGCCAGCGTCCTCGCCGAGGAGGGGCTCGCCTGTCGCTTCGCGACCGCCGGGGTGACCGGATTCGCCTCGTCCGGCAAGCCCGTGGACCTCTACCGCAAGGCGAAGCTGGACGGAGAGGGACTCGCTGGCCGGTTCCAGGCGTTGATGTAGCCGGAGGTTTCCCCCCACCATGTCCACCCTGCCGATCCTGTGGCTCCTGACCCTGGGCACCACGCCCACCCTCCCCGACATGTACGCGCTCTCGGACACCGGGGACTACCCGGGCCTGGCCGAGTGGGTCGATCGGGTTCGCACCGCGTCGGTGGACGTGGAGACGGCGGCGCAGATCCTCGACAACGCCGGTCTGCACCGCGTGATGTTCCCCGTCGAGATCCGCGGGGACGCCGCCGGGGACTACGGGAGCGTGTCTCCGGCGTTCGAACTCCGGCTCGGGGACGAGGGGATTGGCGGGACCATCTACGCCCACACCGAGGGCTCCAACCCCCGGACCCTCGAGGCGGCCTGCCTGGGTGGGGATGGCGCCCTCCTGGAGTCCCGGGTCGCGGTGGAAGAGATCACCGCTGCCGCTCCCACCCGCCACGACGTGGCCGTCCAGCACCTGGACAGCTGCTGGGCCGAGGGAGGGGTGCTGCTGGTCCTGCACTCCCCGGGCGAGGCCGGGTCCCGGCTGACGTCCTCGGACGATGCCGTCCGGTTCACGGCCGACGTCGTCCCCCTGGATACGGAGATCGCCGAGGCCGCGGGCATCCTGGGCCTGATCGGGACCACCGGAGAGGGCGGCGCCGCGCTCGACGGCGAGCTCGCGGATCTGTTCGGCGAAGGGGGGGTGGAGGGCGGCGTGCTCGGGGGTGTGGTCGGCGGTTTTGCCGATGGCGGCCTCGGGCTCCGGGGGACGGGCACAGGCGGCGGCGGCACGGCCGAGGGGCTGGGAGGGGGGGGGACGGGGAGCTTCGGCGTCTCCTCCGGGACCACCCTGGCCGTCGTGGCGTCGAGCGTCCACGAGCACCAGGTCGTGCTCTCCCGCGACCTGGACGTGGTCGGCACGCTGGGGACCGAAGACGTGCGGGGAACGGTCGCCCGTCGCCTGGGTGATCTGGGCGGCTGCCCCGCCAGCGGGCTCGCCGGGACCCTCGAGGAACCCGGGTGGCTCGACGTGGAGCTGGAGATCCTGCCCGGTGGAATCGTCTCGTCGGTCCGGTTCGACGGGCTGGAGCCGGTCGCCGAGCCGGCCTCCTGCGTGTCCGGCGTGCTGCGGGCCGCCGCGTTCCCCGTCTCGGACACGGGGGCGGCGGTCCAGCTGCGGCTGGGGTTCGTCCAGCGCTGATCGGGGGGCAGAGCGGAAGGGGGGGGAGACTACTCGGCGGCGGTGGGGGTCACCGCGGCGGGGGCGGCCTCTTCCGCGGGGGGCGCGACCTCGGCAGGGTCTGCCTCGGCAGGGGGCTCCTCCGCCGGCCCGCGGCCCATCTCGGCCAGGAAGGCCTGGAACTTAGCCACGTCCTCCTGGACCTCGGGCGAGGGCCGATCGGTCTCCGCCTCCAGGGCCGCGATCATCGCCTGGATCTGGTCCAAGACGGCCCCCTTGGCATCGGCGAACGCCGCGTTGGCCTCGTCGGCCTTCTTCACCTTGTGGCGCAGGTCGCTCATCTTGTCGGTGGCGTCGGGGGTGCCACCGAAGCGGTCCTTGTACCAGGACTCGAAGGCTCCGGCCTGTGTGTTCCGTTCCAGGTAGAGGCCCTGGTCACCTCGCACGTCCGCCGACGCCAGGTAGAGCAGGTGGTAGTAGGTGTCGGAGACCGACTTCAGGTTGCCGCGCAGCACCAGCTCGGGGGGCGGCTCGACCCAGGGGATCGGGTTGAAGGCCGCCTCGGCGCCCAGGGGTACGAAGGCGTCGTAGCCCCACGGCAGGAAGAAGCCCTTGACCACCGTGGCCTGGCCGTCGGCCTGCACGATCCGGTAGCTGCGGCTGTTGGCGAAGCTGAGGATCAGGAACACCGCGATCAGCGCGCCGGCGATCACCAGCCAGAACCGGCCGGATCCGCCGTCGTCCTGCCGGGGCGGCTCGGGGTTGCGGCTCCGGTAGGGGGGCTCGTAGCGCTTGGGCTTGGGCGTCGGCTTCTTGTCGGCCTTGGCGGGCTCGGGCTTCTTGGCCGCGGCCTTGGCGGGCTCGGGCTTCTTGGCCGCGGCCTTGGCGGGCTCGGGCTTCTTGGCCGCGGCCTTGGCGGGCTCGGCCTTCTTGGCCTTGGCAGGCTCGGACTTCTTGGCTTCGGCCTTGGCGGGTGCGGGCTTCTTGCCCTCGGCCTTGGCCGCAGGCTTCTCGGCCTTGGCGGCAGCGGGTTTGGCCTTGGCGTCCTCCGGGAGGGGATCGGCCGACGCGGCGGGCTTCTTGGTCTCTTCCTTCTTCGTCACGGGCTTCTCCTTCTTCGCTGCCGTGGTCTTGGACTTGGAGGTAGCGGTCTTCTTCGCCGGGGATTTGGACGACTTCTTCGGCGCGGCCTTGGTCCCGGTCGCCTTCGCCGGTTTCTTGGCCCCGGTCTTCTTGGTCTCGGGCTTCTTGGTCTCGGGCTTCTTGGCCTCGGCCTCCGGAGCGGTCTTGGGCTCCTCCGCGGCCGGTTTCTTGGCGCTCGTACCCTCGGCGGGCTTGTCGTCCTTGTTCATCCTCGGCTCCTCGATTTTCGATCCCCCTGACAGGGCGGAATCACGATTGTAAGTTCTGCCCAGGTAGATTTCGAGTCATGACCGAAAACAGCGCCGAGCGAGAGTTCTGGACCCCCGGCCCACGCGGCTCGGTGCGGTGCCACCTCTGCGCCCACCGCTGCCGGATCAAGCCCGGCAAGGCGGGGATCTGCAGGGTTCGCCACAACGACGGCGGCACCCTGCGCTCGTCGGTCCATGGGCGCCTGGTGTCCGCCAACGTGGATCCCATCGAGAAGAAGCCGCTGAGCCACTTCCACCCGGGCACGCTCAGCCTGTCGGTGGCCACGGTGGGCTGCAACATGAGGTGTTCGTTCTGTCAGAACGCCTCCATCAGCCAGTGGCACGGCGCCCCGGGGGCCCGGGTACCCGGGGATCGGTACGAACCCGAGGAGCTGGTGGAGCTGGCCGAGCGGACACGCTGCCGGTCGATCTCGTTCACCTACACGGAGCCGACCCTGGGCCTGGAGTTCGCCCGGGAGGTGGCGCAGCGGTGCCGGGGGCGGGACATCGGGACCGTGTTCGTCACCAACGGCTTCATGAGCCGCCGCAGCGCCGCCGCCGCCGCCGCCTTCCTCGACGCGGCCAACGTGGACCTCAAGGCCATGAGCGAGCGGACCTACCGCCGCGTCTCCCGGGCCCGCCTGGCACCGGTCCTTCGCACCATCGAGACCCTGGCCGCGGCCGGGGTCTGGGTCGAGGTGACCACCCTCGTGGTCCCGCGGATGAACGACGGCGAGGACGAGCTCCGGTCCATCGCCCGCTTCCTCGCGGGCGTCTCCCCCGATCTCCCCTGGCACATCTCCGCGTTCCACCCCACCTACCGGATGACCGACCGGGGGCGAACCCCCACCGCGGTCCTGCGCCGGGCCCACGAGATCGGCCGGGACGAGGGCCTGCACCACGTCTACGTCGGCAACGTCTGGGGCGACCGGGGCGAGAGCACGTTCTGCGCCTCGTGCGGGCATCTCCTGATCCACCGCTACGGGTATTCGCTGCTGAAGGTGGACCTGGATGGCGACCGGTGTCCCCGGTGTGCGACGGCCCTCGCCGGGCGGGGGATCGGCGCCTAGGCGACCGCGCGCCTCCTCCGGATCCGATCCCGGAGCTGATTGACGTCGGCGTCGTCGTCCGCGCTCCAGGTGGTCTCGAGGTCCCGGTGGTGGTGCCACTTGAGGAAGGCGAGCTCTATGAGGTCCTTCTCCAGGCTGCGGCGGCGCCACCAGGCGCCCGGCCCCTGTCGGAACATGCGCCCCACCGCGGCGGCGAACCGCTTCCGGGCCGGGACCAGGGAGAGCCGCAGCGGCTCGTCGACCACGTCGGGGCGCTCGTCGGCCAGGTAGGTCAGGATCAGCCGGTTCTCGTGGCGCCACGCGGCGATGACCACCGAGCCGAGGAGGAGGACGAAGGGGAGCTGGAGGATGGCCACCGCCAGCGGCAGCGCCACCGTGTAGGTCATCAGCTCCGAGCCCTCGACCCAGAAGAACCCGCAGAAGGTGTTCCAGGCGAAGTGGGCGAACATGCCCAGGCCCCAGAACAGGGGGACCAGCAACCAGCGGGCGAAGCCGGTCCGGAGCACCCGGACCAGGCCGAATCCGCAGCCGATGATGCCCGTGTAGGCGGCGTGGGTGCCGATGCCCCCCAGCGCCCCCCGGGCCCAGGCCAGCTTGACCATCTCGGCTCCGCCGCCGCTGTACCCCGCGTCGAAGTAGTAGATGACGTTCTCGACGGTGGCGAAGCCCAGTCCCACCAGGGCCCCGTAGAGGATGCCGTCGAGGACGCCGTCGAACTCCTCGCGGAACAGCAGGAAGATGAACAGGACCGCCGCGCCCTTGGAGAGCTCCTCGATGAAGGGCGCCGAGAACGATGCCGTCAGCGCCTGGGCCACCAGGGTGTCGCCCACCACCTCGGCGGTGACCACCGCAAACGAGTCGTTGACGAACATGGACACCAGAGTCGCGACCACCGCGCCCCACAGCACCGCCATCCCGATGAGGTAGGGGGGTTCCTTCTCGTTGCGGTCCAGCCAGAGCACCAGGAGCCCGTAGGGGATGGCGGTCAGCAACGCCAGCAGGTTGGCCGCGGCGAAGATGTGCGGCGCGGTCAGGAAGTAGGCGCCACCGAGAAGTCCGGTGCACAGCATGCACAGGACCATGAACAGTCCCAGGCCCGTGCCCACGAGGATGCGTGCGACCAGGTTCTTGCGGCGCCGGCGGCCCCAGTACACCTGGGGCTGCGCCTGGGGTCGTGGCACTCCGCCCCGCGGCGGGCCTCCTGGGGGGTAGGACCGGGGCGGCGGGGGAGAATCCATGGGTGTCCCTTTCGACGGCTACCGCCCGGGCCATCACCCGGCCCGGCGGGCCCGGGGATAGATTCACAAGCCCCGTGCGAGTGCTGGTAGGATGCGTGGCCGTGGCTGACGACGACCGACACCAGCGTCTGCTGCTGGCGCTGCTCCGGGCCGATCACGAGGTGATCAAGGCCTGCAATCGCGTCTACCGCCGCTTCGGCGTCACCTACCACCAGTTCCAGATCCTGCGCATCCTCCAGGATGCCGACCAGCCAGTGTCCCAGGGTACCATCGGCGAGCACCTGCTGGTCTCCCGGGCCAACCTCTCGGGGTTGGTGGATCGTATGGGCAAGGCGGGACTGCTGCGTCGCCGCACGTCGCGCAAGGACCGCCGGGTGGTGAGGGTCGACCTGACCGATCGGGGGAGAGAGGTCCTCGCGGTCCTCGAACCCGTCCGCGACTCGGTGGAGTCGATCCTGTTCGCCGAGCTGGACGACGGGGACACCGAGCGCCTGGTGGACCTGCTCGACGGCGTCTCGCGGAGGGCCGAAGAGCTTGGTTGAGCGCCGGTCCCCCCGGCGCGTCCGCGCGGCGGCCGCCCGCTCGCTCGCGCTCGCCCTCGTCCTGGGATGCACGACCGCTTCCGCCGAACCTGCGACCACCCTCGCTGCCGCCCTCCGGGCGCCCGGGCCCGTGCTGGTGATCGACGTGGGCACCGATCGGCCCCACGCCCTGCTCGCCGACAAGATGGCCGACGATCTTCGCGCGCTGCGGGGGGACCGCCCGGTGCGCGCTGCGGCCGCCGAGCGGGACCGACTGCACGCCGCGGGGGCGAACCTCGTCGTCCTGGCCAGTGACCACGGCGATCCCTGGATCACCGCCCTCGCGGGGGGGCTGGACCTGCGGATCTCCGGAGACGGGCTCTCCTTCGCCGGGACCCACCTGGCGGGTGAGGATGCCTCGGCGGCGGTGCTCCTGCCCCGCGACGGCGAAACCGACCGGTGGGTCCTCCTGCTGGTGGGCACGGGGCCCGCGGCTTTGCGGCGGCTGGACGGCGCCATCCGCAGCGACATCGCCGCACCGGTGCTGGCGCTCGACGACGAGGGGGAGCGGCTGGCGGAGCTGACCCGACGCGACGGTCGCTGGACGGTGCCCCCAGGGCATCCCTACCGGGCCGAAGAGGTGGTCGAGCAGTTCGAGAGCTGGCGCCGGCGATCGCGGGCGCGGGTCAGCCGCTGGGACCTGACCGTCACCCCCGACCCGGACTCCCGGCTCCTCGAGGTGGAGGCCCGCGTGAGCGTGGACCGGCGTCGACGGGGAGGGGCCGAGCTGTGGTTCCAGCTCAACCCCCGGGCCGAGCTCGGGGGGTGCCGGGAGGACGGGCGTTGCCTCGTACACGACGCGCGGGACGGCCGGTTGCTGGTGCGCTGGGTGGCCGGGGAACCGGGGGAGGCCGAGACCCTGAGCTACCGCCTTCCGCTGGAGGGACGGATCGGCGCGTGGTACCTGGGTCCCGAGCGCGGCTACGTCCTCCCCGAGGCCAACTGGGTGCCGAGGATCCGGGGCGGCCCCGACGAGCCCCACCGCGCCACGGCTCCTCACCAGATCCATTTGAACCTGCGCGCCCATCAGGTCCACGTGGGCGCGGATGCGCGGGGGCATCGAAGGGTCGATCAGGCCGCAGCACCTCATCTGGTCTGGGGAGAGTACCGAGAGGAAGAGGCGGCCGCCGGCGCGCTCTACCTGGCTCCCGGCGCTCCGCCCGAGGTGGTGGAACGCGGCCGTGAGCTGATGTCGGTGTTCGACGGGGACCTTCCGGGCAGCGAGTCCCCCCTCCATTCCCTGGTGGCCGCCGATCGGCCGGTGCCCTGGTTCGGGGACGGGCTGTTGCTGGTGACGCCCGAGCTGCTGGATCCCAGGCCGGTGGACGGGGTGGACCGCTGGCTGCTGGCCCGCGTCAGGGCCGAGGCTGCGGTTCGCGACGCGCCGCCGACCGGGCGTGCCGTACGCGTCGAAGGGCGGGTCGAGCCAGACGCCCCCAACACGACGGTTCGGCTGTGGCGGCTTCGTGGATCCTGGTGGCAACTGGAGGACGAGGGCCCCCTGGGGACGGCTGGCGAGTTCACCCTGGTGGCGAGGGGGACGGCGTCCCGGATGGTGACGGCCGATGCCCCGGGCCAGCTTCCGGCGGCGGTTCGGCTGGCAATCGCCGGGTCCGCGGAACCCCTGGAGCTGGAGCTCGAGCCGGTGATCGGCGGATCCATGGTCTGTTTCCGCTGCGGACCCGACCAGCAGCCCGAGCGATTCCCGCTCCGCGCCCTGGAGGCGGGACGGCTGGGGGTCACCCTGGCGCTGGGGGACCTGCACCGGGAGTACGGGAGCTTCCCCTACGCGTTCGAGCTGTCGGGGGACAGCGGGAGGACCGCGCTGGTCCTCGACCCGCGTCGGCCACCGGAGCAGTTCCCCTCCTTCCTGTCCCCCGAGGAATTCCACAGCGAGATCGTGGAGTTCCAGCTCCCCGCGGGGGGCGTCCGCACCTGGGTCGAGGCGTCGGGGACTTTGCTCCTGCGGGAGGGATGGATCGAGGGCGCGGAGGCGGTCAGTCCCCCCCCTCGGTGAGCTGGACCACGAAGGCGGCGTAGAGCTCGCCGTCGCCGTGGTTCACGAAGCGGACGATCTCCAGGCCGAATCCGTGCCGCTCGCGGGGCGAGAGCCCCTCGGGATGCCAGCGCACGATGCCCTCGAAGCGCACGCTCAGGGTCTCCCCTTCGCGGGTCGGGATCGGAAACTGCAGGTGGACCGTCTCCCCGACGTCCACCTCCACCAGGGTCGAGACGAACATACCCGTGGCGCTGAAGTTGGACGCGTGGCCCCCGTGGGTCTGCCCCTCGACCACGAACTGCACCGGCATGTCGGCCAGGATCCGCTCCGGCGTCCGGGGACGGGGGGGGAGGCGGGGGAGCTCCTCGATGGTGTCGTCGATGGAGTCCAGGGAGAACTCCACCGAGTCCTCCGCCGCCGGGGCACGGCGCACGTCGATGGCGAACCGTATGTGCGCGCAAGGGTGCCCTCGCCACAGGCCGCCTTCGGGGTCGATCCGGGTCACCTTGCCGCGGATCGCCACGTGGTGCCCGTCGTCGGGCCGCTTGAAGTAGACGAAGACCTCCCGGTCACCCTCGAAGGGTTCCTCGAGAGTGACCACGGCGTCCTGGGCGTCGAGGCGTGTGATCAGACCGTCCTGGACCTGGGTCGCGGTGTCCAGGCGCGCGGGGATCAGGCAGGGCCGTCCGCCCGAGGTGGTGTGCTCCGCTGGTCGTTTCGGTGGCACGGTCGTTCCCCCGTTGCCTGTCCGCCCGAGGTTCCCCGCGTGGGTCACGTGGTGGCGAGAACTTCTGGCAGCCTACCCTACACACTGGAAGTTCACTTCGTCGAGGGGGCAAGTGCGAGACCGGAATCCGGACCTGGGGTCCGGGATCCGGCCTCGGAGAGGGCTTGCCACCGACCCACGGGCCACGGCTAGAGCTGGCACGGTTGCTGCTGAACAGCTCGACGAGGGAGGTCGATTCGAGGTGGAGATCGCGCGCACGGACGTCCCATCCCCGAGGGTTCGCGAACGGCTCGCCGCCTGTCAGCCGTCGGACCTGGCGGACGTGGAGCTACTGGCGCTGATCCTCGACACCGGGACCGCGCGGTGTGGCGTCGCGCGGGTCGCCGAGGAGCTTCTCCGGCGCTTCGAGGATCTGCGCGGCCTGTCCCGGGCCTCTCTGCCGGAGCTGCAGCGCTCCCCCGGCATCGGCCCGGCGAAGGCCAGCCGGCTCCAGGCGGCACTGGAGCTGGGGAGGCGCAGTGTCGTTCGCCCCATCCCACCGGGGCGGTCGATCCGGACCAGCCGCCAGGTGTTCGACGCGTACCGGTCCCGGCTGGGGCACCTGGATCGGGAGCACATGCTGGCCCTGCTGCTGGACACCAAGCACCGGGTGCTCAAGGAGGTGTGCATCTCGGTGGGCTGCCTGGACAGCACCCTGGTCCATCCGCGGGAGGTGTTCCGACCGGCGGTGGCCGAGTCGGCTGCGGCGGTGATCCTGGTCCACAACCACCCCTCCGGCGATCCGACACCGTCGGCCGAGGACCTGGCCGTGACCCGCCGCCTGTCCGCCACCGCCGATCTGCTGGGCATCGATCTCCTGGACCACGTGATCGTGGCCCGACAGGGCTGTGAGAGCCTGAGGGATCGGGGCGAGATGTGAGGTGCGCGAGAACTCCGGGGATAGGTGGACCCAGGATCGGTCCTGTCGTTAGATTTCCGCGTGTTTCGACTCGCGTCCCCCACTGACCGCCGTTCGTTGCTATTCTCCCGGCCGTGAATCCCGTCCTGTTCCATGTACCGATCCTCGACGTGCCCTACCACGCGTACGGGTTCTTCCTCGCCGTGGCCTTCCTGACGGGCATGGCGCTGGCGGTTCGCGAGGGCAAGCGCCAGGGATTGCCGGCCAACGGCATCGTGCAGCTGGCCTTCCTGTGCATCGTCACCTCCCTGATCGGCTCGCGGTTGTTGCACCTGGTGATGGTGGAGCGGGAGGCGTTCTTCACCGATCCGGCGATGTTCTTTCGCTTCACCCGGGGCGGGTACGCCTTCTACGGGGGTTTTCTGGCCGCGATGGTCGCCATGTGGGTCTACGCCCGCGTCCGGGGCTGGCACATCCGCCAGGTGATGGACGTCTATGCCCCCGGGGTGGTGTTCGGGCTGATGTTCGGCCGCACCGGCTGCCTGCTCGCGGGGTGCTGCCACGGGCGGCCCATCGAGGATCCCCTCCCGGGGTGGCTGAGCGGGGTCTTGCCGCTACGGTGGCCCGAGTGGTTCTCGCTGACCTTCCCTTCCGACGCCCATGGACTCGGGAGCCTCAAGGACATCCCCCTGGTACCCACCCAGCCGCTGTCGGGGCTGGCCTGCCTCGGCATCTTCTTGGTGATCGTGCTCCTCGTGGGCCGGCGCAAGCTGTACCACGGTCAGATCTTCGTGTGGATGTGCATCCTGTACGCCATCGCCCGGTCCAGCGTGGAGCTGCTGCGCGGCGACGAGCGGGGGTTGTACTTCGACGAGGCCCTGTCCACCTCCCAGCTGGTCAGCGTTCCGGTGATCCTGCTGGGGATCGGGATGCTGATCTGGGCCCGCCTGCGCCTGCGCAGCGGCGCCCTGTCCCCCCTGCCGGAGGACTGGCGAGCCCGGTCACGTCAGGCGAGCGGGCTCGCCCGTACCCCCGACGCTGCCCCCTCGCGGCCGGCGCCGCGCAAGAAGCGCAAGAAGAAGAAGAAGCGGTAGTCGCCGACTACTCCTCGACGCCCAGAACCCGACGCAGCCAGTCCGCCACGAACGGGTAGACGTCGTCCCGGGCATGGTCCCCGTTGCACAGGTCCACGTGTCCGAAGTCCACCGAGTCCCCCTGGTCGATCCCGAACACGCGCCAGGTCTTGTCCTCCGACGCGAGGCGGTCGAAGAAGGTCACGGTGCGCTCCGGTGGGGAGAGGTGGTCCGCCCGGCCCGCCACCACCAGGAAGGGCAGGTGGATCCGGCTGGCGGCCTCCATGTAGTCCGCGGTTCCGTCCGCGGACACGAAGGATCCCGCCGCGATGGACGCGGCGAACTGACGGCGCACGCCGTCCTGGATCGGCGAGACGCCGATGCGCATCATGTCCGCCAGCTCCCCACGACCCATGTTGCGGGGTTCGTACACCACACGGTCCAGATCGAAGGGGATCGCCCCGCCCCACTGGGCGTAGAAGGCCGCCAAACCCCGGGCTGGCAGCGCCCCGGTGAGCAGGCGCAGCAGGCGGCCGATCAGGCCGGTCAACCGGTCCGTCCCCCGCCAGTCCACCGGAGAGCCGACGGTGGCCGCGGCGGCCAGGGGCGGGTCGTCGACCCGGGCCAGGTAGGCCACCAGGACCAGACCGCCCATGCTGTGTCCGATCCAGACGACCTGCTCGGCGCCGGTGGCCGCCCGGACCGCGTCGATGGCTGCAGGGACGTCATGCTGGGCGTAGGTATCCACCGAGGTCTCCGGTACCGCCGCTGGGGAGGCGCCGTGTCCGCGCAGGTCGACCAGGTAGGTGTCGAATCCCTCGGTGGCCAGGTACAGCCCCAGGTCCCGGTCGGGTCCCAGGGCCCATGTATGGCGATTCGAGGCGATCCCGTGGCAGACCAGCACCGGCACCGGGGAGCGGGGTTCACCCCGGGGCGCGTAGCGGTGTAGCGCCACGCCGGACCCGTCGGCGGTGTCCACCCGCAGGACCTCGTCCGGCTCGAGGGGGGTGACGGTGTGCAGGTCGTGGAGGTGGCCGCACCCCGCGGTCAGCGCGCCCAGGAACCCCAGGAGGACGAGGCGTCTCACGGCGACCTCCCGGACCGGAGGTACCGGGCGACGATCGGGAAGACCCGCCTGCGAGCATCCGGGGAGAGAACCAGGTCCAGATGTCCGAACTCCAGGCGATCCAGGTTCATGTAGCCGAACTTGTGCACCTCGGCGGCCGGCCCCAGCGCGTCCCGAGCCCGCCACGCCTCCTCGCAGGGGGCGATCCGGTCGATCTCGCCACACAGCAGCAGCGCCTGACCCGGCCGACGCGGGAGGGGAGACGCGCCCGCCACCCAGGCCGGCAGATCGTCGAGAGCGGCATGGCGGGCCACGGCGCCGGCCTCCCGGGCCGCGACCAGCAGCGCGTCGGCGTCGTCCCCCGAGAGGCTGGTCAGGGCCACCTGGAACAGGTCGCTTCCCGTGGTCGAGGACTCCCGACCCGCGAGCTGGGAGTAGCGCGCGGTGCCCGGGTCTGCCAGCGCGTCGATCACCTCGTGAAGCAGCGGAGAGGCCGGTTCCCATCGGTAGGGTGCGCCGACGGTGACCAGGCGATCCACGTGGCCTCCGCCCTCGGCGACCAGCAGGCGATAGCAGGCGGTCCCCCCCAGGCCGTGTCCCACCAGGGAGACGCTCTCGGCGCCCGCCTGGTCCCGGACGTGGTCGATGGCCTGGGCGAGGTCGGTGTGGGACGCGATCCAGACCTGGAAACCCCGGCGAACCAGGTACTCCGCCAGGCCGCCGCGGGAGCGGCGAGGACCCCGGACCCCCCGGTACAGACCCTCGTCGGCCTCCGGACCGAGAACCAGCAGGACGGGCTGACCGCGCCCGCCCACGAGCGTCGGGTCGGTGGCCAAAGCTCTGGGCGTGGGCGACAGGACGGCCAGGACGGTCAGGGCGACGGCGAGTGGCCCGAGGAAACGAGGTGGAGACAACGGAAGCCCTCCCGTGCTTGCGATCACCGTCGCCGGCGCTATCTTGGGTTGCCCGGGTCGACCATCATACGGGAGACGGACCATGGCTGACGACGATGCCCCCCGGAAGCTGCGAGCCGAGTACTGCTTCGGCTGTTCGGACGACAACCCGCAGGGGCTGCACCTGAGGTTCGAGCGAACCGGGGAGACGGAGGTTCGCTCGCAGATCACCCTCCGCCCCGAACTCTGTGGCTGGCGGGGCGTGGCCCACGGGGGGTTCATCGGCCTGCTCGTCGACGAGGCGACCTCGTGGTGCATGGCACTGTGCGTGGAGGAGGGGGAGCGCTTCGCCACCCGGGAGCTATCCGTCCGCTACCTGCGACCCACCCCCACCGGAGAGCCGCTGACCCTGATCGGTCGTCTGGTGGAGGACCGGGGCCCGACCACGGACTTCCTGGGGGAGGTCCGCCTCGCGGATGGGAGCCTCACCGCCCGGGGCAAGGTCCAGATCGTGCGGCTGGATCGAAAGAAGCTCCAGCGCTTCGCCGACATGGACCGGGAGCCCTGAGGTTCGGGGAGGACGTCACCGGGCCACGATGAGGTAGGTGACGAATGTGGCGTAGCCGGTCAGCATCAGCACGCCCTCGATGCGCACGATCCGGCGGCCGGTCCAGAGGATGGGGATCAGGACCGCGGACGCCGCGGCGGCGACCCCCAGATCCAGTCCCACGCCGCTGGCCAGTGCCAGGTCCACCGTCATCGGCCGGATCATCGCGGTCAGCCCGAGCACGAACACCAGATTGAAGATGCAGCTGCCCACGGCGTTGCCGATGGCCAGGTCCGATTGCCGGCGCAGGGTCGCCACCAGCGAGGCGCCGATCTCGGGCAGCGAGGTGCCCAGGGCCGCCACCGTCAGACCCACCACCCGCTGGGACATGTCCAGGATCTTGACCAGATCCAGGGCGCCGGCCACGAACCAGCGGGCGCCCATCAGCAGCATCCCCGCCCCCAGGAGCGTCAGGCCCGTCTGCGCCCAGACGTTGTGCGTCTTCTCCCGCTCGCGATCCTCCAGCTTGAGGCGTGCCTTGCGCGCCGACATGATCAGGATGGTCAGGTACCCGAGGCCGATGATGCTCAGCACCGCCCCGTCGACCCGTCCCAGGTTTCCGTCCATCACCAGCCCCGCGAGCAGCAGGTGCAGGAAGAGCAGGAAGGGGGACTCGCGGCGGATGAGGTCCAGGTGGACCGCCAGGGGCCGCACCACGGCGGCGAGCCCGAGCACCAGCAGGATGTTGGCGACATTGCTGCCGATGATGTTGCCCAGCGCCAGGTCGCTGGCGTCCCGGTACGAGGCGGTGACGTTGACCGCGAGCTCGGGGCAGGAGGTGCCGAAGGCCACCAGGGTCAGGGCCACCATCACGGCGGGCACACCCAGCTGCTTGGCCACGCGGCCCGCACCCCGCACCAGTGCCTCCCCCCCGAGGGTGATCAGCAGCAGTCCGAGCAGGAGATGGAGTGCGACGCCCAAGGCCTGTTTCCGGTCCTATCGGGAGGTTCAGCGCTGCCCCGGGACGGACAGCGTCGGATTCACTCCTCTGTCTCGGAGCCCGTTTCCAGATCGCCGTTGGTCTGGGACAGCACGGCCTCCATGACCTGGCGCACCGCGGTGTCCGCCCGGTCGAAGTCCTGGGCCAGGACGAGCGCCGTGCCCCAGCCCTTGCCGGGGAGGAAGATCCGGGAGTAGGCCGTGTCGACGTGGGAGTGGATGGAGTGGGGGATGCCCTCCTGCTCCAGCACGTCGCGCACCGTGTGCGCGTGGAACGGCCCCTCGAGCACTCGGAGCACCCGCAGCGGCCCCGCCAGGGGCTCGGTGCTGGCCCGCAGGCGCTCGAAGGTCTCCTGATCCACCAGCGGCTCCCCGTCGTCAGCGCAGTGGGTGACGTGATCCAGGTACTCGGTGTCACAGAGCAGGCAGTACTTCATCGCCGGCCTCCAGGCGGACCACTATGGTCGGAACGGGCGCCGCGGGCAAGGGGGGCAGCGGTGGAAGCTAGTTCGGGGCGGGGTCGTCCTCGCCGTCGCAGTCGCTGTCGATCCCGTCGCCGGGGTGCTCCTGGGCGCCGGGGAAGATCAGGGGATCCATGTCGTTGCAATCATCCTCGCACTCGGAGAACCCGTCGCCGTCCTCGTCGCCCTCTTCGTCGGTGAAGGGATCGCAGTCGTTGTCGATGCCGTCGCAGACCTCCTCCACGCCCGGGAAGATGGTCGGGTCTCCGTCGTCGCAGTCGTCCTCGCACTCCGAATACCCGTCGCCGTCGTCGTCCAGGGTCTCGTCGGTGGCGGGATCGCAGTCGTTGTCGATGGCGTCGCAGACCTCCACCAGGTCGGGGGCCACGTGGACGTTGAAGTCGTCGCAGTCGCCGTCGCAGGTGGACACGCCGTCGCCGTCCACGTCGTCGCCGTTCATCCCCGGATCCACGTCGTCACAGTCGCCGTCGCAGGTGGTCCAGCCGTCTCCGTCCAGGTCGAGGGTGTTGAGGAACACGGCCTCGTCGTCGCAGTCCCCGTCGCAGGGGCTCAGGCCGTCCCCGTCGTTGTCGTAGGTGTGCATCACGGGATCGGTGTCGTCACAGTCGTCGTCGCAGGTGCTGACCCCGTCCCCGTCCAGGTCCCAGGGGTTGAGGGAGGTGTTGCCGTCGTCGCAGTCATCCTCGCACTCGGAGGCACCGTCCCCGTCGTCGTCGACCTCGTCGCCGGACACCGAACCGTCGCAGTCGTTGTCCAGGTCGTCACAGAGCTCCTCCGCTCCCGGGTAGACCGTCACCTCGGCGTCGTCGCAGTCCCCTTCGCAGATCTTGTAGCCGTCCCCGTCGTCGTCGGATTCGTTGGCCGGAACGATGCCGTCGCAGTCGTTGTCCACCCCATCGCAGCCTTCCGTGGCGCCGGCGTACACGCTCGCGTCCGCGTCGTCGCAATCGTCCTCGCACTCGGAGTACCCGTCGCCGTCGTCGTCGCTCTCCTCCGAGGAGACGGAGCCATCGCAGTCGTTGTCCAGGCCATCGCAGATCTCGGTGGCCCCCGGGTTCACCGCGGCGTTGGTGTCGTCGCAGTCACCGTCACACACCCGGATTCCGTCGCCGTCCACGTCGTCCTCGTCCGCCGGGACGATGCCATCGCAGTCGTTGTCGATCCCGTCGCAGTCCTCCGACGCGTCCGGGTTGATGTTGATGTCATCGTCATCGCAGTCGTTCTCACAGATCATGAAGCCATCGGCGTCGTCGTCGTCCTCGTCCGCCGGGACGCTGCCGTTGCAGTCGTTGTCCAGGCCGTCGCAGATCTCCGCGGCGCCGGGGTAGACGGTGTCGTCGGCGTCGTCGCAGTCGCCGTCACACTCGGAATACCCGTCGTTGTCCAGGTCGGGCTGGTTGTTGTCCGCGGTGCCGTCGCAGTCGTTGTCGACCCCGTCGCACTCCTCGGTGGCGTCCGGGTAGATGTCCTCGTCGTCGTCGTCGCAGTCGCCGTCGCAGAGCATGGCGCCGTCGCCGTCCGCGTCGACCTCGTCGGCGGGCACGTCGTTATCGCAGTCGTTGTCGATCCCGTCGCACAGCTCCTCGGCGCCCGGGTAGACGGTGTCGTCGTCGTCGTCGCAGTCCCCGGCGCACTCGGGGAATCCGTCCTCGTCCTCGTCGGTGAAGCCGTCGTAGAGCTCGCCGTCGCAGTCGTGGTCGACGTCGTCGCACTCCTCCGGGGCTCCCGGGTACACGGAGGCGTCGTCGTCGTTGCAGTCGTTCCCGCTCCCGTCGTGGTCGCAGGACCAGTACCCGTCCTCGTCCAGGTCGGACTCGTCGTCCGGGAGTTCGCCGTCGCAGTCGTTGTCCTTGCCGTCGCAGATCTCCATCGCGCCGGGGTAGGTGTCGTCCTCCCGGTCGTCGCAGTCCACGTCGAGCTCGTACCCGTCGCCGTCCTTGTCCCGGTCCTCCCCCTGCTGGAACCCGCCCGGCGGCTCGTCCGTGGGGCAACCCCACAGGACCGAGAGCGCGATGCTGATGGCGACCAACGAAGCGTACCGCATGGAACTTCTCCTTCTCGCGTGCGTGATGCGCGTTCCTTGCCAACCAGACGACCCGAACCCCCAGTCTACCATCGGCTGGATCCAGGTCTCCAGTGGGGGCGAGCAAGTGGGGCGGCGGGCCCCGAGGGGAGGGGTCAGTCCTCGGCGGCGTCGTCGCCGAGGGTGCCTGCCAGATCGTCGGTCAGGCGCTCCAGGGTCTCGTGGGCGTAGTTCTGAGGGATCTCTCGTCGTTCCCGCTTCTTCTTGTCGTATTTGTATCGGCGGACATCGGCCTCTTTTCCGCCATTCAGTTTGATTTCCTGATACTCGCGTTCCCGCATGTCCTCGGGCTCGCTGCGGAGTACGCCACCGCCGAGCCCCGGGGCGATCTCGTGTTTCTTGATACGTTCTGGGAGGTAGCTGAGGCGGTCCACCAGGGCGTCGGCCTGGCGGCCGATGTCCGCCTCCTCACCGCCGTCGGGGACCTGGACCGACAGACCCTCGATGGAGGATCCGTACGGGCCGCTGCCGCGCACCTTGGCGCGGGCCGAGGCGCCCTCGTGGTCCACCTCGATCTCCCGTCTCCCGGAGCCGGAGGAGTTCTTGAGCGCATCGATGAGCTTCTTGCCGAGGCCCCGATCGTCACTTGCCATCGCTCGCCTCTTCCTTGTCAGCCCCCGGGCTCTTCCCCTCCTCGTGGTGATCGAAGGTCTCGCCGTCGTGGGTGAGGATCATCCGCTTGTCGCCGAGGACGGTTCGGATCGCCACCGGACGCGACCACACCTGCACCAGGTTGCGCATGGTGCGATCCGCGTACCCCATGTCGATCTCCATCCCGTCGAAGTCGTGTTCGAGGAGGAGCTCTCCGCGGTTGCGATAGTTGCCGTCGATGGCGGTGATGCGGGGCTGGCCCGAGTTGGTGAGCATGTACAGCAGCTGCTGCTTGACCTTGTGGAACTCGCGGCTCTCGATCACGTAGAACCGGGTCTTGGGGTCGTATCCGTAGGTGAAGAACCCGTAGCGCCGGCAGAAGTCCTCGGTGAGGAAGGCGTCCACGAAGGTCAGGTCGTTGTAGATCTTGCGGACCTCGAACACCTTCTCGAGGCCCTTCATGTCCCCGGTGTCCCAGTCCTTCAACGTCCGCATGTCGTCGCAGCTGTCGTAGGCCTCCCCGTGCCGGCCGGTGTTCCAGCGCTCCTCGATGTCGTGGAGCAGTTCGACCCCCAGCTTGTACGGGTTCAGGGATCCCGGGGCCATGAACACCGTGCCCGAGTGGTGGTCGGCGTACTCGATGATCTCCGCGTCGGTCGCCAGCTCGCCGGTCATCAGCTTGCTGTGCCAGAAGGTGGCCCAACCCTCGTTGATGATCTTGGTCTGGCCCTGCGGGGCGAAGTAGTAGGCCTCCTCGCGCACGATGCTGAGCACGTCCGCTTGCCAGGCCCGCAGAGGGGCGTGTTCCAGGAGGAACAGCAGGATGTCCTGCTGCGGTTCGGCGGGGTAGCGCACGGTCTGGGCCTCGGCCCGGTCCCGCTCCCAGTCCTCCAGCTGCGCCTTGCGGATCTCCTCCTTGGGGTTGATGTAGGGCTCCATGTAGGAGCGCCGGGCCTGCAGCCGGTACTCGTCCCCGTCCTTGAGTCGGCGGACGGGGATCTCCTGGGAGTCGTCCAGGTCCAGGTCCTCGTCGGTGGGCGCGTCGAACTGGGTTCCGCTGGCGTGGCGCTTGATCCCGGGTGCGTTGCGGTCGATCAGGTTCTCCAGCGACAGGCAGACGTCCAGGAACTCCTCCACCCGCTCCTGGCCGTAGCGATCGATGTAGCGCCGCACGCGGGTCGCGTGGTTGGCCATCTCGTCGATCATCTTGCGGTTGGTGTGGGCGAACCAGAGGTTGTTCTTGAAGAAGTCGGCGTGGCCGCACACGTGGGCCATCACCAGCTTCTGGTCCGTCATCGGGTTGGAGCTCATGAGATAGCCGATCACCGGATCGGTGTTGATGACCATCTCGTAGATCTTCTGCAGGCCGTAGGTGTAGCCCTTGTGGAGCTGGTTGTACTCCATGCCGAAGCGCCAGTGGGGGTAGCGCACCGGGAAGCCACCGTAGGCCGCGAGCATCGACATCTCGCGGTAGTCCAGCAGCTCGTAGTGGATGGTGGGGAAGTCCAGCCCGTGGGAACGAGCGACCTCCTCCACCTCCACCTGGAGCTTCGCCAGGTCCGGCGGGAGGCCCGACAGGAACTTGCGTTCGAACTTCTGTCGACTCCAGGGCATGTCCTACTTCCCCTTCCCGAGGAAGTCCTTGATCGCCTGGTAGATGGCGTCCCGGTTCTCGATCTCGGACCAGATCACCTTCTCCTCCTCGGGGTAGGCCTTCTTCAGATCCTTGATGAACTGGCCGCTCCCGTAGTCACTCTCCACCTGGCCGTAGCAGAATACGTTGGACTTGGGCAGCAGCTCCTCGTTCATCAGCTTGATGCACTTCTCGGTGTCGTTGCCCGACCAGTTGTCCCCGTCGCTGAAATGGAAGGGGTAGATGTTCCAGTCCTCGAAGGGGAACTCCTCGTCGATCAGCTGGTTGCACAAAAAGTACGCGGTGCTGATCAGCGTGCCGCCGCTCTCGCGGGTGTGGAAGAAGGTCTCCTTGTCCACGATCTTGGCCGCCGCGTCGTGGATGATGTACCGGGTCTCGAGCCCCTCGTACTGGTGGGCGAGCCAGGTGTCGATCCAGAACGCCGTGGAACGCACGATGTCCTTCTGCTCCTGCCCCATGGAGCCGGAGACGTCCATCATGTAGATGACCACCGCGTTGCGCTCCGGCTGGTTGATGGTCTTCCACGAGCGGTACTGCTTGTCCTCGTGGATCGGGATCACGATGGGGTTCTTGGGGTCGTAGGTCCCCGACGCGATCTGCCGCTTGAGCGCCTTGCGGTAGGTCCGCTTGAAGTGGCGCAGGCTCTCGGGGCCGACTCCGCGGATGCCGGTGTACTTGTCCTTCTGCGCCTCGAGCTTGGCCTGGCCCTTGGGCTCGATGTTGGGCAGCTCCAGCTCCTCGGCCATGATCTCGGCCAGCTCCTCGAGGGTGATGTCCACCTCGAGCACGTGCTCGCCCGGCTGATCACCGGCCTCGCCGGCGCCGCTCTCGTCCTCGCCCTGGCCGATGGGGTCGCCCTCGTCCCCCTCGCCGGCGCCGACCCCCTTCTCCTCGTTCTTGCCGTACTTGAAGCGGGGCAGGTCGATCTGCGGCAGGGGGATGCTGATGGTGTCCTTGCCCTTGCGGCCGATGAGCTCGCCCGAGGACATGAACTTCTTGAGATCGCGACGCACCCGCCCGCGCACGATGTGCTTGAAGCGGTTGCGGTCCGATTCGATGTTGAGGGCCATCGGGCCTCCTCGGTTCCTCTGCCTGACGCCTGACGCCCGACGCCCGACGACTCTGTCCCTATTTCGCGTCGCCCCGGGCGAAGATCGACGCCACGTAGCTGAGGATGTCGGACGAGCAGACGTCGCAGTAGCCGTAGTCCTTGATCAGCCGGCCCTTGACCACCTCGATCTTCTCCTGGGTCTCCTTGTCGATCACGTCCTGGACCAGCGAGGTGAGCCGGATCGAGTCCTTCTGATCCTCGAAGAGCTTCAGCTCCAGAGCGCGCCGCAGCCGCTCGTTGCTGCGGAAGTCGAACTCCTTCTTGTCGAGCGCCCGGGCCGCGATGAAGTTCATGATCTCCCGACGGAAGTCGTCCTTGCGACTCTCCGGGATGTCGATCTTCTCCTCGATCGATCGCATCAGCTGCTCGTTGGGCTCCTCGTCCTGGCCCGTGTACTTGTTGGCGACCGTCTCCTTCTGGGTGTAGGCCTTGACGTTGTCGATGTAGTTCCCGCAGAGGCGGTCCATCGCGTCCTTGTCGGCGGAGATCGCCCGCTGGACCTCGTTCTTGGCGATGCTCTCGAACTCCTTCTTGACCT
>CAZITQ010000015.1:0-1182 GCA_964542165.1 uncultured Rickettsiales bacterium
GAACCCGAGCCCGAGCCCGAGCCCGAGCCCGAGACCGAGCCCGAGCCCGAGACCGAGCCCGAGACCGAGCCCGAGACCGAGCCCGAGACCGAGCCCGAGGTCGAGATTGAGCCCGATGTCGAGGCGGCACCCCCGGCGGAGCCGGAACCCGAGACCGAGCCCGAGGCCGAGACCGGGGCCGAGGACGAGGCGGAGCCGGAGGCATCCGGGGCCGATGGCGGCCTGGTCGATGAGGGGCGCCTGGAGGGCGCGGAAGACCAGCGGCCGGGTGAAGAGGTCGGGGGGCCGGAGGAGAGTGACGGAGCGCCGCCCGACGGTGTCGATCCCGACGCGCCGGATGCGGACGAGGAGCCCGGTACCGGGCGACAGGCGGAGGCCGAAGGCGACCTCGATCCCGAGCCCGTCGCGGAGCTCGCTGGCGAGCCGGATCCCGATGAGGAGGACCCCGAGGCCGAGCCCGAGGCCGAGCCCGAGCCCGAGGCCGAGCCCGAGGCAGAGCCCGAGCCCGAGGCAGAGCCCGAGGCCGAGCCCGAGGACGACGCCGAGGATGCGGGCAAGCTCACCGAGACGGTGGAGGCGCAGGTGGAGATCGAGGAGGGCGCCGACGACGACGATCGTCCGTCCACCAGCGAGGTGACCGCGGAGACGTCGCACACCTCCCTCGGCCCGCCGGACGAGCTGGGCACCGACGAGGTGGCGCAGCTGTCCGACGACGCAGAGGACTCCGACGACTTCGACATGGACCGCTTCCGCCAGGGCGTGGGCCCCGGCGAAGCTCCCATGGAGCAGCCCGAGGGCGAGGGTGTGGTGGCGGACTACGAGGCCGCGATCATGGCCGCGGACGCGGAGATGGCGGGGTTCGACGCCTCCGGGATCTCCTTCGACGCGCTGCCGGTACAGGAAGATGGTCCGCAGCCCGCGGCCCAGCCCGAGCCCGACAAGAAGCCCGAGCCCGACAAGGAGCCCGAGCCCGACAAGGAGCCCGAGCCCGACAAGGAGCCCGAGCCCGACAAGAAGCCCGCAAAGAAGAAGGCCACCAAGAAGAAGGCGACGAAGAAGAAGTCGACCAAGAAGAAGTCCTCGAAGAAGAAGAAGACCAAGAAGAAGAAGTGACCCCGTACGGCGGGGCCCGCCGCCTCACATTTACCCAATTCAGCACTCCACCCAGCCCCGAGCACCAGA
>CAZITQ010000015.1:1192-67877 GCA_964542165.1 uncultured Rickettsiales bacterium
AAATTTCTACTCCCTCTATAAATATCACCAAATAAAATAATCGGGGCGGGGGGGGGGGGGGCCCCCGGGCCCCACTTGTCCCGATTGCAGCAGTCGACGCTGCGCGTCGCAGCTGAACCGGGA
The DNA here is from genome assembly GCA_964542165.1 of uncultured Rickettsiales bacterium. GTDB lineage: Bacteria > Myxococcota_A > UBA796 > UBA9615 > CAYRNR01 > CAYTBN01. The sequence goes on from CAZITQ010000015.1 coordinate 1,316, forward strand.
CGTTCCGTCCATTTCCCTTAGACCGCTCCGCCATGGGTCCCGACAGCGGCAGTCCACGCTGCGCGTCGCAGCTGAACCGGGACGTTCCGTCCGACCCCCGGCAGACCGCTCCGCCATGGGTCCCGACAGCGGCAGTCCACGCTGCGCGTCGCAGCCGAACCGGGACGTTCCGTCCGATCTCCGGTAGACAGCTCCGCCATGGGTCCCGACCGCGGCAGTCCACGCTGCGCGTCGCGCCTGAACCGGGACGTTCCGTCCGACCTCCGGTAGACAGCTCCGCCATGGGTCTCGACCGCGGCAGTCCACGCTGCGCGTCGCGCCTGAACCGGGACGTTCCGTCCGACCTCCGGTAGACAGCTCCGCCATGGGTCTCGACCGCGGCAGTCCACGCTGCGCGTCGCGCCTGAACCGGGACGCGAATTCCAGCCTTTGATCGCCGGGATGACAGGAAAGACGGAAGGCGGAATCAGGTTGGATCGGGTGCACGGGCGGCGAAACCGGGGTCACCCGCTTCGGTGGCCGCTTCGGCTGCGCGGAGGCGCTCGCGTTCCGCACCGTTTGCGTCCCCCCGGTAGTCCAGCAGGTAGGCCATCAACGCCGCACCCCTGGAGACCACGCGGGCATCGCCCCGCTCCGCGGCCCTGTCGACGGCTGAGGTCATGGCCTCGCGCCAGCTCTCGTCCCCGTCGACCCCCCTCAAGGCGCCGATGTAGACCTCGGCCATGTCCATCCCCTGGGCCCAGTCGATGGCCTCGGACAGGGTCCTCGCCCGTCCCAGGTAGCGGACTGCCTTGGCGGGCTGGCCGGTTCGCACGAGCTGGTCGCCGATGTACAGCAAGGTGGCCGCCATGCCCCTGCGGTATTCGATGGCCTTGTAGGCCCGGTAGGCTCGCTGATAGGACTGGCGAGCGTCCGCCAGCCGCCCCCGGCGGACCTTCGCCCGGCCGATGGACAGGTGGATCCGCCCCAGCAGCGCCTTGTCCCCCAGACCCCTGGCCAGCTTGATCGCCTGTGCGAAGCTGGCCTGGGCGTCGTTGGGCGCCTCCCGGCAGAGCTGGAGGTCCCCCAGCTCGCACAGCAGCCTGGCGTGTCTCAGCCGGGAGTCGGATCCCGCCGCCTCACGGAACGCCCGCTCCACCTGCTGGCGCGCTCGAGCCAGGTCTCCCCGGCGGATCAGCAGTCCGGCCAGGCGCTCGCGGATATCGGCGCGGGCCTCGGGATGGCGGATCACCGGAGCCAGCTCGTCCAGTCGCTCCAGGTAGGCGTCGACCCGCAGGGGCTGCTCCAGCGCGTCCTCCACGCTGCACATCACCAGCAACGCGCGGGCCTCCTGCTCGAGGGCCTCGGCGTCCGCGGCGTAGTCCAGCGCCATGCTCCCGTGGCGCTGCGCTTCCCGTAGCCCTCCGGCCTCCACGGCCAGCTCTGCGAGGCGAGAGTAGATGTGTGCGAGTCGCGCACCGATGACGTCGTCCGCGCCCCCCGCGCCGCGGAGCAGGAGGATCGCCTGCTTGTAACAGCGGGAGGCATCCTCCATGTAGTTGTTCTCGGCGTGGTTCTGGGCCGCGGCTTCGGCGTAGTTGGCCGCTCGGGCCAGCTGTCCTCCCTCCTTGAGGTGGGTGTACAGGACCTCGAAGTGGGGCCGCAGGGAGGACGCCCGCAGGCGCTCGATCGCGTCCCCTACGCGCGCGTGGAGCTCCCGGCGGCGCGCCGCGATGATGCCCCGGTAGGTGACCTCCCAGGTCATGTTGTTGCGGAAGCGATAGGTCGTCCCCACCCCGTCCCCCTGGCGAGGGCGCAGCAGGTCCGTGGCGACCAGCTCGTCGAGGATGGATTCCATCCGCGACGGATCCGTCCCCAGGACCGTGGAGACGACGTCCAGCGGGAACTGCCGGCCGACCACCGCCGCCACCTCGAGCACCAGGCGGGGCTGGGAGCCCACGGCGTCGAGCCGGGACTTGATCAGGTCCTGTACCGAGTCGGGCAGCTCGGCTGGGGTCAGACCGCCGGCGGTGATCACCCGGCCGCCCTCCACCCGTACGCGTCCCTCTCGCTTCAGACCGCGCAGCAACTCCTTGACGAACAGAGCGTTGCCGCCGCTGGCCTCGTCCACCACGTCCACCAGGTCCACCGGGACGTCGTCGGTCTCCAGGAACTCCCGACAGTAGGCCAGGATCTCCGGCCTGCCCCAGCCGGGAAGGCGGAGCGCCATGACCCGCTCGTCCAGCTCCTCGACGGGCAGCTCGTCCTCGGGCCGCTGGGTGACGGCGACCAGCAGAGAGCAGGGCGGGAGTTTGCGGTGGAGATGGCGGACGAACTCGCGGGTCTGGCGGTCGGTCCACTGGAGGTTCCTCAACGCGACCACCGTCGGCGTCGCGCGGGCCACGCCCGCGAGCAGGGTGGTCAGCGCGCGGAAGAGATCGGCGACGCGCTGGTCCCCGGACAGGTACCGCAGCGGCGAGTCCTCGAAGCTCACCCCGAGCAAGGTCGACAGCAGGTGCACCTGCATCGAGGTCAGGTCGTGCCGCTTGCCCAGGTCGTCCAGCCTGTCCCTCAGCTGGTCCTGGGGTTCTTCTCCCTCCAGACCTGCCAGCTGCCGCAGCACGTCGGCCACCGGCAGCATGGGTTCCTCCCCGCCGTGGTAGCGGCTCCGACCCTGGTAGAAGGAGAACCCCAGCTCGGTGGCCCGGTGTTTGATCTCGTAGAGGAAGCGGGTCTTCCCGGCGCCGGCCTCGGCCAGCGCGGCCAGCACCACCGGCTCACCGGCCCCCACCCGGTCCAGCGCCTCCTGGAGGCGTTCGATCTCGTCCGCCCGGGGAATCCAGCGCCCGGCCTGGGACTCGTGCCCGGCCAGCTCCGGCTCCGCGCGCAGGCGATGCACGGTGACGGGATCGCGGCGGCCCTTGATGCTGAGCGGCTCGAGGGTCTCGAAGTACGAGGCGTCCGGCGCGTGGGCGACCACCCGGTCGCTGATCAACACCTCGTCGGGGGACGCGGCCTCCGCGAGCCGGGTGGCCAGCTTCAGGGTGTCTCCGAGGGGCACGAAACGTCGGAGCCGCCGGCGCTTGCCACCGGCGGCCAGCGACCCGCGGTGTACCCCCATGCACAGGTGGATTCCCACCCGTCCCGCCAGGGGCCCCGAGCTGCTGAATCGGGACAGGGCGGCGGCACAGTCCAGGCAGAGCTCCCGGTCGTGTTCCCCCGTGCGCCCCAGTCCCCAGAACACCAGGAACCGGTCGTTGTAGAACCGATCCAGGGCCCCCTTGTAGCGCCGGACGACCCGCACGAGCCCCTTGAGGAAGCGGTAGTTGTGCCGGAGGAGATCCTCCTCGTCCAGGCGCTCGGCCAGCTGATCCATGCCGACCACGTCCGCAGCCAGGATGTAGACCTCCCGCCGTTCCCCCCCGGAGAGGCGGTCTCCCGGCGCGCCGGGGAAGGCCTCCAGCGAGCCGCTGTCGTGGCCCCCGAGGCTGCCGGTCACGTCGGACAGGGAGAGCTGGCCCGTGTCCAGCGAGTCCTCCTCCGGCCCCGTGCCACCGCCGGACAGCCCCGTGAGGCTCGGCCGCGACGCCGCGGTGTCGGTCACGCCTCCGTCGGCGCCCCGGGCCCCCGCCGGCGGTGGCGGTGAATACCGGGGGACCGCGTCCTCCCCCCTCCCCGGGTCGGGGGGGCCGGGGCGCTCGAGGGCCAGCGCGTCGTACTCGGGCTCGAAGTTGTTGATCACCGAACCGGCGGCCGCGTCCCGGCCGTACTCCTTGGCGAACAGGTCCCGCAGGTAGGCCCCGAGTTCGAACCGGTTCACCCGCGGGGCGTCCTCCACCAGGTAGCCCAGCAACGCGTTCTGCAGTTCGGCTGCGGTCTGGAATCTCAGGTCCGGCTCACGCGCCAGGGCGGTGAAGATGATCTCCTCCAGCCGCGGATCCACGGCCGGGTTGAGCGACGATGGGCGGGGGACGGTGCCGTCCAGGATCGCCTGCTTCTTCTCCTCCACCCGCATCCCGGCATACAGCCGCTTGCCGGTGACCAGTTCGAACAGCACGATCCCCGTGGAGTAGATGTCGCTGCGCCCGTCCAGGGGCGCCACGCCCAGGTGCTCGGGGGACATGTAGGCGTACTTGCCGCCCGGGACGCGCCCCTCCCCCGTGGCGTCCCGTCCGACCTGGGCGATCCCGAAGTCGAACAGCTTGACATCCCCCTGGTAGCTCAGCAGCACGTTGTGGGGCGAGATGTCCCGATGGACCACGTTCAGCGCCCGACCGGTGGGGTCCTTCAGGTCGTGGGCGTAGTCCAGGCCGCGGGCCATCTCGGCCACCACGAAGCTGGCCAGTGGGATCGGAATCGGCCGCTTGGTGCGTCCGGCCTGACGCATGGTCCGCATCAGATCCGCGCCGTGCACGTACTCCATGGCGATGTAGTAGTCCGTGCCCACCACGCCCAGGTCGTAGACCTGCACGATGTTGGCGTGGCTCAGCGAGACCGAGACCTTGGCCTCGTTGATGAACAGGGACACGAACTCCCGGTTCCGGGAGAGATTCGGCAGGATCTTCTTGATCACGAGCAGCTTCTCGAAGCCCATCACACCGTAGGACTTGGCCTTGTAGACCTCGGCCATGCCACCCGTGGCGATGCGCTCGATGAGCAGGTACTTGCCGAAGCGGACCGGTTCGAACATCGCAGCCCGGGACCCCGACGTCAGCGAACGGGGTCGACGAGGGTTGAGAGGAGATTGTATGCACGGGGGGCTGGGAGATTGAAGCCCCATTGCGCGCGTGTCGCCCGAAGCGCGCGCAGGATTGCCCAAAGACGCCGTGACTCCTACCATGGGACGTTCGTTCGGAGGTCGTGGATGTCGCCCTGGATCGGGGGGCGGCGCGGAGCCACGGACTCCTTCTGGGGACGGATGATGCAACGGTCCTGGGTCGCCCTGCTCGCAGTGCTCGCCTTCGTGGTCGGGTTGTGGTGCGCGCCCTGGATCTACCGGGCCACCTGGCCCGCGCCGGAGACGCCGGACACCGATTCGGGCGAGCCCACCCCCCTGTTGCTGGCGACGCCCACCCCCGGCGACCGGGACCTCCCGCGGTTGTCCCTGCTGTACGAGCAGCTCTCCCCGTCGGTGGTGAACATCTCCGTGTTGACCGCGGACACGTCCACGGGGCGCGGGCGCGGGTACGGCCTGGACGCGTACGTGCCCCTGCGGGAGAGCCGCGGATCGGGGCTGGTCCTGACCCGCGACGGCTCCGTGCTCACCAACCACCACGTGATCGCGGGCGCCCGTCAGGTGCAGGTGCAGCTGGCTGATGGACGCGTGCTGCCGGCCAGCGTGGTGGGCAGTCACGAAGCCACCGACCTGGCCCTGCTGCAGCTGGAGAGCGATAGCTCCCTGCAACTCCAGCCCGTGATCCTGGGCAACTCCTCGAGCCTGCGGGTCGGGGAATGGGTATTCGCCATCGGCAACCCCTTCGGCCTCAACCACTCGCTCACGACCGGGGTCGTCAGCTACATCGGCCGCCCCCCCGGGGACGAGACCCTCCTGTTCGACTTCATCCAGACCGATACGGCCATCAACCCCGGCAACAGCGGCGGTCCGCTGTTCAACCTCGCGGGCGAGGTGGTCGGCATCAACACCGCGATCCTGGGCGACGCGGAGGGGATCGGGTTCTCGATCCCCATCGACACCGTGCGCGCGGTGGTCCCCGTGCTCCGGGAGACAGGGGAGTTCCATCGGGGGTACCTGGGCGTGACCCTGGCGCCCGCCGACGATCCCACGGGCGGCGGGGCGGCCATCGCCCGGGTGTTCGAGGGCACGCCTGCGGACAGCGCGGGGATCCAGCCGGGGGACGTGCTCCGCCGGATCGGGGAACGAGACATCGAGAGTCCTCATACCGTGCCCCAGGTGATCGGTCTCTCGCCTCCGGGCACGGAGCTGCTCGTCGAACTCCAGCGCGGCGACACCGTCGTCGAGGTACCGGTGGTGATCGGCGACTTCGAAGCCCTGAGCGAGGCGGCCGAGATCGAGGTACCCTCCCTGGGCATCACGGTCAGCCCGGCGGGAGAAGAGGACCGGCGGCGGGCTCGCCTGGCCGGCTCGGGCCTCGTGGTCGGATCCGTGGATCCGGCCGGACCCGCGGGTCGGAGTCTGACCCCGGGCGACGTGGTGTTCGAGCTCGATTACGAACCGGTGGACGACCCCGTCCGCTTCGCTGCCCAGCTCCAGCAGAGCGGCAGGCATCTGTTGCTGGTGAGCCGCCGGGGGCGCGTCTTCCCCCTGTGGGTCCAGTGAGACCGTGGAGGTGAACGTGAGTCCCGCAGATCGGCCAGCGGAGCTCCCCTCGGAGGCCTTGCTGATCCCATTGCGGGAGGAGGTGCTCCTCCCGGGAGCCATCGGCTCGACCCACGTGGAGCAGCCCCGTGTGATCCGGGCCCTCGACGGCCTGGACGAGGACGGCTACCCGGTGGTGCTGGTACCCCTGCGGGATCCGGCGGGTTCGCCCCTGGCCCGGGGGAACCTCCACGACGTGGGTTGCCTCGGGCGGATCGTCCGCGTGCTCACCTACCCGGACGGCAGCGTTCGTCTGCTCGCCGAGGGCATCGAGCGGGTGCGCCTGAGCCGTGGCGTCCGGCGCACGGGCGCCCCACGGGTGGCCCTGGAGCAGCACGACATGCCCGTGCCCGCGGACGGTCACCTGGACGCCCTGGCCCAGGCCACGCTGGAGGCCTACCAGGCCTATTTCGCCCTGGTGGCCAGCGTGGCCCCGGACCTGGAGCAGTTCGTGCCCGGCGTGGAGGAGCCGACCCGGCTGGCCGACTACGTGGCCTCGAACCTCGGCCTGGAGCGGGACGAGCAGGTCGCGTTCCTGTCCCTCGACGACTCCGCCGACCGTCTGCGGTCGGCCCTGGACATGGTCACCCAGCGCCGGGAGGTGGCCCAGCTGCACGGCGACGTCCAGGCCCGCGTACAGGCGGCCATGGACCGCCACCAGCGCGAGTACTTCCTCAAGGAACAGCTCAAGGTGATCCGCAGCGAGCTCGGGGAGCTGGGATCCGTCGAGGGTGAGACCGAGGTCCTCAGGGGCCGCGTGGCCAAGGCGGGGATGCCAGACGACGTGCGGGAGGAGGCGGAGCGCGAGCTGGAGCGCATGACCCGTATGCACCCCGACGCCGGCGAGTACGGCGTGTCCCGCTCGTACCTGGACTGGCTGCTGGCCATGCCCTGGCGCAAGGTCACCCGCGACCGCCTGGATCTGGTGCGCGCCGAGGCGATCCTGGACAAGGACCACTGCGGGCTGGAGCGGGTGAAGGAGCGGGTGGCCGAGTACCTCGCCGTCCGGCAGCTCAAGGCCGACATGAAGGGCCCGATCCTGTGCTTCATGGGCCCACCCGGGGTGGGCAAGACCTCCCTGGGCCGCTCCATCGCGAGGGCCCTGGGGCGGCGTTTCGAGCGCATCTCCCTGGGCGGGGTCAAGGACGAGAGCGAGATCCGCGGCCACCGACGGACCTACGTGGGCTCCATGCCGGGTCGCATCATCCAGTCGATCCGGCGGGCCGGCACCCGCAACCCGGTGATCATGCTCGACGAGATCGACAAGGTGGGCACCGACTTCCGCGGCGATCCGGCGTCCGCCCTGCTCGAGGCCCTGGACCCGGAACAGAACCACGCCTTCGTGGACCACTACCTGGACGTTCCCTTCGACCTGAGCCAGGTGATGTTCCTGCTGACCGCCAACATCGCCGAGACGATCCCATCGGCCCTCCACGACCGGCTCGAGATCATCGAGCTTCCCGGCTACACCGAGGAGGAGAAGCTCGACATCGCTCGCAGTCACCTGGTCACCAAGCAGATCCGAGGTCACGGACTGCAGCGCCGCCAGATCCGCTTCACCGAGGAGGCGCTGTCCGAGACCATCCGGGGCTACACCATGGAGGCGGGTGTCCGGAACCTGGAACGCGAGATCGCCCGCTGCTGCCGCAAGGCAGCCCGCGCCATCGTGCGCAAGGAGTGCAAGCGGCTCGACGTGCGCAACGACAACCTCGTGGATCTCCTCGGTCCCCGGAGGTTCTTCCTCGATATCGCCGAGCGGATGGACATGCCCGGTGTGGCCGTGGGCCTGGCCTGGACCCCCACCGGGGGCGAGATCCTGTTCATCGAGGCCACCCGCATGGACGGTGGCAAGCGCTTCCGGGTGACCGGTCAGCTCGGCGAGGTGATGAAGGAGTCGGCCGAAGCCGCCCTGAGCTACATCCGCGCCAACGCGGAGCGGCTGGGCATCGACCCGGGCTTCTGGCGCACCTCCGACCTGCACGTGCACGTGCCCGCGGGTGCGATCCCCAAGGACGGACCGTCCGCGGGGATTCCGCTGACCATCGCGCTGGTGTCCTTGCTCTCCGGCCGCCAGGTGGCCGACGACCTGGCCATGACCGGCGAGATCACCCTGCGGGGCAAGGTGCTGCCCGTGGGAGGGATCAAGGAGAAGGTGCTCGCGGCCCGGCGGGCGGGCATCCGTCGGGTGGTGCTGCCGTCGGCCAACGAGAAGGACCTGCTCGACATCCCCGAGCCCCTCCGCAACTCCATGGAGTACTCGTTCGTGGAGCGCATCGAACAGGTGGTGGAGATCACCCTGGGCTGAAGGCGCCTCGACCACAGGCGCGCGACTTGCAATACCGGCCGGGTCGGGCGCGTAATGTAGGGCCATGACCGATACCGACTCCAAGGACACCTCTGCGCCGTCCGAGGGCAAGGAGCCGCCGGCCGCTCCCCCCTCACGGTCCCGCCTTCCCCTTCTCATCGGTTGGTGGGCGCTGCGGCTGCTGACCCTGGCAGCGGCGGTCCTGCTGGCGGCCCACTGGCTCGCGGGCACGACGTCGAACGGGTGGATTCAACTCGTGGCCGCGTGCGCGATATGCCTCGGACTGCCGGCGGTGTTCCAGTACGTCATTCGCCGACAGATCGGGCGGATGGGGGGCAAGGCCCGCTTCCGATGGCTCACGCTGGCGATGCTCCTCAACGGTCCGGTGCTGATCTGGGTCGGAGCGCGGCACCCCGGCACCCTCGTCGACGCCCTGAAGCAGGAGGGGGTGGGCGGCCTGAAATGGATCGCCTACACCGTGGGGGTCCACGAACCCGGCACGGCGCCCGCGGACGACGCCAGCGCCGACGGCGGCGAGGTGACCACCGAGCCCGCCGGCGGTGGGGAGCCGGGTGGTACCGAGGCCGTCGCGGTCCCGACCGGAGCCCCGGACCCGGCCGCGGCGACCCAGGTCTCGCCCCCGGGGGACCCGATCCCGTTCGAGAACCGCAACGGGCAGCTGATCATCGAAGCCACGGTCGGAGACGGCGTACCCCTGTCCTTCGTCCTGGACACCGGGGCGACCTACTCGACCCTCAACGCGGCCACGCTGGCCGCACTCGGGATCGAGATTCCGGCCGACGCGCCCCACAAGACCATGCGAACCGCCGGAGGCGAGGCGGACGGACCCATGGTCCTGATCGACTCCGTCGCGGTCGGCGATCAGCGCAGAGAAGGGGTGGCCTTCTGGATCTGCGAGCCCTGCGCGACCGAGGGCGCCGTGGGCCTGCTCGGGCTCAACGTCTGGCAGGGCTTCCTGCTCACCATCGATCCCTCCCAGGAGAACATCTGGCTGCAACCCAAGGAGGGGCACACCAACCGCTTGTACGACGTGGAGTCGTTCCTGGACATCACCTCGCCCACCAGCCGGATCGAGGGGGAGACGGTCTACGTGGATCTGCTGCTGAGCAACACCGCCCGACGTGACGTGGATCAGGCCGTCGTGCTGGTCACCGCCCGGGACGAATCGGGCCGCGACATGGGTGCGATCACCGTCGACGCCGGGGGGATCCCGGGGCTGGGAAGCACCATGGCCACCGGTACGATGCCCGGGGCCGGCGAGACGACCCAGCTCACGTTTTCGCTCATCGACGCCCGCTGGTAGCGCGAGAGGGACTCAGACGCCGGGCCACAGGCCCGACCGGGCCTGGAATCCACTGCGCTCCTCCATGGCCATCAGCGCCTCCTTGTCCTCGTCGGACAGGTCCGGAGGCAGGACGATCTGGACCTCCACGTACTGGTGCCCGCGCGATCCCTTGCCGCGGGGGTCCTTGAGCCCCTTGTTCCGCAGGCGCAGGCGCTGTCCGCTGCGCACCCCGGGCGGGATGGTCAGGGCCGACGTGCCGTCCAGGGTGGGGACCTTCACCTTGGCGCCGGCGACGGCCTCCGCGGGGGAGATGGGGCAGCTCAGGTGGACGTCCTTGCCGTCCCGCCTCAGGAAGCGGTGTCCCTTGACCTCCAGCTCGATGATCAGGTCGCCCGCCCAGGCGCCCCGGGTGCCCGCGTTTCCCTTGCCCGAGAGCCGGATCTTGCTGCCGGCCTGCACCCCCTCGGGGATCTTGACCGTCAACCGCTCCTGCCCGTCGACCCGACCATCGCCCTGGCAGGTCTCGCACTCGGTGAGGCTGGTCTTGCCGGTCCCCGCGCAGTAGGTGCAGGTCTCCTCCACCTGGACGGGGCCTGGATTGGCGGCGACCTTGCCCCGTCCGATACAGATCGGGCACTCCCGCAGCTTGCCACCGGCGACACGCCCGGAGCCCTTGCACGCGTCGCACGAGACCTGGCGCCTGTACTGGATCGTGGTGGAGCCGCCACGGGCCGCCGTGGGGAAGTCGATCTCCAGGGTCAGCCGTAGATCCGCCCCCCGGGACGGTGGCGGGCCGGTGTCCCCCTTCGGCGGTGGCGCACCCCGCTGGTGGGAGCGCACCCGCCCTCCCCCCATACCGGAGAACAGGTCGTCGAAGGCGGAACGGCGCTGCTGTTGCTGGTAGGCGCCGCTGGCGGCGCGGCCCGTGAACCCGGTGAACCCGCGGATCAGGTCCTCGACGTCGATGCCGCCGAAGCCTCCCGCCTCGGAGATCCCCGGACCCCCGTCGTGCCCGTACGCATCGTAGCGCTGTCGCAGGTCGTCGTTGGAGAGGACCTCGTAGGCCTCGTTGATCTCCTTGAACCGGTCCTCGGCGTCCTTGTCCCCCCCGGTGACGTCCGGGTGGTACTTGCGGGCGAGCTTGCGGAATGCCTTCTTGACCTCGTCGTCGCCCGCGTCGCGACCGACGCCCAGAACCTCGTAGTAGTCTCGCTTGGCCATGGCTGTTCCTGGATCGGCTAGTCGGCTACAGCCTCCCCAGGATAACCATCCGCGGGGGATTCGCAACGCTGCAAGGTCCCGCGCGCCCGCGCGCTGCGCGGATGGCTATAATCACGCCGCGTGACACGACCATGACCGAGCGACCCACCGACCGAACCAGCCCCCGCTGCTCGTTCTGCGGCAAGAGCCACCGCGAGGTGGAGCGTGTGATCGCGGGGCCCGGGGTCTACATCTGCTCCGAGTGCGTCGCGCTGTGCAACGACATCATCCAGGAGACTCCGGTCCGCAAGTCCTTCGGCGTGACCCAGGGCCGGGTGCCGCCCCCTGCGGAGATCGCCGAATATCTGGACCAGTACGTGGTCGGCCAGACCGAGGTCAAGCGCAAGCTCGCCGTGGCGGTCAACAACCACTACAAGCGTGTCCTGGACAAGGCCGGCGGCGACGACGAGGTGGAGATCACCAAGAGCAACGTGCTGCTCATCGGCCCGACGGGGACGGGCAAGACCCTGGTCGCCCAGACCCTGGCCCGCTACCTGGACGTTCCCATCGTGCTCGCAGACGCGACCACCCTCACGGAGACCGGTTACGTGGGCGAGGACGCGGACCACGTGGTCCAGCAGCTCTTCGAGGCCTCGGACCGGGACGCGGCCCGCGCGGCGAGGGGAATCGTCTACATCGACGAGATCGACAAGATCGCGCGCAAGAACTACCACCAGACCGTCGCCCGGGACGTGAGCGGCGAGGGCGTGCAACAGGCGCTGCTGCGGATCATCGAGGGACGCCAGACCAACGTCACCGTCCGCGGTGGTCGAAAGCTCCCCGCCCCGGACACCGTGGTCGTGGACACCACCGACGTACTGTTCGTGTGTGGCGGCTCTTTCGAGGGCCTCGAGGAGATCGTCGCCCGGCGCCTGGGCAAGAAGCGGGTGGGGTACGGCGCCGATGTCCGATCCGCGATCCAGCGGCGCTCCGAGGTGCTACGGGAGGTGACCCCCGAGGATCTCGAACAGTTCGGTCTGATCCCCGAGTTCATCGGCCGTGTTCCGGTCGTCGCGTGCCTCGATCCCCTGGACGAGGAGGATCTGATCGAGATCCTCGTCCGTCCCCGCAACAGCCTCGTCCGGCAGTACCAGAAGCTGCTCCGCCTCGATGAGGTCTCGCTGACCTTCACCGACGAGGCGCTGCGGCAGGTGGCCCAGATGAGCCACAGCTTCGGCAGCGGCGCCCGGGGACTGAGGACCATCCTCGAAAAGGCGATGCTGGAGGTGATGTACGAGATCCCCAGCCTCGACGAGGCCAGGGAGTGCGTCATCGACGAGGACGTGATACGAGGGACCGGCGAGCCCGCCATCACCACGGTGCAGGGCTGAATCCGCGGAACGGCCAATCCCATGCGGCGACGACAGCTGATCCCCCTCCTCCTCGGACTCGCGCTGGTCGCCTGCGGACCCGACGAGGAGGACGTACCCGAGGACGCTCCGCCACCGCTGGCGGAGGAACCCGGGCTGACAACGCACCCGATCGAGGTCTTCCACGAGGTGCAGGCCGGCGAGTTCTTCGGCACCATCGCCCAGGAGTACGGGATCCCCTACAGCGACCAGCAGGCCCTGATCGCGGCGGCGGAGCCCCACCAGGATCTGGCGGCGATCCGCGCCGGGAGGGTGCTCCAGTTCCGCTTCGATCCGGACACGGACGCCCTGACGGACCTGGCCTACCCCCTCGGAGAGGACTCCTGGGTCGCCCTGCACCGGGAGAGCCCCACCGGGGCGTTCGTGGCGTCGGTGGAAGAGGTACCCTACGAGATCACGACCGTGGTCCTCACCGGCGAGGTCACCTCGTCGTTCTGGCTGACCTGCGAGAAACTCGGACTACGGGGTAGCGACATCATCGGCCTGGCGGCCATCTTCGAGTACGACATCGATTTTGCGACCGAGGTCCGCGCCGGGGATCAGGTCGCCCTGTGGATCGAGCACCTGGCGCTCGACGGCGACTTCAAGAAGCACGGCCAGGTGCTCGCCGCCCGCTACATCAACGGGGGCCAGGCCCACGAGGCCATCTACTTCGAACCCTCCGAGGGGAACGCCGGCTATTACACCGAAGAGGGGATGTCGACCCGCAAGATGTTCCTGCGTTCGCCCCTGGAGTTCAGCCGGGTGGCCAGCGGCTTCTCGCGCAACCGCTACCATCCGGTGCTCCACAAGAATCGACCCCACTGGGGCACCGACTTCTCCGCCCCCAGCGGGACGCCCATCCGAGCCCTGGGAGACGGACGGGTGACCTTCGCCGGGACCAAGGGTGGCTACGGCAACCTGGTGATCATCCAGCACGACGGCAGCTACTCGACCCGCTATGGGCACCTCAGCAAGTACGGCAAGGGGATCAAGTCCGGGGTCAACGTGAAGCAGGGTCAGATCATCGGTCACGTGGGCGCCACCGGCCTGGCCACGGGGCCCCACCTGCATTTCGAGTTCCGCATCGACGGCAAGCCGGTGGACTTCATGAAGCAGGACTTCCCCAACACCGAGCCGGTCTCCAAGGCCGACATGCCCCGTTTCGAGGGTTTGCGGGACGAGCGCCTGGCCCAGATCGACACGGTGCTGCCCGCGCCGGCTCCGGCGGAGGTGCCGTCGGAGGGGGAATAGGAACCCGGGCTCGCGGGTCTGCACGCATGGCTGAGCGCCCAGAGATCATGGTATCGTCCGCCGCGTCATGAACGACCCCGAAGAGATCGAACGTATCCCTCGCTCCCGTATGCCCTGGCTGCTGCTGGCCGGAGGCGTCCTCGTGATCGTGCTCGTCTGGGTGGCCCCGGGCGTGTTCAAGCAGAACCCCGAGGAAACGACCGAGCACATCATCGCCACCTTCCCGGATTGCAATGGCACCGAGATCCGGAAAATCGCGGCGAAACACAACCTTCAGCTCGTATTCGACCCGTGCGGCAGCAACAACTTCCTGCACTTCCAGTGGTCGCCATCTGGTTTCGAGCTGTACTACCACACCAACCAGGGCCCCTGGCTGTACAACGCGGAGACCGAGGAGCACCGCGCCTTGCCCGTGGGCTTCCCCATGGGCAACGCCGTGTGGTTCAACGACGACCTGATCGCCTTCCCCGAGAAGGGCGTCAAGAGCTACAACGTGGACGTCTACGACATCCGCAAGAACATCATCAACATCACGGGCCTCCAGCAGATCGCCCCCAACACCCTGGCCCGGGGAAGCGGGGTCGACGAGGTCCTGTTCCTGGCGGCCGAGCGCGAGAAGAAGGACAACGTCCCCGACGACGCGCCCCCCGAGAAGATCTATCGGCTGGCTGCCAATACCGGTCACGTGGAGGTGGCCTTCCCCTGGCTCACCGATCCGGTGGAGGACTACACCTATCAACCGGACGAAGACCTGCTGGCCTACAGGACACCGGGCTACGACGGGGTGATCGTGGCGGTCGGCGCCACCGGGGAGGAGCGGCGACGTTTCGAGGGCAAAGTCCGGGCTTCCCTCAGCTCGGACGGGCGCTTCTGGGCCATCGAGGGACCGGGGGAGCCGATACCCGTCTTCAACCAGCGCACCGAGGAGGACCTCCAAGCCGACGCCCCGGAAGAACCCCTCGACATCCCCGACTACATGGAGAAGGAGGTCCAGCCTCCCACTCTGTGGTTCCTGGACACTCGGACGAACCAGACCGCGCAACTGCCGGACGTCTTCGGCAGCCGGTTCCAGTGGTACCAGCCCGCGCTCTACTGGGGCAGCTTCGAGATGTGGGGGATGGAGAACAAGGAATTCAACCGCGACATCGTGCTGACCAAGCTGACCCCGCAGCTCAGGGAAGCCGGATTCGACATCGCCGCCGAGGACCTGGTCCCGGACGAGGACGCAGCCGACGCCGAACCCGAGCGCACCACCACCATCCCCACGCCCCCCCCGGCGGTCGAACCCGCGTCCGAGTGACCCCTACCGGGCGGCACCACCGCGCGCCGGGTTGTTCCCCTCCTCCTGTGGTCCCGGTCAGTGTCCCAGAGCGCCAGCCAGGGCTGCGCGGGCCTTCTTGTCGCCCTTGATCTTGGCGGGCCAGGTGTCGCCGGCGCGGGTGAGTTCCTCGGTCTTGCCGAAGGGGTCGTGGCAGATCAGGGTGGGGCCGAGGACAGGGGGCTCGCCCCCCTCCTGCACCGCCGGCCAGAGGCAGCGGCTCTCGCTGTGGGGATCCCAGACCTCGAGCGCGAGGCCGAAGGAGAGAATGCGCAGGTCGTACCGCCCGCCCAGGGCGGAGCGGTACCCGTCCACCGCCCGCAGGTAGGGCATCAGCGGCTCGGCCTCCAGCCAGCGCTCCTCGGCCAGGCGGCGGCCGGCCTCGGTCAGGCTCGACTCGCCGTCCGGGACCAGCAGCTGGATCGCACCCACGCCATCTTCGGGGCTCCAGATCACCTTCACGGTGGCGGACCGACTGCGGACGTGTGGGGCCAGGTCGGTGGCGAGGGCCTGAACGAAGGGTTTGTGGGAGAAGAAGCCCTTGTACAGCGGGCTGAGGTTCTCCATCTGCAGATCGACCACCAGCGGCGTCTCACGAACCGGGTCGGACTCCGGGGGGGTCGCGTCCGGGGGGTCTTCCGCGGCGGAAGGGGTCGTCTCCGCGGATCCGATGGCGACGTCCCCCGGAGAGCAGGCGGAGACGCCGAGCGTGGCGAGACACCCCAGCAGCGGGGCGGCCCATCGCAGGCAGACCGGCGCGCCGTTCACTCGGCGCTTTCGAGGCCCTTCTTGCGCTTGAGTTCCTCGATGGCCTTGCGGTACTCGAAGTCCCACTCGGGGGTCCCCATCCGGACGTTCTTGATCTTGGTCCGCGCTTCCTTGTCCAACTCCGCCTCGTCGATCAGATGACGGCGGTAGATCTGCATCATCTTCCGCCGCATCAGGAAGTCCTCGGAGAAGACCTCCTCGACGTGGTTGCTGATCATGAAACCCTCGAGGATCTGATTGATGATCCAGCGAATCCCGTCGTCGCCGGTCGGATGGCCACGCTCGTCGGCCAGCTTGGACTTGATCTTGCCGAACTGGTCGTAGGTGATCTGGCTCGCGTGCATCACGTCGCGAACCTCCTGCACGAGCTTGGACTCCTGCCGGAGATATTCGTCCATGATCGCCTGGAGATCCTTGGACGCCTCGGCCATGTTGGCCGGCACGACCTCGATGTCACTCTCCCTCACCAGCGTGCCGATGAGGTCGTCAGCCAGCCGAGGTATCTGCGAACGAAATAGCCTCACGTCTGCTCCGTTCCCGCCCTGCGGTCCCTCGACCGCGCTGGCGGACTAGAACTTCCACTCCAGCCCGCCACCGAGCTTCAGGTCGTTGATCTTGTATCCCAGGTGGTGCGCCTCGTGACCATCCGTCGAGTATCGCAGGTGGCCGTCGGGCTCTCCGCCGGGCACGTCCAGGTGGAAATACCCCACCTCGATGTTGATCCGGAAACGCCGCTCCAGGTTGAAGTGGAACCCGCCGAAGAGATCGAATGCCGGCCCGAACTGCATGGCCCACGGATCGTATTCGGACTCGGGGTCGGCCCCCTGGTAGGCCTCGTTGTTGATCAGGACGGACATCTCCTTGGGGATGTCCGTATGGGTCCGCGTCCACGACAGCACCACACCGACGCCGAAGTACGGCTGGACCCAGCGGAAGAACCGGTACGCGGGGGAGTGGGTGGGCACGGTGACCTCGTACTTGAAGTCGATGGCCAGGCCGTACGAGAACACGTGGGCCGGCACCCGCGCCTGCTGAAGCGAGGACGAATCGGTCTTGTCCTCGAGCCACTCCATGTCCACGCCGGCGATCTCCCCGCTGGCCTTGACGCTTCCGTCCGTGGCCGAGTGGTAGACCACGTTGAAGCCCAGGCGGAACCCCAGGCCGTACTTGATCATCACGTCGAAGTGCGGCAGCACGACCGCCGCGCCGATCTTCATCGCCGCCGCGTCGTCGCCGTAGGTGTCGAAGGCGGCGAAACCGTTGAGCCCGATGCGGAAGTGCTGCTCCTTCTCCGGTGCGCTGATCTCGACGACCTGCTCCGGAGGCGCCTCCTCGGGCGCTTCCTCGGTCTGTCCCAAGACCTCTGCGGGCCAACACAGCGCGACCCCGATCATCACCGCGAACCACCAAGACCTGCCCATCTCGTCCTCCCAACCGCGCCCAAGCGGGCGACCGTCTTGTAGCAAGCATGCCGGGCGGGTGTCCACACCCGTACGCGCCCGCGAGACTTTCCGTAGTGTCTCGCGAGCGGCCTTTGGGCGCCAGGGTGTGTCGGGATTTGGTGGTGGAAGCGGGTCAGAACGAGGTGCCGACGATCTGCACCTCGCGGAAGCAGTCCAGCTCCCCATCGGGGGTCCCGCCACCGGCCCCGTCGCGGTAGTCCACGTCCATCAGGACATACCCGTCCATGCTCCCCTTGGTGGAGTCCTCGAGATCGGCTCCCAGCGCGCCATAGCTGGTCACCGTGACCACGCCGCCGCCGTCCACCACACAATCGCCGCCCATGTAGTAGCTCTCGTTCACGTCCACGGTGCCGCCGAGGTCACAGGCGACGAAGTGGAATTGCAGGTCACCGCCGTCTTGCTCGATCTCCAGCATGCCCGCTGCGCCGTTGGCCGTGAGCCAGGTGAGGAACGACTCGGGGGGGAGATCGGGGTCCTGGGAGAGACAATCCCCGTCGAGGAGGGTCACGGCGAGCGGGTAGGTCCCCGCAACCTGGGGGAGTTCGTCCTCCGGGGGTGGGCAGCCCGCCATACAGAGGGCCGCAGCGGCGAATCCGGAGGCGATTCGCCTCAAAGCAACGTCTCCAACACCCGCTCCGCGTGCTCGATGGGTAGCGGGACGGGTTCCGAGCCCCCCTCCGGAAGGGACTCGAAGCGGGTCCCGAAGGTCAGGAAGTTCTCGTCGATCTTGTCGCGCAAGAAGAGCTGGAGCACACGATCGAAGTCGACCCCTCCCCCGCTCGCCGGCGTGATCGGGTAACGGTGCAGGTCGAACAGCTTGTCCCTGAAGAGCCGCCCGATCCAGACCTCGGCGGAGGCACCGCCGCCCAGGAACACGATGTAGTAGTCGGCCAGCATCTGCTCCAGATCGGGTCGGGCCAGGGGATCCGACGCCTCCGGTGCGGGCCGCACCGGTTCGGGCCGTCGCGGCGCGGGTTCCGGAGGCGCGCTGGGCGGAGTCATCAGCGTTCTGACCTGCTCGGCGAAGGCGTCGTCGAGCACGCCGAGCAGACTCCGGGGGCCCGAGGGCGGGGCAGGCAGGGGATCGGATTGCGACGCGGGAACCCGGGGAGACTCCTCGCCCCAGACCTGCCCGTCCGCCGCGGGCCAGGAGAGCCCCTCGCTCTCCTCGGAGACCGGCGAGACGAGGGACTCCTCCGACTCGTCCGCCTGCACACCACCGAATGGCGGGGGCGTCGCCGGGGGAGGCGGTTGCTGGATCTCCTCCAGGCGCGGCGGGGGCGAGCCCGCCGAGGGATCGGTATGGTCCTCCGGTGGTTTCGCATCGGGATCGCCGCTGACTCCGTCCGAGGCGAAGGGCACGAACAGCGCCTCGTCCCCCGCCGGGCCGCCGCTGTCCTCCCCGCTCTCCTCCTCCTCTTCCATGCCTTCGAACTTGTTGAGGAAGTCCGTCAGGTAGGCCTGCAGCTCGTCGTCGTCGAGATCCTCCTCGGATTCGTCCCCCGCCTGGCCGTCGGCGGTGCTGGCCCCGAGGGGACCGTCCCCCCCGCCGAGGGCCCACTGCTCCAGCGAGGAATCCAGCCCGCCGCTCTCCTCCACGTCGGACCCCACCGACTCGTGCTCCAGGGACACGGGCTCGTCATTGTCGAGTGCCTGGAGGACCGAAGGCGCGGCGTCCGGCGGCTGCTCCACCCCGGGGTCCGGGATGTCCGGCGCCGACCCGGCCGCCGACTCCGGTACCGACTCCGGCATGGACTCGGGCCGGGTCTTGGTACGGCCGTGAGACCTCTCGTACATGAAGTCGGGGAGCTCTGCTGCCAGATGCTCGTCGGGCTGAGCGGCGGCGGGGGGTGTGGGTACCTCCCACGAACCGGTGACGGGATCGGCGCCCGCGGGGTTGGTGGCCGCGGCACGCTCGTCCCGGCGAAGGAAGTCCAGGTAGTCGTCCTCGCGGAACACCTTGACCTCGAAGACGACCGACTCCGAGCGCTCGATGCCCTTGAGCTTGGGGACGCTGGTCAGCCGCCGCACCGCGAACACACCGTCCGTCTCCGGGTCCAGGAACAGCAGCTCGAAGCGGTAGTAGGCCGGCAGCGCCGACCTCCCGCCGATCTCCAGGGTCATGTCGGTCCCGCGCAGCCAGTGGGGCAGCCGTTCCCGGCGGACCATCTCCCGCAGCTCGCTGAAGGTCGCGCGGTCGATGCAGATGCCTGTGTTGTTGAGGACCTCCTCGCGGACGGTGACCTCGAACATGCCGAGGGGATCCGTCTCCTCCACGCGAGCCTCGTCGCCCCGGGCCGACAGGAACGTCTCCCCCCCGCGCTTGCCCGAGTTGAGCCGGCTGGCGCGGTTGATGGTGGGACCGATGGCTCGCAGACGAACCGTGGCTTCCCCGGTCTCGGCCCGGTCGGGGACGTTGACCAGGGTGTAGTCGCCGGTGGCGATCCCGACCCGAAAGCCCTCCTGGGCGAAGGGATTGGCCACCGGGCGGGAGAATGGCCGGAACTGGATCCGCCGGTTCTCGGCGTAGCTCTCGCTGAACCGGGCCACGTAGCGCAGCGCGCTGAGGGCGTCCGGGAGGATGTCCAGGATGGCGTCGCCCTCGAACCCCTCCGGCTTGCCACCGAAGTCGCCCAGCTCCTGACGGACGCGGAAGAGGCGCTCGAGGGCCAGCGCCGCCAGCTCCCCGCGCTCGTGCAGCTCCACGTCACCGGCCACGGACGCCTTGGACGTGCTGAAGAACAGCTCGCGGGTCTTGGCCGTGAACCCGATCAGGTCCACGAACACGGCGGTTCCGCTGCGGTTGCGCCGGAACAGCTCGTAGTAGCTCCCGAGATCCACGGGGACCGACGACTTGCGCAGCTCGTCCGGCCCGTGGAAGTACCCCCCACGCCGCTCCTCCACGTCGATCTGAAGGCCATGGAGGGCGTCGAACACGTCCAGTGCCCGCAGGTCCCGCGCCAGCGTCAGGAGCCGGGGCTCCCCCCGCCGGAGCTCATCCGGCGCGTCCAGCTCGGACAGGAAGGCCTTCGAGTAGCGCCCCAGCTGCCCGGTCAAGGCGCGCCGCGTGTTGATCTGCTCCAGGTGAGAGAGCAGGTACCGGAGGACCTCGTCGCGGAACACCAGCGACCAGCCGAGCTTGTGGCTCAGCACCGCAGCAGCGTCGCTCTCGTCCACCTTGCCGTGATCCGGCAGGCCCTCCAGCGGGATGGTCCGGGCGTGCTCCACGGCGTCGGCGCCGAAGAACTGGGAGACGAAGAAGCTCTCGGTGCCCGAGAGTGCGCGCTCCCCGCGGTGGGCGTACAGGTCCTCGATCACGGCCCGCAGGGCGGAGATCACCTGCTCGACCACCTTGGGCGACAGGCCGTAGTCCTTGACCGCCAGCAGGGCCCGGGGCTGGAACTCGGCAAGGAAGCCGGGAGGTAGCGCAAGCGCCAGCCGGTTGGTGGCCATGGCCGAGTGCAGGGCGTTGGGTCGGGCGTCACCGACCATGTGCGAGATGGTTCGGTTGGCCAGCTCGTTGCGCGAGACCAGAGCCTGCACCAGGCCCCGCCGACGCTGGATCACGTCCAGCTCCAGGTCCGTCGCGCTGCCCACCCCGTCCGCGATCGTGCTCAGCCACGAATCCCGGACGCCGGGGGAGATCTCACCCATCCACGCGCGCAGGTGCTCGGTGGGATTGAGGACGAGCGCAACGATCTTCGACAGGTGGATCCACAGCACGCTGTCCAGGCGGAACACGGTCCCGTGGGCGCGGGTCTGGGCCAGCAGCTCGGCGAGGGTCGCGAAGTAGGGCTCCTTCTGCAGGTCCTCCACGTCGGTGGAGACGGCCGCGTCGAGGCCGCCGATGCCCCGCAGCCGCTCCAGCTCGTCGGCCATGTATTCGACCATCCGCTCGATCAGGGGCGGGCTGGGCACCACGGGGTAGGCGTGTTGGTTCGGGCGCGCGACCTTGCGGTAGCCCACGACCTGGAGGGGGGGAATGGCCGCCCGCACACCGGGGAGTGTCCGATCCAGATCCCGCTCGTCGCGCACGAATCGGCAGCGAGCCAGGATCTTCGCCAGGGTGTCGGTGTCACTCATGGTGCTCGTCCAAGCTCGGGATTATCCCACACGCGGGTCGGACGCGCAGCCCGTCCTCGGCGCGGGCGCTGCCAGATTTCAGCCGCTCAGGGGTAGAGCCAGCTGGAGAGCAGGGCGCGGGTCTCTGGATCCGCCGACGGCGGCACGTGGATCCACAGAAACGCGCGCTCGCGCGGGCGGACGAACACGATCGGATACGGCACCGTGCGCGGCCCCCGGTCGTCCCTGACGAACACCACGGGGTACGCCACGACCAGGGGATCGCCGTCGTGAGCGTCATACTCCAGCGTCCCGGCGGCGGAGGCCAGACACGCCCCCAGCTCGTCGAATCCCTCGCCCACCTCGAGCTGCACGTCCACCGGCAGCCCGTCGCGGCCCACGGTGAACCGCAGGGTCACCTCACCCGGATCCCGGGCGCCCGTGTGCTCGAGGAAACAGGCCTGAAACGCACCGTTGGCGGCGTGGAGGACGTCCCGGACCTCCCCGACCATGAGATAGCGATCGGTGAGCGTTCCCGATTCCTCCAGGACGCTCGCTCCCTGCGCCGAAGCCACCCCGGCCGCCGTGAGGACGACGAACGCGAGGGCCAGCTGGACGGACCTGCGCATCAGAGACTCCTCCGGATGACCGTGCGGCTCTGGTCGCGCTGCTTCAGCTCGGCGCGCACCTCACCTTCCTCCCCCTTGCGAGGGTCGAAGGGGCCCTCGAAGGTCTGGATGGTGCGCTCCAGATCGATGGTGTAGCTGTGCTCCTGTAGATCGTTGCGGTCCAGGGAGAACAGCAGCTCCCCCTCCACCGTCCCCTCCCCGGTCACCCGCGTGACGTGGGAGGGATCACGGCCCAGCGCGCGCTCGTGAATCGTCCCCGAGTAGGTCAGCTGTACGCAGGCCTTGCCGATCAGGCAGGGCTCGGGTTCCGTGGTGCGCGTCCAGGCGACCTCCCAGGTCTGGTGGGCCTCGCTGAACCCATCGATCCGCAGAGGAAACGTCGTCCGCACCCGGGCGGGGACGCCCACGTCGGGCAACTCGGTGGGCAGGCGGACCATCAGCTGGGGAAAGAGCTCGGCGAAGAGCTCGCCGTAGCGGCCATATCCGGCGAAGTGTTCGTAGCCCACCGCCTCGAAGACCTCGCCGCTG
Organism: uncultured Rickettsiales bacterium; assembly: GCA_964542165.1. Classification (GTDB taxonomy): domain Bacteria; phylum Myxococcota_A; class UBA796; order UBA9615; family CAYRNR01; genus CAYTBN01. Next base: position 23,874 of record CAZITQ010000015.1, read on the forward strand.
TCGAAGGTACGCATGGCCACGGACTTGCCGACCAGGCCGTCCACGTCGATATCCACCGGTCCTTCGGGGGTCTCTTGCCGGCCCTCGACGGCAGCCAGCCGGACCACCACGCCGGAGGTGCGGTCGACGAAGTACTGGGCCTTGAACTTCTCCAGCGTCCCGCTCAGCGAGAACACCACGTCGACCAGCTCGGACTCCATGGCCGTCACCTGATCCGCGGTCGGACCGGCGGGCAGCTTCTCGAACAGGGTACGGAGGCGGTGTTCGGTCTCGAACTCGTAGTCGAGGGTGAGGTCGTCCGGTGTGTTCCAGCGCAGGGAGCGCACACTCCAGCCGCAGGAGCTCACCAGAAAGCCGAGGAGGAGCAGGATCATGCCGCGGGTGCGCATGGCCCGCCATGATAGCGGGATCCCCCCACCCCGGCCGGACAAATCCGTCCGCACCGGCGACGGCCGGGGGGGTGGCGCGCCGGCTCGGGGAGGGTGGCGGGGGGAAGATCGCCGAAAAGCTCGGGGCCTCCGCCTAACCCATCGAGATCACAGCGTTCCAAAACTGCACAAAAAATAGGCAATCCGGAGCAACCCAAGGCACGCCGTCACTAGCGCGTCACAATTCTCAGCTCACCCACAGGGTTTTCCACAGGCCCTGTGGGTGGTTCGGAAAACCCCAGCCACGACGCTCAGTTGCCGACGTCGGCCTGCCGCAGGAGCCCTCCCAGCTGGGTCGCGTTGGCGGGCGCGAACCCATCGCGATGGTTGTTGAACAGCACCATCACGGTCCGGCAGCGCTTGACCAGCTCCCGGATCCGGTCCACCCAGGGCAGCAGCTCGGCCTCGTCGTATCGGTAGGCGTACCGGTCGCCGGGATCCTCGGCCTGGTACCAGCGGGCCGCGTTGCGCCCGTGGAAGCGCAGGTAGCCGAGCTCGGTGGGGGCCATCGAGGTGATCGGGAACAACCCGGGCAGCCGGGGCTGGTCCACGTTGCACAGGCCGATCCCCCGCCGCCGGAGCCAGTCGAAGACCTCACGTCGGGCCCAGCCGCCGTTGCGCAGCTCCAGTACCAGGGGCAGGTCCCCCAGCTGGCGGTGCAGCCAGTTGACGTACCGGGCCGAATCCTTGGTGGGGTGGAAGGACTGGGGGAACTGCGCCAGCACCGCGCCCAGCACGCCCGCCTCGACCATCGGCGCCAGCGCCTCCACGAAGGACCGGGCGGCGGACTCGCTGCGGTCGCGCTCGTGGGTCAACCCCCCGTTGGCCTTGACGCTGAAGACCAGGCCCCCCTCCGTCCGCCGCACCATCCGCTCCATCGAGGCCGCGGTGGGCATCCGATAGTAGGTGTAGTTCACCTCCAGCAGGTCGAAGCGGGAGGCGTAGTGGTCCAGCAGCTTCGTCCGCGGGGTTCCTTCGGGATAGAACGGACCGATCCACTCCGGATAGGAGTAGCCGCTGCAACCGATCAGGAGGCGGGCGCCGGTGGCCATACTGAACAATTGTACAGCCAACCAGGAGGGGGGGGAAGTCGGGATCAGTGACCGGGCATCGCGTCGCCGGGGCGTCCCTCGGCGTCCTCGTCCACCCCCTCCTTGGGATCCTCGTCCCAGCACTGGAAGGACGCGCGCTGGAACCGCGCTCCCGTGAAGAACGCGGCGTTGGCGTTGTCGGAAGCCGCGACCACGATGTCGTCGGGGTAGATGCGCCACAGCTGACGACCGGGATTTCTGACGACCACGAGGTCGCCGTCGGCGTCCTGGCGTGAGGTGTCGACGACCTTGACCTCGCAGTAGCAGGAGGTGGCCGTCTCGTGGTAGCCGACCGTGGAGCCCGCATCCGCGCCGTGGGAGTTGTACACGGTCATCGCATGTCCGACCTCGGCACCGTCGAGGGTCCCGCCGTTGACCCTCAGGATGCAGTCGTCCTCGTGCTCCTCGGCATAGACCTCCATCTGCTCGCACCAGGCCTCGAGGGCGGAGCAATCGTCCCGGGCTTCCTCGATCCACTCGCCCCCGGTCTTGGAGACGATGTCGAAGTCCGCGTTCCAGTCCGCGGAGTGGGCCCGGTGGTAGTCCCCGGAATCGGTGGAGAAGGCGCGCCCCTGGGGATCGTCGGGATCCCGTCCACCGGCGGTGATCACGCCCGCGAGCATTCCCCGACCCCAGTCGTCGCCGTCGACCACGCCATCCCAGCCCTCGGGGACCACGCCCATCTGGTCGACCAGGGAATGGAGCACCGAGAGGGGCGCACAGATGCCCCGGCGGCGGGCCGGTTCATCGCCCTGCTCGTCGATGCTCTCCGGCTCGATGCCGGTGGTGCCGCAGTCCTCGCCGAGCACCGCGAACTCGACCACGGTGTACAGCCCGTCCGGATCCACCTCGAAATCCTCGCCGTAGAAGGGTTCGGTCCAGTAGGGATCGAGCCAGAACACGGGTCCCTCCCCGGTGACGCCGGGCTCGACGCCGACCAGGTACTCGTGGCCCTGGTAGTGCGCCGCCAGGTGTTCCAACGCCCTCACCAACACCCCCTCCACGTCCTCGACCAGGTAGGGGTCCATCAAGCGCATCAGCCGCAGGTAGCTCAACCGTGACGCGAACTCGTCGGGCCGATAGGAGTCGTTGAGCGGCTTGACGGCATCCCCATCCCCGACGCCGCCGCCGGGGATCGTCCATTCGCCGCCCTCCCCGCCGATCCGGTCACCGCCAGGCGTCGCGACGCCGCACCCCCGGGGATTGCAGGCCGAAAGGGGCAGGGCGAGGGTCGCGACCAACGCGGTGCGCCACAGCCAGGTGGGCGGGGTCGGGAGCCGGCGGGTGGAGGGGTCGAACGTCATGGTCATCTCCTTCGAAGTCTTCGGTTCATCGGTCAGCGCTCGGTCCCCTTCCCGTAGCAATCCCGATGCCAGGCCGCGCGCCGGCTGGTGTTCGATGGACGTCGAACCGGTGCGAGGGGGCGGAGGCCGGGGCGGGTGGCGCGGCGGGTGTAGCGGAGCGTGTAGAGCGAACGGAGCCGGGTTACACCCGCAACCCGGGGCGGACGTTCAGCGGAGTTCCACGAAGGAGCAGTAGAGGTCCGAGCGGACCTGGGTGGTCCTGGTGGGGAACGGCCCCCCCTCGAGGCGCTCCTCGAGGACCTCGAGGATCTCGTCGACGTGGAAGGCCTCGGAGTGGAACACCACCACCCGGTCCATTCTCGCCGCCCGGGCCTCGATGGTGTAGGCCACGTCCCACGCGGAGCTGAGGGCGCCGCGGTAGCCCGTGGTCCAGGTACCCAGGATCAGCATCCGTCCCCGGATCAGGGCGTCCACGTACGCGGTCTCCCGCAGGGCGTGACTGGGCAAGCGCTCGACGCGGTAGAACACCAGCCCGGTCTTCTTGATCTCCATGTCGCCGTCTGCCGGCGGCAGGCGCAGCTGCGTGCCCACCACCGCCATCGCGTCCCGGGACGGCAGCTCGGGCGGGGGCGCGCGCAGGGGTTTCAGGGATCGGTGGCCGGAGGGTTCGTAGGTCGCGACCTCGAAGGACCGGGCCAGCGTCCCCTTGCCGTCCCAGGTCAGAATGGTCAGCACGGAGCCGACCAGGAGGACCCCGGCCAGCACCGGTCGCACCCGCCCCGCCAGTCCGACCCATGCCCCGCCGATCACGCACGCGAACACGAACAGAGTGAGCACGACCCGGACGTGATTGCTCTGCATGTCGTAGGTCGACTCACCGAACTGCACCATCACCGCCCCGGTGATGGCCAGACCGACCACGGGCATCAGGCGCGCGAATCGGCGCCGCCGGACCACGACGAAGAAGACGACGCCGACGGGGATCAACAGGGCCGCGAAGCTGTACGACCAGCTGATCAGTCCGGCCATCTCGGCCAGAGTCTCGCCGATGGACCCGGGATGGACGTAGTCGGTCTGGTGGCCGAGGTGGACCAGCAGGTCACCCAGCCCGAGGTAGTAGACGGGCGCCGCGACGACCGCCGCCAGGGCGACGGCCAGCGCCAGGTTCCCCCAGCCGCGCACCGCGGCGGTCCGGTCCCCACCTCCGCGCCCCCAGAGGATCCCGAGCCCCGTACAGAGCCCCCCCCCGACGAGCGCGGGAGCCAGGACGTAGGTGGCGTACATCCGGAACCACAGGCCGCTGTCGATCCAGCCGCCCGGGGTCAAGGCGGACTGCATGGCCCTGGACACGCCGATCCCCATCACCGACACCATCACCAGCCCGATCGCCCCGATCGCGGCGCCTCGCCAGCCGGTCCGGAAGTTGGGCAAGGCGAACCAGACCATGGGGATGGCGAGGTAGAACGCCGCGGACCACTTGAACAGCAGCGTCACCGCCAACGCCAGCCCGACCAGGACGGCCACCCACCGACGGCGGTAGGCATCCGAACGCAGGATGAGGTACAGGGTGAGGGCGGTGAACGCGGTCTGGGGGCCGTCCAGGAAGTACTCCCGGGAGACCTGCGTCAGTGGGGGGGACGCCGCCCCCAGGGCCAGGACGCCGAGCGCCCCGTACGCACCGCCGAGCTCGAACCCGATCCCCAGCAGCGCCAGGAGCAGGACCAGTGTGTAGATCGCCTGTCCCTGGCGAGCCACCGCCGGTGACACGCCGAACGCTGCGAACACCGGATTGGTGATCAGGTACATGGTCGGCGGATAGGCGATGTAGCGAGGGTATCGGTCGCGCTCGAAGGTGGTGCTGTTGGCGATGGGTTCGCCGTAGCGCCGCAGGTAGGTCCGGTCGCCGGTCTCGAGGAACACGGAGAAGTTGGCCGACCGCATGTAGTGGCCGTCGTAGGTGATGCGCCCCACGTCCCGGGCGATGAACCGGTGATTCTCCACCAGGGACAGGCCGATGACCGCGGCGGCCACCGCGACGAACACGGCCACGCGGATCCTGCGCCCCCGGCGGACCCCCGGGCGGCCCGCCGCGGTCCCGCCTGTGCCCGTCCCGGCTGTGGTGCGGGGCGCCATCGTTCCCTCTCCTCCTCGCGGATCGCTCCAGGGTACCCCATCCGCTCTGCGGACCCGAACCCGGGCGTCCGGGAGCCGGTGCCGGCGCGTGTCGGGGACGATTCGGGACGTGGAGTCGATCAGGCTGTGGGGGAGGGAAGGGACAGCGACGTCAGAGGGTGCCGATGTAGGCGGCGACATTGCGCATGGCCGCCTCGTCGGGGAGCACGGTGTCCATGGGGGTCATCACCGGGCCGGTGTGGGACTCGGACTCGAGGCTGCTGCCCCGGAGGCCGTCGCGGTAGTCCTTGAGCTCTCCGACGATGTACCAGTCTTGCAGCATGTCGAGGCGAGGCGCCTTCAGGGCGGGGTTGCCCTCGGCCCTGGCGCCGTGGCACGCCGCACAGCTGCCGTACAGGTTGCGGCCCAGGGCCGCGTTCCCGCCCAGGGGCGCGCCCTCCCCGTCCGCCCCCTGCCCCGCGGCTCCTGCGGGCACGGTCAACGCTGCGATGTACGCCGACACGGCGGCCACCGCCTCCTCGTCCGCCAGTGCGTGGGCCGACGGGCTCATCTGCTTGCCGAAGGTGTCCCTGGGCGACGTTCCACGGGCGCCGGAGCGGTAAGCCCACAGCTGCCCCTCCAGGTACGAGGCGTCCTGGCCGGCCAGGGCCGGCGCGTGAAGATCCCGATTCCCCTCGCCGCCGGCGCCGTGACACCCCGCACACGACGCGTAGAGCTGCTGCCCTGCGCTGATGTCGCCCGCCAGGGTGTCGCCCGCCAGACTGTCGCCCGCGACGTACGTGAGGGCTGCCAGCGCAGCCGCCGCTCCCAGAACCACCGCCTTGTTCATCATCGGCAACCTCCCCCGGGACCGTCGAGGCCCCCTGAGCCCGCTCGTTGCGGACGGGCGCGCGGCAGGAGCCGCGGACCGCCCGACGAGAACGAAGCGGAATCGGTGGATTGTAGCCGCCATCGCCGCGGCTCGCCCCTGGAAACCACACCGACCTCTCCCGACCCCGGGGCATCCCCCGAGTGCCCCGATCGACGGCCGGTGCCAGTGTGCTCGGTGCATGCTACTGTACCGCGACGCGCGCGCGGCGAGGATGGTTCCTGGGCTGCTGCCCGCTTCCTGGAGATCACGTGGAACGCCCTGCGCCAACCCTTGTCCTTTCGCTGCTCATCGCCCTGCTGGCCCTCCTCGCCTCGGGTTGTCCGGCCGAAACGGAAGAGCTCACGATCACCGACACGACCGTCGTCGAGAACGAGGCCAGCGTGCTGTCCTGCTGGCTCCGCTGGACCACCGACGCGCCGGCCACCTCCCGGGTGGAGTTCGGGGAGGGGGACTCGCCGTCGTTCTTCCTGGAGGACGCTGAGCTGGTCACCGAGCACGAGTTGCTGGTGTACGGCCTGCGCGCCGAGAGGACGTACGACCTGCACGCCGTCTCCGTCTCCGAGGACGGCACGGAGGCGCGGGCCGAGCCGGTCCAGTTCACCACCGAGCCCGTGCCCTTCGAGACGCTGGTGTTCGACCTGGGGACCCACGATCCGACGCGGGCTCAACCGGGCTGGACCCTGGGCAACGTCGTGCTGGCCGACGGGCTCTGTCCCGCCGTGGCCGCGATGTACGACATGGACGGCGAGATGGTCTGGTACCACCGACTCGGAGACGAGTTGGGCCGGGCCGACGTGGTGACCCAGCTGGTCGACGAGTCGACCGTGCTCATCGGCGCCGGGGTCCCCTGCGGGATGCACACCATCGAGGTCGACCTGTCGGGGGAGGTGGTGTGGGAGGGGCCCGTCCAGGCGGACACCGGCATCTTCGACGCCGGCCAGACCCACCATGTGTTCGAGAAGCTCCCCGGGGGCAGCTACCTGACGCTGTACTACGAGCACGACGACGACAGCTACGACCGGATCGTCGAGATGGACTCCGATCTGCAGACCCTGTGGGAGTGGCGCGGCATCGACCACCTCCCGGAGCAGATGGAGTACTACACCTGGGGCAACGGTGTGGTCCTGGACGAGGACGAGGGGACCATGCTCTACAACAGCCGCGAGTACAACGCGGTGGTGAAGCTGGACCGGACCGACGGTGAGGTCCTGTGGACCTTCGGCGCCAACTTCGACGACTTCACCATGCTCACCGAACACGACGATCCCTGGCCCGAGGGGGCGCACGCGCCCGAGCTCACCCCGGACGGGAACCTGCTGCTGTACGACAACGGCTACCCGAACCGGGAGGAGAGCCGGGTCGTCGAGTACGCCCTGGACGAGGACTCCATGACCGCCGAGCTGATCTGGGAGTACCCCGGGACGCTGGCCGAGGACTACTGGTTCACCCCGAGCTGGGGCAACGTGAACCTGCTGGACAGCGGCAACCTGCTGGTCAACGCCAGCAGCAAGTACGGCGAAGAGGGCCGGACCCGGATCTTCGAGGTCACCCGCGAGGGCGAGATCGTCCACGAGCTGATCAGCGCAATGTCCGAGGAGCGGGGGGCTGGGGCCTTCAAGGCCACACGCATCCCTGCCCTGGTCGGCGAACTCTAGCAACCCGTCCAGGCCCACGAAAAAACCCGCCCAAGTGGGCGGGTTTTCAGGGGTTTTTGAGTGGTGGCTCAGGGTGGACTTGAACCGCCGACCTTGCGATTATGAGTCGCACGCTCTAACCAGCTGAGCTACTGAGCCACCGGCGCCGGGATTTCTAGTGCAAGGTCCGGCGGCTGTCAACGAGTTTCGACAGACCCCGGCGATTCTCGACCATCACGGAAGGGTGCGCGCCACCCGAAATCCGAGCTCGTCCGACTGGGACTCCGGTGCCAGACGCGTCCGGTGGGCGAGGCGCAGGTAGGACGGCACGGAGAGGTGGGTGCCCCCGCGGCTGACGCGACGGGTACCCGTCTCCGGGCCGACGGGATCGGTCACCGGCGAGTTGCCCAGATCGGCCACGTAGACGTCCCAAACCCACTCCGAGGCGTTGCCGGTCATGTCGTACAGGCCGAACCCGTTGGGAAGAAAGCTGGCCGCCGGGGCCAGGTCCGCGTGGCCGTCCTCGCAATCGAAGGGGGTCAGCGCGGGGCTCTGGGCCACGGCGGTGGCGTCGGCGACGTTGCCGTAGAGGCAGAGTTCGGCGTCGCGGCTGGTACCCGCGTAGCGGTCGTCTCCGCCGGCGCGGGCGGCGTACTCCCACTCGGCCTCGGTGGGTAGCCGGTAGCCGGTGGCCTCGTGGCGCCACTCCACGAACGAGCCCTTGATCACGTAGGCGGCGGCCAGCCCCTCGGCCTTGGAGAGCCGATTGCAGAACGTCACCGCGTCGTACCAGCTCACCCGGGTGGCCGGCAGCGACCGCTGGAGGGTGCGGGGCGGGCGCTTTGCCATCACCTCGGCCCACAGCCCGCGGGTCACCTCCCTGTCCCCCAGCAAAAAGGCGCTCCCCAGGGTGACCTCGTGGAGGTTCTCGTCATCCGCCCGACCGGCCTCGCCCTTCGGGCTGCCCATGGGGAAGCTGCCTCCGGGGATCGGCGTCATGGCGAGCCCGAATCGGGATGTGACCTCCCCCTGCCAGCGGGCCACGTCCTCGGGGTCGAAGGTCTCGATCGGGGTGGCCTCGCCCGTTGCTCCGTCCACCGGCCGCGTCTCGCCGCCGGTGGTCCGCCCCGCCTCGCGCAGCGCCCACCCGCCCCCGGCCACCAGCGCGATTCCCGCCAGTCCGACGACCGCGATCGCCACCGCCCGCCAGGGGCTGGGTCCCGGCCGCTCGAGCCCGTCTTCGGTCTCCAGGCTGGTGAGGCGACCCTGGGCGGGTACCGGGCCCTGCAGCGCGGCGGGCGAGGGCCCGTCGGCGGGGGTGGAACCCGAGGGCGTCGGCTCCCGTTCGCCGGCCCCGGTGGGCATGTAGTCCATGGTCCGGTCCACCGGGGAGAACTCCCCGGGGGAGGGCCCGTCACCCCCGGCGTCGTCCGCCGGCGGCCGGAGGGTCTGCTCTTCGGGACCGGCGGCCGAGGCCAGGTTGGGGGTAGCCTCGCCGGAGTCCGCGCCCACCTCGCCATCGCCCATCCACCCGGAGACCCACCCGCCGAGTTCGAGATCGCCCGCCAGCCGGTCCCGCACCGCGAGGAGGTCCCCCCGCATCGCCGCGGCGTCCGGGTAGCGGTCCATGGGGTCCTTCTGAAGGGCCCTTGCGACCACCGGCGCCATCTCGGGCCATCGCCCCTCGACCCGCATCAGCGCCTCGGAAGTGTCGGCGCGGGCGATGCGGCCGAGCACATGGAACAGCTGGGTGCACTCGAACACCACCTCGCCGGTGATCATCTCGGCGATCACCGAGCCGAGGCTGAACAGGTCCGACCGGTGGTCCAGGGGCAGACCATCCACCTGCTCGGGGCTCATGTAGACCGGCGTGCCCTTGGTGATGCTCGCCGTGGTCGTGTGGAACAGGTTGACCTGTGACTTGGCGATCCCGAAGTCCATGATCTTGACCCGCCCCTCGCGGGTGATCATCACGTTCCCCGGTTTCAGGTCCCTGTGGACCAGGCGCAGGTCGCGGCCGTCCTCGTCCACGGCGGCGTGGGCGTACTCGAGGCCGTCGCAGATCTGGATCGCGATCTCCACGACCGGTGCGAGGGGGAGAGGGCCCCGATCCCGGGCTCGCCGCAGGACCCTGCTCAAGGTGTGACCGTCCACGAACTCCATGGACAGCACGTAGACGTCGTCGATGTTCTCGAACTCGTAGATCTCGACCAGGTTCTTGTGGCGCAGGTACCCCCCGACCCGGGCCTCGTTGATCAGCGCCTGGACCAGCTTCTCCTCCCTCGAGACGTGGGGCAGGATCTGCTTGAGGGCGACCTCCTTGCGGAAGCCCATCGCACCTGCGCGGACGGCGCGGAACACCCGGGCCATGCCGCCGGTGCCCACCTCCTCCAGCAGCACGTACTTGCCCAGTCTTCGCGTCTCGGGGTCCACGCTGTTCCCAGGATCTCCGTCCCGCCGTCACCGTCCGGTACGCGGGAGTTGAGGGGAGAGTATACGGCGAGCGGGCGGTCAGGGAGTCGGCGGGGGCGATCCGAGGCCCGATAGGGCCTCCTCGACGGCGGTCAGGTTTCGCTGGATCCGATCCGAGTACTCGCTCCCGGGGAACTCGGCGATCAGGGCGGCGAGGATGGCCCGGGCACCCTCGAGCAACGCCCGCCGCTCGTCGACGTCGGACGTGCGCTGGGAGGCCACGAACATGTCGCCCGCCCGCTTCCGCTCTTCGCGGACGTGGATATCCAGCGCCTCGCCTGCCTCGCGCCGGGCGCGCTCCTCGATCTCGGTGCCCTGGAAGCGGTCGAACAGCGCGGCCGCGTCCCGGAACCGCTCCGCGGCGATGAGCTCGCGGCTCTCGGCCACGACCTCGGACCAGGCGGCCTCGACCTCCGCGGTCGCGGCCGCAGACAGCGCGGCCTCCGCGGCCTCGACCGCGGCCAACATCGCCTGGGAACGGGACGCCGCGCCCTGGGCGGCGAGGGCGACCGCGCTGTCCCGGGCGACCTCGAACGGGGGGCCGTCGTCCACGTCGGCCCGACCCCGGGCCTCGAGGCCGTTCCACCGCTGCTGGCGCGTGCGCTGGACCGCGCTGGCCAGGAACTCCGCCTCGCGGGCGGTCTCGGCGTCCCCGCCCGCCGCGATCACCGACCGGGCGATCTCCGCCGCGGCCGCCTCGTCCCCGGCCTCGAGCAGGGCCCAGCCCCGGGCCAGCGCTCCTCGGGCCGGTGTGTCGGGGAGCATCAGCAACAGGTCGATCTCCTCGCCCATCACCCGGGCGCGGTCGGTGATGCCGTCCAGCCGGTCGGGAGTGGCGACGACCTGGTCGAAGGCGCCCCGGGCGTCCTCGAGGCGCCCCAGCGCCAGGTGCCACAGCCCGGCCTTGTAGCGGAGCTCGGCGATCAGGGTTCCATCGGGAGCCAGGGGCTGCAGGTCGTCCAGCAGGGTCTCGGCGGCGAAGATCGCGTCCTCGTAGCGGCCCTCGCCCGCGGCATCCTCCGCGGCCACCACGAAGTCCTCGACGCCCAGTTCGACCCGGGGCGGATGGAACTCGAGGGGTCGGTCCGGCGGGGCCGTTCGGCCGACGCGGGAGACCCGCCGGAGGTAGTCCGCCAGCGCGGCGGCCTCCCGCGAGCGCCCCAGCTCCTCGGGGAGCGGGAGCTGCGCGTGCAGATCGTCCAGGGCCTGCCAGAAATCCACCGCGGCCCGGGCGAGCCCCTGCTGGACCCCGTCGCTGCCCGAGGCATCCCGCTGCGCGTCGGTCAGCTGCTTGCGGACCAGGGACCGGTCGTACAAGGGCTCGTAGATCCCGGGCGCCGGGTCAGGGCCATGGATCGTCCGACAGCCTGCGCCTAGGACCGAGGTGAGAACGAGGAGCCCGGTCAGCAGGACGGTGCTCCCCACGGACATTCCGAGCCGGGGATTGGGATTCGAGACGCGCTTCATCGGTATGTTCAACGCCCCTCCGTGCGGTGCTCTTCCCGACGGGCACACCGCCGGCCGGTGTTTCGCCCGATTGTAGCCTTCTCCCGGGTACGTGCGGTCAGCTCCCGTCCCCGATGGGGGCGAAACGCCCGCCGGCGGACATCAGGTACAGGGACAGACCGCCGTCTTCGCCCTCCAGGGGGAGCCCGGTGGCGGTGTCCACCGGGACCGCGGTGGCGTCCGGGAGCACCGCCAGCGAGGCGTCGGCCGGCACGGTGCCGCCCTCGACCTGCACGATCCCGCGCGTGGCGCCGATCCACGCGGGCAAGCTCCCGGTGGCGCCCGCGAGACGGATGGACCCGCGGGACATCTTGCGGTTGTCGTCGTAGCCGACGTAGCTGGCGACCGCCAGGCCCTGCTCCAGGGACCAGCTCCCGTCGGCGGGGCGGGGCACCAGACCCGCGAACGCGGCGTTGCGGAAGCTGTTGGTGGTCCCCGTCTTCCCGGCCACCGGAACGTCGGGGAAGGCAGCGGCTGCGCGCTTGCCGGTTCCGTGGGTGACCACCCCGCGCAGGACCTGTCCGAGTTCCGCGGGGATGCCGTCGGCGAGCAGCTCGCGGCGCCGGGGTTCGGCCCGGTAGATCGGAGTCCCGTCCCGCAGGCGGATCTCGGCGATCAGCGCCGTGGCGCCCTGGCCCTCGAAGGTGATGGCGTCGCCGGTCTGCAGGCACTGGTAGATCAGCCCCAGCTCCAGCAGGGAGATGTCGCTGCTGCCCAGGGGCAAGCTCAGTCCCGTGGAGAGGTCGCTGGCCACCCCCATCTGCCGGGCGAGGGCGATGACGTAGCGCATGGAGACCAGGCTGCGGTAGTCCCGCAACAGGGCCAGGGTCGACAGCTGGTACAGATCTCCCTCGGTGGCCGTCGCCACCTGCGCCTCGATCTCCCGGCGGAGGGTCGCCAGCGTCGCGAGCGACAGCTGGCCCAGCACCAGGACCCGCTCGTCGGCCAGAAGGGCGTCGGCGACGGATGGGCCGTCCGCCGGCGCGGCGAGGTGGTCCGCGGTCAGGGGGATCCAGCCCTCGCCGGGATCCCCACAGGAGATGGAGCTCTTGCCCCCGGTCAGACCGATGTGGAGGTCGTGGCCGGCCACCGCGGGGGCGCCCCGGTCCACGCTGCCCTTGAGCGCGTCGACGGACGCCCGGCAGTCGTGGCTCCGCTCCTCGAGGTACAGCAGGGAGCGACGCAGGATGGCGCGCTTGTCCCGGTCCGACTGGCGGGCCCGCTCCGTTCCGAAGCGCAGTCCGTAGTGGAGCCGCTGGAGGGCATCGGCCTCCTCCTCGCGCAGGTCGAACTTCAGGTCGACGATCACGTCCTCGCGGATCCGCTCGAACAGGCCTTCCCGCAGGCGGTCCTCGGTGGGGACGATCCCCTCCTTGTCCCGGATCCGAACGATGAACTCCTCCCGGGTCTCGTCCGCGCGCCGGGTCAGCCCCGCGGTGGTGGCGACCTGCTCGAACTGGGCCTCGTTGAGGTGATCGGTGAGGTGGTACAGCAGCCAGACGCTGGCGAGGTTCTCCGATTTCACCCCCGCCCAGGCCAGGCTGACAAGGTCCTCACCCTGGTGATCCGGGCGCGGGTAGTAGAACGACCCTTCGAAGGGGAACACGTCGCGCCGGTTGTCCAGCTCGTCGGTCAGCGACCAGCCCAGCTGTAACGCCGCGGCGTACACCAGGGGCTTGAAGGTCGAGCCGAACTGACGCTTGGCTTGCACGGCGCGGTTGAAGTCCCGGTTGGTGTTCCCCCCGACCATGGCCCGCACGTGGCCGCTGTCCAGCACGACCACCGCCCCCTGCAGCTCGGTCAGGTACTCCACGTCCAGCAGCAGTTCGTCCCCGCTGCGTTCGCGGATCGAGACCCACAGACCGCTGCCGACCGGGATCTGCCCCAGCAGCTTGCCGGTCTCGGCGCGGCTGGCCTCGGACCAGCGATTCTTCAGTTCGGACCGCTCGAGCAGTGTCGCCAGGCGGGTGCACCCCTCGGCGTCCACGGTCCCTCGCACCCCGTCCCCCAGGGCCACCGAGAGCGTCCGCCCGTCGGGATCCACGGACACGACCTTGCCGTCGTGGAAGGTGTGGATCCGCAGATCGGAGTCCGCCACCGGACCCAGGTCCCCCACGCTCTTGAGCAGCTGATCGAGGGTCACCCCTTCGAGGGGGATGCCCACCTCGGTCAGGTGGTGGCGCAACCCGTACAGGGCCTCGTCCTGGATCACCGGATCGAGGGTGGTCACGATCTCGATGCCGGCGGTGGACGGGTTGTCGATGCCGTGGGCAGCCAGCAGCTCGAGGAAGTGCTCGTCGCCCAGCTCGCGGGCGACCTCCTCGAGGACCACGCTGTAGGGGAAGCGGAAGCGCCCCCGCTCGAAGGGGAGGTCCAGCGCCACCAGCTCGCGCCGCCGCTCCTCGGCCAGGTAGCCATCCTCGGTCATCCGCCGCAGCACGTAGTGGGTTCGGTCGAGTGCCCGTTTGCGGCAGCGCTCCCGGACCTCCGGATCGTCGGACTGGAAGGGGTCGTAGCGGGTGGGGGACTGGACCACGCCGGCGAGGAAGGCGCACTCGAGGGTGTCGAGCTGGTCCACCGACTTGTCGAAGAAATAGCGGGCGGCGATGCCCAGGCCGCGGCCGTTGCCGTTGACGTAGAACTGGTTCGAATAGAACTCGAGGATGTCGCCCTTGGTGAAGTGATGCTCCAGGCGCAGGGCGTTGAGGGCCTCACGGGCCTTGTCGGGGAAGGTCAGCGCCCGCTGCTCGAAGAACAGGTTCTCGGCGGTCTGCTGGGTCAGGGTGGAGCCGCCCTCGACGATACGACCGGCCTCGACGTTGTGCTTCATGGCCCGGACGAGGCCGATCCAGTCGATGCCGTGGTGCTCGAAGAAGCGCTTGTCCTCGGCGGCCACCAGGGCGTGGACGAAGTCCTCTGGCATGGACTCGTAGGGCACGTACTGCCGGTGGTCCTCGTCGAAGAAGACGCCCAGCTTGGTGCCGCCGTCCCGGTGATAGACCTGGGTCTCCTGGGAGATCACACCCAGGATCCAGGCCCGCTCCATGTGGTCGCCTGGGTTCTGGATGACGTAGTGGCGGTAGAGGAAGGCGGCGACGAGGAGGCCCGCGCCGATCAGCACGAGCAGCAGGACGAGCTTTCGCTTCAGGCGCTGCCAGAAGGAGGGCCGGGGCTTGCGGCGGGAGCGCCGGGGGGACTTCCGCTTGCGCGGCGAGCTCTTCGCGGTGGCCGTGCGCCGGCTGCCGGCGGCCCCGGCCTTGCGCTTGCCGCCCGACGCGCCGGTCTTGCCCTTCTTCGATGCTGGGCTCACGCGCCCGCTCCCCGCTTGCCCCGGGCCACGATCTCCCGGTAGATCGACTCGACCTCCCGGTAGTTGTCCTCGTCCCGATTCTGCAACGCTGCCTCCCGGGCGGCTTGCCTCAACCGCTCCTGGTCCGGATGGTCGAGTAACGCCCGCGTCGCATTCACCATTCCCTCCACATCGTTCGGATCCTCGACGATCCGCACGGCCTCGCAGTCCCGGAGGACCTCGGCGGCGCCGTTGTGGGACGAGGTGACCACGGGCAGCTCGGTGGCCAGGGCCTCGAGGGTGACGTTGGCGAAGGGGTCGTAGCGGGTCGGGAGCAGCATCAGGTCCGCGGTGGCGTAGACCCGCTCGATTCGATCCAGGGCGCCGGTGAGGTGGACCTGGTCGAGCACCTTCAACTCGGCGGCGAGGGCCAGGTACTGCTCGAAGCGACGGTCCTGTCCCACGACGAGCAGCTTGAGGTCGGGGCGCTTCATCTCGGCGAGCACGCGGATGGCCACGTCGAGGCCCTTGCGGTCCCAGTCGCTGCCCACGAAGAGCATCACGGTGTCTTCGGGGACGAGGTGGAACTCGCCGCGGGCTTCGAGGAAGAACAGGCGGCGGTTCTTGGGGTGGAAGCGCTGGACGTCCACCCCGTTGTGCACCACCTGCAGCAGGCCCTTGCGGACCTTGTAGTGCTGGGCGAGCTCGTTGCGGCTACGCCGGGAGACGACCATCAGGGTCTGGACGGCCCGATCGGTGAGCTGCTGGCCCTCGATCCACAGCATCAGACGCTGCTTGAGGCCGAAGAGCAGCCCGAAACGCTCCCACCCGGAACGCGCGCGGTCGATCGCCCCTTTGAGGTAGGCCTTGTGGCAGCCGCCCCCGGCCCGGAGTACGTGGTGTCCCGTCGTCCGGCCGAAGCCGTGGACGACGTCGAAGTCCGCGCGTTTGACCTTGAGGAGTGCCGACAGCCAGAACCCCAGCACCTTGAGGAAGCCGCCCAGCCGGGGGATCCAGAGCTTGTGGAAGGTCAGACCGCGGATGCCGGAGAGCACGGGGTCGACCTTGTGACAGAAGACGTGCACGTCGTGCTCCCGCTCCGCGAGGTAGCACGCCAGACCGACCAGGTACCTCTCCGTCCCTCCCCGCAACGTGAACTGCTTGTGCACCAGCGCGATCTTCATCGGGGCGAATGATGGAGGGGAGGCGCGGATCGGTCAAGGAGCTGACTGTGGCCGGCGGCAGCGAACGGGGGGCTGGTGAACGGGAGGGGGCTGCGGTCGGGTTGTTCGGCCGTGCTTCCCCGGTGCCGGCGGTTGGCCGAACATCGAGTGCGAGCGCCGGCCGCCCTGGTCGCCGAGGGGGGGGCGCTCCGCCTCTCTGTCGCTGCGTCGCCGAGTCCTCGCGGTGATCGGAACCCAGATTGCGAACGAGTCCCGGACGCAAGTGGGATGCAGCGCCTTTTACGTTCGGCTACGGCCCCCCCCCACGGCTCTGGGTCGGGCGGCCTCGGACTGGAGGCGGGGGCCGCCGGCGGACGAGGTCCGCGCTGGACGAGAGTACGAACATGGAGTGCTCGACGCACCTGGGGGCGGCGTCATTGCTCCGCTCGCGCCGGGGAGGGGGCGATTTGGGTACGGAATCCGGGGTGGCACAGGCAGCTCGCTGCCTGTGGGGAGCGGCGCCATCGGTGCGCGCGCGTCGATGTGGGAACGAGGGAGTGGAAAATGGAGGCGCCGACCGGATTCGAACCGGTGATGGGGGCTTTGCAGGCCCCTGCCTTACCACTTGGCGACGGCGCCCCGGAGAGGGTGATCCGAGCGGATCGGACAGAGGATACGCCTGGAAGTCCCGCTGTCAAGGGTCCGGAGGAGCGGTGGGTTGCACGGGTGCCGGTGAGGTCCGCGGGGTTGCACCCATGCCCGTCGCGACCGGAGGCCAGCCGCCGCCGACCGTACTCGACACCCCTGCGATGCGATATCAACGGGCTGGTAGACTGACACTCCGTGGACGCACGCGGGGATCGACCTGACGATGGATGTCATCTTCCGAAAGATGCCCTTCGCTCACCCGCCAGAGCCGGGCGAAGGGGAGCTTCTACTGTGTCCCGAGCCCCGTCATGCCGACCGGCGGCGCGCCCTTTCCCGCTTGATCGTCGAACGCGGCGTGGAGACGTTGCTCGAGGGACCGGGGCAGATTCGCGCACTGGTCGTGGCCTGCTACCCGACCCTGGATGACATGCTGGCTTGCGAACTCGCCCAGCGGTGTCTGGCGGGCGGGGACAACCCCGCGGGGATAGCTCCCTTCACGACCTACGCCGCCCTTCTTCGGGAGGGACACACTCCCGACGGCGTTCCTGCCCTGAACTCATTGCAAGGCGTGTTTCAGGCCATCTCCTCTCTACATCCACCCGAGGCGGACGATCCGGACAGCTGGCCCCCCTTCCTGGAGGCCTGGGCTCCCCTGGCGGAGGCCCTGTTCCAGGGGGCCGAGACGGGGGCGGATCCGTTTCACGACGATCTGGTCTCCAGCCATCCGGAGTTGCAGCGGGCCCTCGCGTTCCTCGCCCAGGACAAGGACGTGTTCCTCCAGGACGTGGCCCGCGGCGAGCGTGTCACCGGGCGGCTCCCCGGCATCGATGGGGACGCCACGGCCCTCTTCCTCCGGGAGCCCCGCAGCGCCTTGTTCAAGCTCTGGAGCCGGCGGGAACCCGAGCCCCGTGGAGGAAGTCCGGTCACGCTCCTGGGCGTCAGCTGGCGCGCGGGACAGTGGACGTTCTCGACGGATCCCGCCCGGAAGATCCCGCTGCTGGAACTTCATGCACGGCTCCAGGAGGCGGAAGACCTGGCCACCTCCGAGGGCGAGGAGTACCAGGAGTGGTTCGACGGCGCTCCTTTCGACCACACCCTCCTCTCTGGGCCGGAGGACGGCTCGCGGATGGACGACGACGCGATCCTGGCTGTGGCACGGGCGTGGCTCGCTCCACCGAGGGAGCAGCCGCGATTTGCCCCACACGGACTGCTCGCAGCCGCCGGCCTCGCGGGCCTCGCTCTCCTGGTCGGCCTCGCGATCTGGCGACCCTGGAGCGAACCGGATATGCCCCCCGAGCCCGATCCACCCGTGGAGGAGACCCAACCCCTTGGAGCGGAACCGGTGGATGAGTTCGGGGGGGTCCGAGGGGCTCGTCGGGCGGACGGGAAGACGTCGCCCGAGTTGGGCATCGTCGAGTACGGCAAACAGTACCTTCTGTTGATCGGCATCAGCGACTACCCGGAGGACAGCGAGTGGTGGGACCTGAAGGGGGTGAGCGCGGACCGGCGGGCTCTCCACAAGGTGCTGACCGAGCGTTACGTCTTCGACGAGGTAGTCCAGCTCTACGACGAGAGCGCGACCCTGGACGACATCTCCGGAGAGCTCGAGAGGCTAGCCACCCTCACGGGCAACGAGAACGACAGCCTCCTGATCTACTTCGCCGGGCACGGCTACCACGACCGAATCGCCCAAACCAGCTACTGGATTCCGCACGACGGCGGCCCTGTCTCGTCCGAGGCCAAGGGCTGGTTGTCCCACGACAAGGTTCAGGGGTACCTGGACACGATGGCGTTCCGTCACGTGTTCGTGATCAGTGACGCTTGCTTCTCGGGCGTGTTCGTCAAGAAGGGCCGCCAACTCCACGAGCGGACACCGCATGCCCTGGTCGAGGCGTACGGGAAGCGGGCTCGCCAGGCGCTTCTCTCGGGGCTCGACGAGCCCGTCGCCGACGCCGATTCCGGGGGTCTGAGCCCCTTCGCCCGCCCCCTGGTGAGCATCCTGCGCGGTCACGGAGGTCGGGTGCTCGACGCGCGGGACGTGGGCCATCACGTGCGCAAGGCGATGGAGGAGGCGGAGGTACGGCAGACGCCGTTGTTCGACGAGATCCCCAACACCAACCACCTCGACGGCGCCACCTACCTCTTCATCCGCCAGGCCCCGGAGGGAGCCTCCCCGCCCGAAGACCTGCACGAGTGATCCGGAGGCGGACCGGACTGCCCTCGGAGGGATTGGGGTATGCTCCTCGGGGCAGACCCAGGGGGCGCGGCAGGTGACCACGGACCGGACCATCGACCTCACGGTCAGGCGGGGATTCCCCCAGCCAATCGCCGGTGCCTGGCACCGGGTCGCGGTGGCCTCCTCGGACGCGGAGCGGATGCGGCACGCCACGGCCGCGCTCGAGGTAATCCTCCGGACGCTGTCGTCGATGGCGCTGGCCGACTACCTGCGGGGAGGGCCCGTTCCCCGGGTAGAAGAGGCTCTGGCGCCTCTGTCTCGACCGTCCCTGGGCCACTGGGCCCAGCTCCTGCGGGTGCTGATCCATGCCCTCGGGGATCGCAACGAACCACAACCGTTCCTCCCCGACCTCGTCGGGTGGTACCGGACGCCCACGGGCCGGCCCACCGCCGAGGCGCGACGGATCGACGACCTGATCGCGTTGCGCAACCGTGTGGCCCACGACGGACCGTCCACCAGCCCCGAGGACACCGCGGCACAACTGAAGCACCTGATGGAGGAGAGCCGAGCCCTCCTCAGGGGTCTGCGTTGGCTCGCGGGGTACCGACTCGTTCGCGTCCTGAGCCAGCAACCCCTGCGACAGGGGGGGACCGAGGGCAAGATCCAGGTGTATGCGGGGGCCGAAGCGCTTCCGGAACCGCGCAAGGTCCGCTGGGACGCCCGGCTGATCCATCAGGTCGTGTACCTGGTCGAACCCGGCGGCAGGGAGGCGCTGGAGGTCTGCCCGTTCCTGCAGGTCCTCCACGACGAGGCGACACGCCAGGAACGCCTGTTCCTGCTGAGAAAGGTACGTCGCGGCAAGGAGATCGAGCTCGTCTCCGACGCGACCGGAGCCCGGACCGTCGGCGGCGTGCCCGGAGACGACGGACAGATCCCGTTCGACCGCTGGCTGGACATGCGCAGCGAGATCGACCTCTGGCAGCCCAACGCCGCTCCCGACGGCGGACTCGCTGCTCCCGAATGGGCCGTGGACGCCTCGTCCAACGAGCTTCTCGACGATCGATTCGAGGTCCTGGAACTCCTCGGTGAGGGGGGGATGTCCCAGGTCTACCGGGTCCGCGATCGCTGGTTCGACGACGAGGTCGCCCTCAAGATCCTCCGCTCGGCCCTCTCCGACGACGAGGCGTTCCGCGAGCGCTTCCGCCGGGAGGCTCGAACCATGGCGGGCCTCCAGCACGAACACGTGCTGGCGTTGCAGGACGTGGGGCAGCTCGGCGACGGTCGCCAGTTCCTGCGCATGCCCGTGGTTCCCGGCGGGACCCTCGAAGACCGGATCCGGCCCGGTGGTGTCGGGGAATCCGAGGTACGCGAGCTGGCGAGCCAGATGCTGGCCGCACTCGAGTACCTCCACGGTCGGGGGATCATCCACCGGGACGTCAAGCCCTCGAACTTCCTGCTCGACACCAACGGGGGCATCAAGCTCGCCGACTTCGGGATCGCCCTGGGGCCGGACGACCTGAGGCTCACGCGTACCCTGGAGCGTCTGGGCTCGCTGGCGTACGCGTCGCCAGAACAGAGGCTCGGCAAGGCCCTGTCGGATCGGTCGGACGTGTACAGCCTCTCGGTGGTCCTGCACGCCCTGGTGACCGGCGAGGAGGCCACGGACCAGCCAGGGGAGGCGCTCGAGGGAGAGCTGGGAGAGCTGATCCGCCGGATGGCCTCCCGTGCCCCGTCGAAACGCCCCTCGGCTCGCGAGGCTCGCTTGTTGCTCACGGAGGATCTGGAGTTCGAGGGCCCGGAAAAGCGCTCCCCGTCCCATCCGGCCGTCTCCGATCCACGCGGGGGGACAGCCAACGAAGCCGTAGGCGCGTCCACCGGGCCTGCGGGACGCTCAGCCCGTCGTCGCTCGCTGGGGTGGGTCGTTGTTATCGCCGCCACCGTGGCGCTGGTGGTCGCCGCGATCGTTGGTCCCCGCGGGCGCAACCGGACCGAAACCAGCCCCATCAACGACGAGGAGGCCGCGGCCATCTCGGAGGGGGCCCCCTGGACCCTGACCTTCCATATGGCGGAGGTGGGCAGCAGGGAGCTTCGCGCCCTCTCGCCGGGCGGTGAGAACACCGTTGAGAAGCCCAACTGGACCGGCCACTTCGTGGACCTCGAGGATTCCCAGGGCCAGCGGCTCTCCCTGCGGCCGCGCCCGGAGCTAGCGGGGGCGCCGTCGCTGTGGCTCGGCGACGACGAGGTGCATCTCCACTGGTGTCGCTGCATAGACGGCTGTGAGGCCGGCGAGGAAACGTCCTGCTATGACTTGATGGCGCAGATCCGTGTCGAGGTCGTCGCGTCCAGAATGGAGGCGCCCCAGCTCGAACCCGCCCTCGGGGTGGGCGAGCTCGTCCTCCTGGAGCGGGAGCAGGTGCGGACCCTGCCCGGGGAAACGACGAGCGAGAACGTCACGAATGTCGCACCGCGGGGTACGCACCGTCTGAGGGCGCTGGTCGGGTGTGTCGATCCGGTTGTCGCGACCGCTGGGAACTGTGAAGCCCCAGGCCACACCATCGAACTCGACTGGAGCGTGCCGTGAGATCCGCGGTCGGCGCCCTCTACCTCGCACTGCTCGCCGTGGTTCTGGTGATGGCGGACGATGCGGTCGCCGAGGACCTCGACGGGGACACAGTGGACGACAGCGAGGACGCCTGCCCCCCCGGATCGGGTACCCACGGAGATACCGTGAAGTTCAACGGCTGCCCCGGAAAGGCGGTCTACCGGGCGGCATCGCTCGCGAAGGATTTTCCCCGGGCGAGGGTGAGCGTCCGCGGCGAGTCGCCCAAGCCGGCGGCCGTTGGGGTGGGCCTTGACCCGGCCAAGCCCGGAGAGGCCCGCCGAATCCGCTTCCACGCCTTTCTCGACGAGGGGGATCACTCCCGGCGCTGGTCCGCCGCCGAGCTGGCCGGGCCTCGATATCGCGAAGGGGGGATCGAGCTGGACTTCAAGCCGGCGGCCCCGCCGGAACACATCGTGGTGATCGTCGACGGCGGCGGTGCAGAGGTGACCGTCGACGGCGAACCCGCAGTCGACCTGACCCGAGGAGGACGGGGTGTGCGGCACACCCGTGCCGGGGGGGAGAGGCGCCTCGACGTGGCCGTGGCGACACCGGATGGCGAGGCCACCTGTGCGGTGGAGCTGGAGCGCGGCTCAGCCAGGCGCCTCGAGGGGCAGTGCCTGCTGTCCTGGGGCGGACGGGCCGACGAGCTGGAGGTCCGATTCTCGCCCCAGATGCTCGAGGGATCTCATGTCTCGATGGACCGGCTCCGGGAATACGACGAGGAACTCGACAACAGTCCACAAGTGACCTACGTCGTCACGGTTCAGGCCCTGTGGGCCCCGGAGGACGACTCGGCTCCCGCACGGGCCCAGGCCGAGGAACTCGCCGCGCAGGGTTGCACCGCTGCGGAGGGGCTCGGGGGCATGTTGGGCCAGTGGTGGGAGGCACGTCGGCAGCGCGAGAATCTGATCCAGGAGCGGGCAGCACTGCTCAAGGAACGCAAGCAGTCCTTCGGCGATTCCGCCTCGTCGATCATGCTCGAGGTCGGATTCGAATCGGACGTCCAGCCCTTCGACGTGCCAGGCTGGCCCCCGGCATGGGCTCGGAGCGGGGCTCGGAGCGGCGAGCTGGCGGCATTCCACCGGTTGCGGATCGAACGCGCGTACTCCGAGGACGTCCAAGTCATCCGCAACACGTACTCCGCGGCAACGTGGGAGGCCTCCTCGGGTCTCGCGAATCTCCGGGCAGAACTCCTTCCCCGGTTGCGGGACGCGGCGGAGTGCTCGCCGTCCGCCGCCGACGCTCCGCTGCTCCTCGAGCTCATGTCGATGCAGCTGGACCAGGCGGACGAGGACTGGTTGGAGGCCTATGACGCGTACGGTGAGCTCGAAGATGCGTTCGATCGTGGGGATATCGATACCCTTCCGGAACCGCCCGGGAGGGACTACAGCGCTCTGATCGCGACCGGCGAACGCCTGGTCTCCCTGGAACCCGCCCCCGTCCGCGAGCTCCCCGAGGCGCTGTGGCTCCTGAGCTTCGCCTATCACGACTCGTTGAGTGACCAGTGGGAGTCGGGCGACGAACGAGCGCTGACGTACTATGAGCGGCTGGCGGCCCTCGATGGGCCTTCGCACCTGGTCGATGGAGGGCACTTCCTCGCCGGAGACCTGCACTTCGATTCGTATCGCTGGGACGAGGCGATCTCCCACTACGATGGGATCTTGGACGAACGCGAGTTCGGCCCGTACTTCGAACGGGCGCTGTACAAGAGGGCGTGGGCCAAACTGCGGTTGGGACGGCTCGACGAGGCCGTCGCGGATTTCGTCGCACTGCACGACCACGCCGAGCAGGCGAGGCTGGCCACCGGCCGGACGACGTTCTGGCAGGGCGAGGCCGAGCGGGCGCTGGCGCTCCTCCTGTACGAACGAGCGGAGACTCGGTCGGACGCGGCGGGTGAAGCGTTCGCGGAACTCGATCCCGAGACCATGCCTTATGCCGTGGACGTGGCCCAGGAGCTGGTGGCGCTGTACCTGAAGCTCGGCCGCCGGGAGGCCGCCCTGGCGGGGGAACGCTGGCTCCTGAGCGCGGCGGCGCTGGCTCCCGAGGCGCCGGCGCGTCAGCGGCGGATCCTGGAGCTGCTCCGGGGCGCCGAGAGCCCTGACGAAGCACAGATCACCCGCGCCATCGAAGGGCTCTGTCTCGACTACCGGCGAGGCGGCGCCTGGTGGGACGCGAACCGCGGACGGCGGGACGCGGTCGCCGACGCGCAGACCTGGGACAGCCCGGGAACGGATCCGTGCGGTCCGTTGATCCGGGCGAGGGACGAGGACGAGCGCGCCGAGGCCTACGCACGCGCGGCGGAGTTCCAGGAGGCCCTGCGACATCGGCAACCCCTGGAATCTGCCGCCACGCTCCGGGCGAGGCGCGTCGAAGCCCTCGTGACGGCGGGCGAGTGGTTCCTCGCCGCCGGGGAGGCACAGGTCCTGGTCGACCGCTCGAACTCGCGGGACGACCTGGCGGGCAGCCTGGCCCTGCTGGTGCAGGCCCTCCGTGAACCGGCAAGGGAGGAGGTCCGACGGCTGAGGGCCGAAGGGGGGCCGCTCCGGGAATGCGTGGCGCGCCCGGGACGGCCTGCGGAGTGTCCGTCGGCCGCACCGATGTCGGAACACGCGTATCGCTTCGTGGGTGCAGTCGAGGGGCTCTTGCAACTCCCGCAACGGGACCTGCTGCGCGCCCCCGACCACCTGCTCGCGGGCGAGCTGTACCTTCACCACCGGTTGCTCGACGAGGCGCACACGGTCTTCGCGGACCTGGGTGGCTCGCCCAGCATCGAGGGCATACTCGCGGACGTATATCTGGGCTACGTCCTGTGGATCGCCGGGGACCTTCCACGACTGTACGACCATTGCCGCATGGCCCTCGAACGCGGCGAGGGCGCGCTCCGTACCGACGACGTGTGGACCGCCGCGCGAGGCGAGATCGCGAGGCTGATGTTCGCGGTCGAGTTGGCCGCCGAGGGGGCCGTGGGCACTCCGGATGCGGGATGGGCGTTCGAGGTCCTCGCCCGCCGCTACGGTGCCCTCCACCTCGACGCCACGAGGGCCGTGGTCGTCCTGGAGGCGCCCCCCGCGCTCCGAGGACGTATCGACACGTACTGGGATGGCCACCCGCTCGCGGGAGACCCCCGCGAGGAGGGACCGTCCGTACGGCTCTTCGAGGGGGCAACGACCCCGGGGAGCCACACCCTCGCGCTCCAGCTGGATCGGGGCAGCGACAGGATCCAGGCGCCCTACTCGTTCATCTGCGAGGAGGGAGGGATGACGGTGATCCGGATCCAGGCCACACCTTCCGGTTTCACCTTCCTCGTGGAGTCCGTCCGGGTCGAGGACTTCTACGGCGGGGATCTGGATCCGGAGACCCGGGAACTCGCGGCCCCCTTCTTCGAGGGCCTGCTGTAGAGCGAACTCCAGGCCGGAGTGGAAGGTCGCCCGGAGGCGCGCCATAGTGGTGGGCATGAGCCGGATGCCGCTGAGTGTGACCATCGTCGCCCAGGACGAGGAGGACCGTCTGGGGGCCGCGATCCGGTCGGTGGCGTGGGCGGACGAGGTGCTGGTGGTCGATGGGGGGAGCCGGGACCGGACCCGGGAGGTGGCGGGGGAGCTGGGCGCGCGGGTGGTGGAGCATCCATGGGCCGGGTACGCGGCGCAGAAGAACGTGGCGATGGAGGCGGCGACCCACGACTGGGTGTTCGGGTTGGACGCGGACGAGCGGGTGAGTCCGGAGCTGGCGGCCGGCATCGAAGGGGTCCTGGCGGCGCCGGGGGACCGGGTGGCCTTCGAGTGCAATCGGCGCAATCACTACCTGGGGCGGCCCGTGCGGTGGTGCGGCTGGTATCCGGACCGGCGGGTCCGGCTCTTCGATCGGCGATCCGGGAGGTGGATCGGGCCGGATCCCCACGACACGGTGCACGCCGAGGGGCCCGTGGGACGGCTGGACGGGGATCTGCTGCACGACTCCTACCGCAGCGTCGAGGACCACCGGCGGTCCATCGGCCGGCTGTCCGAGAGCTGGGCCGTGGGGCAGGCGGAGCGCGGTCGCCGGACGGGACCGTGGGACCTGACGCTGCGGCCTGCGGGGCACTTCCTCAAGAACTACCTGCTTCGGCTGGGGTTCCTGGAGGGGTACCGCGGGGTGCTCATCTGCTCCATGGGCGCGTACCACGTGTACCGCAAATACGACGCTCTCCGGCGGCGACGGCGGATCGCGGCCCCCTGACCCGCGGACGGGCCGCTGGTCGCTGCGCGCAGCGCCTGCGCGCGCGCCTTTCGCCCGCAGGCGCCCCTTGCCCCTCCCCCCGATCGTGAGCATGAAGCGATAGGGAGCCCGGAATAGGGCGCTTGCACGCGGGTCCTGGAACCTGGTACGTAGGTTTTCCGGCGGGGTAGGAAGGGACGCGCAGCGCCCCTGGCCCACCGCACGAGGCGAGGAGAATCGATGGAGTTCAACGCCGAGAAGCTGCTGATGGACCTCTTCCTCTCGGTGGGCGCCAAGTGGGTGTTGTGGCTGCTCATCGTCCTGTCGGTCCTGCTGGTGGTGATCGTGGTCGAGCGCTTCATCTTCTTCATGCGCAACCGCGCGGACTTCACCCGCCTGTCCGTGACGGTCAACGAGCTGATGGCATCGGGGGACCTGGGCAGGTTCCAAAAGGCCATCGAACCGTTCACGGGGGTCGAGGCCCTGGTCCTGCGGCGCTCCCTGCAGTCGGTGAGCCGGGGGGCGGAGTCGGTGGAAGAGGTGATGGACGGGGTCCTGTCGATGGAGCGGGTGCGGATGGAGCGCGGCCTGACCTTCCTGGGCACGGTCGGCGCCAACGCGCCGTTCATCGGCCTGCTGGGCACCGTGCTGGGCATCATCCGCGCCTTCAGGGACCTGGCCGGTTCCATCGGAGAGGCCCAGGGGGCGTCGGCGGTGATGGCCGGCCTCTCCGAGGCCCTGGTCGCCACGGCAGCGGGGCTCTTCGTGGCCATCCCCGCCGTGGTCGCCTACAACTACTTCCAGCGCCATATCAAGGCGGTCATCAGCAACGCGGGGAGCATGAACCGCTTCGTGCTCTCGCAGATCCGCGGCAACGGGAGCTGACCGACGATGTCTGCCAAGTTCGACGCCGAAGAGGGGCTCAACGACATCAACGTCACCCCTCTGGTCGACATCATGCTGGTGCTGCTGATCATCTTCATGGTCACCACCACCTACATCGTGGCCCCGTCCATCGAGATCGAGCTGCCCGAGGCCGCCAGCGGCGGCCCCACCGAGAGCTCCATGCTCGGCCTGATGCTCTCCGAGGACGGCATCTTGCTGCTCAATGGCGAGGAGACCACAGAGACCGCTCTTCGGGCCTACATCCGCTCCGAAGAGTCGGGGGACCCGGCGGAACTGCAGGCGATCATCGCCGCCGACCGCGATTGCAAGCACGGTGACGTGGTCCACCTGATCGACCTGATCAAGACCGAGGGCGTCGTCCAGTTCGCGATCAACATCGACATGCCCCCCGAGGAGCCCGCGGCCACCGCGGGCGCCGAGGCCGCCGAGGAGGGCAGCGCCAGCTGATGGTCCAGGGAGGCCAGCTCCGCGTGATCGAGGGCGGCCAGGAGCCGGGCGATCCCGGTCCGGGTGGCGACCAGGCCCCGCAAGAGGAGCGCGCGGCAGCTCCGGTACTCCCGATCATCCCGCCTCCCAGCTACGCCGCCTTGTGGCTGATCCCCGCCGCGCTGTTCTCGCTGCTCCTCCACGGGGCACTCCTCTGGTTGGCCCTTCGCGCTCCCGAGCTCATCAGGGAGCGGGAGGACACCATCGTCCAGATGCTGGTGATCGAGACCCCGCCCGAGGTGGAAGAGGTCAAGGAGGTCCTGCCGGAGGAGGAGCTGCCCGAGGAGTCGACGACGCCCGAGCCCGAGGTCGTCGACTACCAGGACGCCGTGGTCGCCGATGCGCCTCCGCCGGATGCCCAGCCGTCCGAGGAGCAGCCGGCGGCACCCGTGTTCGGCGTCAGCATGTCGTCGACGGTGTCGGGGGGATCGAGCTGGGGACTTCAGGTGGGCAATACCGTCGCCATCAAGCCCGAGGACTCGGCGCAGGTGGACGATCCCTCGGACCTGGAGGCCCCCGTGGTGGCCTACCAGTTCATCGAGCGTGAACCGGTGGTGATCAAGCGCTTCGAACCCCCCTACCCCGACGGACCCAAGCAGGCGGGCATCGAGGGGGACGTGCTGCTCTACCTGACCATCGACCACGACGGCAACGTGACCGAGGCCAAGGTGGTCCGGGGACCGCACCCCGAGTTGAACGAGGCCGCACGCAAGGCCATGTTCAAGCACCGGTTCAAGCCCGCGATGAAGGGTGGCAAGCCGGTGACCGTCGAGCGCTTCCCCTACCAGTTCACCTGGATCATCGAGGAGTGACCGCCCTGGCGCGTACGCGTGCGCTGGGGGACAATGGGGCGCTCTGGCGCGTCGTGCCCATGCTGTACCGATTCCTGCCGATCCTGGTGTTCGCGTTGGTCCTCGGGCCGCGTGGCGCGTGGGGGCAGGAGGGGGACCAACCCGACGAAGAGGCGGAAGACACGGGCAGCGCGCTGCCTGTGGGCGCCGAGGCGGAGCCGGTCTGGCCCGTGCTTCCACCGGTGCTTCTCGAGCGCCCCGATCCCGTCTTCCCCGACGAAGCCCTCACCGCGGGGATCGAGGGGACGGTCGTGCTCCGCCTGGACGTGGCCGAGGACGGGACCGTCTCTACCGTCACGGTCGTCCGGGACCCGGGTCACGGCCTGGCCGCGGCGGCGGAGGTCGCCGCGAGGGCCTCACGCTACGAGCCCGCCAACCAGCGGGGCCTCCCGGTGCCATTCACCGACCTGTACGTCTCCATCCCCGTGGACCACCCGGACCTCGAGCCCCCTCCCCTCCCCACCGGCGAGATGGCCGACGTCCTGACCCGGGCGCCCGTGCCCGTGGAGACGCCCGCGGCGGTCTACCCGAAGGAGCTGAAGGAGGCCGGCGTCGAGGGCGTGGTCCAGATGGAGATCCTCATCGACGCCCGGGGCGAGGTCACCAACGTGCGGCTACTGGGTTCGGCGGGGAGCGCCTTCGACGTGGCGGCCCGGGACGCGGCCTGGACGTTCCGCTTCGAGCCCGGGTACGCCGGCGACATCCCGGTGCCTGTGAACATCACCTACGACTACGTGTTCGAGATCGAGGAGCAGGTGGTCGAGACGGTCGCCGAGACCGGGTACGACGAGGTGGACCCCGACGGCCCCGAGAACCTCGTGGGGATCGTCCGCGAGCGGGGCACACGCAACCCGATGCCGGAGGTCGAGGTCCACATCGAGGAGTTCGACCTCAGCGTGACCAGCGGCCCCGACGGGCGCTTCGCGTTCCGCGGGATCCCGGTGGGCACCTGGCACATCCTGATCCTGGCGCCCGGGTACGAACCCTTCCGGACCGAGGAGGACATCGTCCAGGGTCAGCTCACCGACGTGATCTACTTCGTGCGGCCCTCACCGGTGGGCCTCAACCGCACGGTGGTCCGGGTCAAGAAGGAGCGCAAGGAGGTCAGCCGGACCACCCTGACGATCGAGGAGATCCAGCAGGTCGCCGGGACCTTCGGCGACCCCATCAAGGTGGTGCAGAACCTGCCGGGCGTGGCCCGCAGCCCCTTCGACTTCGGCCTGCTGGTCGTCCGAGGCTCCGGCCCGGAGGACACCGGCGAATACGTGGACGGGATCCGGGTCCCGCTGCTCTACCACTTCGGCGGATTCCGCTCGGTGATCACGCCGATCATGATCGACTCCATCGACTTCTACCCCGGCGGGTACAGCGTTCGATGGGGCCGCACCATGGGCGGTGTGATGAACGTCACGACCCGCCGGGAATGGCCCGACCAGGTCCACGGGCTCGCGCGCGTCGACCTGATCGACGCCGAGGCGGCGCTCATCGGCCCGTTCAAGAAGGACGGCGAGAAGGTCGGCGGGTTCGGCGTCGCCGGGCGTCGGAGCTACATCGATCTCATGCTCCCGGCCCTGGCGCCGCCCTCGGTGGACCTGACCAACACGGTCCTGCCCCAGTGGTGGGACGCCCAGATCAAGCTGGCGGTGTCCCCCTCCCCGCGGGTCGACCTGTGGACCTACATCTACGCCAGCGACGACCAGACCTCCACCACCAGCGATCGGCCCAGCAGCGCCCAGTTCGCCGACTCGGGCGGATTCGCGGGGTTCCGCACCAGCTTCTTCCGGGCCACGGCGGGCGGCGCCCTGCGTCCCCACGACGCCCTGAATGTGGACTGGACCTTCGGCTACAGCTACGACGCGATCCGGATGTCTCTGGGTACGGCCTTCGGAGGCGGGACGGCGTCGGACTTCTATTACGGCCGTGCCGAGGCCACCTGGGCCCCCAGGGAATGGGGATCGGCCCACCTGGGGATCGACTACGCCGGCGGCAAGGACCGGTTCGAGATCTTCACCACGGCCACCGAGCAGTTGCTGGCCGGTGACCCGACCCAGGAGTCAGAGACCCTGGTGATCGTGGGCGACATCACCGGCCACGCGCCGGCGGTCTACCTCGAAGGGGTGTTCACCCCGCTGCTGGACGACCGGTTGAAGATCATCCCCGGGATCCGGTTCGACTACTACTGGCTGAAGCAGGGCACGAGCTTCTCCAGTTGGGATCCGCGGCTGGCCGTGCGGGCCCAGGTGCACAAGAACACGGTGCTCAAGGGCGCCGTCGGCCTGTTCCACCAGAACCCGCAGCCCTGGGAGTTCTTCGAGGGCATCGGCAACCCCGACCTGGACCCGGAGAGTTCCCCTCAGGTCGTCGTCGGGATCGAGCAGCAGTTCACCCCCTTCCTCGGCCTGGACGCCCAGTTCTTCTACAAGTCGATGGACAACCTGGTCGTCACGGTCTTCGACGAGGTGTCGTCCGCCGAAGACGTGTGGCGCAACGGCGGGGTCGGACGGGTGATCGGCGGCGAGTTCTTCCTCCGCTGGAAGCCCCACCGCAACTTCATGGGCTGGATCGCCTACACCGTGTCCAACAGCACCCGGCGGGATCAGCCCGGGGACGACTGGTACCTGTTCGAGTTCGACCAGCCCCACATCCTCGATGTGGTCGCCAGCTACCAGTTCCCCTACGAGATCACCGTCGGGTTCCGGTTCCGACTGGTCTCCGGCAACCCCACGACCCCCTACATGGGCGCCATGTTCGACTCGGACGTCCCGGGGTACATGGGCCTGTTCGGGGAGTACAACTCGCGGCGAATGCCCCCCTTCCACCAGCTGGACGTTCGCTTCGAGAAGGCGTTCATCTTCCGCCGCTGGCGGCTCCAGGCCTACCTGGAGATCATGAACCTCTACAACCGCCAGAACCCGGAGTTCGAGATCTACAACTTCGACTACACGGAGAAGGACGCCCTCAACGGATTGCCCTTCATCCCCAACCTCGGCCTGAGGGCGGAATTCTGATGCCTCGCCCCCTTGCCCCTGCCCTTGCCCTTGCCCTTGCCCTCTCCCTCTCCCTGGCCGGCTGCGATCCCCCGGACCTCACCCCGGCCTCCGAGGTCATCCGCCTCCGTGTCCTCGCCATCGAGACCGATCCCCCGGAGGTCGCGTTCGGCGACACGGTGCGGCTGAGCCCGGTGATCGCCGATCCCTGGAACGAGGGCTACTCCCCCCAGTGGATGCCCTGCATCGAGACCAGCCTGGGCGGGTTCGTGGCCTGCGACTTCGAGAACATGCTCGTCGATCTGACGAACCCCTTCTCCCTCGCGGCGCTGACCCAGGAGGAGTTGGAGTTCACGGTCGACCAGGAGGAGGTCGCATCCCTGATGGCGGAGATGGACGCCCTGGACCGGGCGGACGGCCTGTCCCTGCAGTTCATCCTGATGCTCTTCCCCCGGGGCAAGACCATCCTCGACTACATGCCCGAGTTCGACCTGGAGCGCATCGACGACCCGGACTACCTCGAGGAGTATGGCGAACAGTCCACCGAGGCGTTCAACACGGTCTTCGAGGCGCTGATGCGCCAGAGCCGGATCGCCTTCAAGCGGGTGATCGTCAGCGACCTGGACTCGGTGGGCATCGCCATGCACGAGGAGGGCGAGTGTGCGGACCTTCCCGGGCTGCTGCCGAACCGGGCGCCCGTCCTGGGTGGGGTGGTCACCGTGGACGAGAACGTGGAGCTGGCCCTCCCCTCCGGCGTCACCATCGACGTGCCCCTGGGCGAGACCCTCGGCCTCGAGCCCCTGTGGAATCCGGACGACCAGGAGGCCTACTACCACGTGGCCTGGGGCGGGGAGACCGAGTGCCGGATCGAGTCGCCGTTCTTCGCCTGGTACGCCACCGGCGGCAGCTTCGCCGACGAGGACGGATTCGGCATCGACTCGTCGTTCCTCGCCGAGAACGGCCTCCCGGACACCGTCCAGTGGCGGGCCCCCACCTCCATCCCCGAACGCAACCCGGTAGACGCGTGGATCGTGGTCTGGGACCGCCGCGGAGGGGTCCACCACGTGGCATTCCATCTGGATGTGATCGAAGAGTAAGGGGACGTACGTAAGTTGTTAACTTGCGTGCCCGCAAGTTAACAACTTACGTACGGCCCCTTTCCCCGTCCCCTTTCCCTTACCCCCCGACCCGGTAGCTCCCCGACACCACGGTCGCGAAGTCCTCGCAACGGGCGCGCCCCAGGCGTACGCCCTCCCGACAGCCGGTGCCGTAGACGACCGAGATGCGGAAGATGCCCTTCCCCAGGGCCTCACCGGAGGTGTACGTCAACTCGTGGGTCCCTTCGGGCAGGGCCTGGGCGACGCCCTCCCACTTGCAGGCCTCCCGTTCCACGCGCGCGTACGATTCTTCCTGGAACGTCTCCACCTCGAAGGGATGGCACCCGGGCACGAAGATCGTGCCGCCCGAGTCGTTCTGGATGACGACCTTCACCTCGGCCCCCTGGGCGTAGACCTCCTGAGCAGTCGAGACGCTCACGGCGTCTGCGGAGACCGCCATCGAAGGGAACGCGAACAGGGCCGCAACGACCCAAGGTGTCAGGGGGAACTGGATTCGCATGGGGTCCTCCTCCGCACTCGCCACGGTTATATCGCCGCCCCGCCGACCCGGGCAAGGCCGCGCCCCGCCGCCCGACGTTCCTGCGCGGGCGCAACGCACGCTGCGCGCGGGCGGCCGCGCGGACGAGACAGACAGCCGTTTTTCCGTTGAATTCCAGGAAGTTAGATACCGACCCTCCCGCCCACGCACGGGGGCCCGTTCCCTTGACACACTTTCTCGACGTCAGGTAGAACGGCCGCTGCGCAGGAAGATGGTAGCTATCGTCCGCCTGGTCGAGTCCAACACCCTTTGGGTCTGTCCGGCGGCGCCGGCAGCCCCAACGGGGCGGGTTGCTGCTCACCGGCCCACGCCGGCAGCAGAACCGCGCCATGGCAGGCTTCATGCCTCGACGAATCGTGATACCTTCCGAAACCGACGAACGGTATGATGCCGGTGTTCTGGCATCAAAGGCGAAAAAAGCCGAGTCCTCACGCGTAGTTGCGCGGGGCCGGGTGTAGACGCGGACAGAAGGACGGAGGCGGGAAGAACGTCAACCGACTGTCAAACATGTAACCAGTCGGCCCGCCATTCGTTGACGAACCAGAGCACGGGGTTCCCCCAGGACCTCGGAGCTCCGTGCATGAAGGAGTGCAACCATGCGCGGTTGGCCCTTGCTGCTGACGCTGCTGTTGACCATCGGTCTGATGGCTCCCGCCTACGGGGCGCCTCGGGGCGACGATGACGATGACGAGGGCGGTACCACCGTCGTCACATCGCGGGGGCCGGAGAAGAAGGGGCTGCAGGTCCGCTCCAAATTCTTCCGGAAGAAGGGGCGTGTCGAGATCACGCCCAACTTCGGGTACATCACCAACAACGAGTTCAACCAGGACATGTCCGCTGGACTCGACGTGGCGATCCACCTCTCCGAGCGCTTCGCCATCGAGATCGGCGGCCAGTACGCCTTCCTCGGCGCCACCAACCAGAAGGATCTGGCGGCGGCGGTGCTCTCGCTGACCGACCCCAACATGCTCGAGGCGACCGACCCGGGGGTCTTCGCCCACGTGGGCGTTCTCTGGAGCCCCATGTACGGGAAGATCAACCCGATGGGGATGGCGGTCATCAACCTCGACTTCTTCTTGGCCCTCGGGCTCGGCTACGAGTACGAGGAGGTCGAGATCCTGCGGATGGACTGGGGCACGGGCACCGGGATGGTGGACAACAAGTTCCAGAACCATCTGATCCCGCTCCACCTGGGCGTGGGGATGAAGATCTTCGCCTCGCGCGGATTCAGCATCCGCATCGACGGTCGGTTCTACCTGACCATCGACCAGATCCTGGACTTCAAGGATCCCCACAGCGCGCAGGCCAACCGGAACCTGCTCAACGACAATCCGTACACCAATCGGCTGGACTGCGGCGTGAACTCCAGCGCCCAGTGCATCACCACCCTCAACAACACCTTCATCGTCTCCGTCGGTGCCAGCATCTGGGCGCCCAAGATGAAGTCCGATGACTAGGGGAGGTAGAGCCGTGCGGAATTCGAACATGACCGAGCCCACCCGCTTCCTGCTCCCCGCCATCGCCCTGCTGGCCATGGCCCTGGCGCCCTGCTGGGCGGCCAAGGCGGCGCCGACGCCGGACGTGTCGTCGCTGGTCGACATGTCGTTGCTGGACATGGCCACCGCCGAACAGGCGCGGGACGACGACGAGGACGACGAGGAGCGGAGCGACTCCCGCAGCGCCACCGGCCGCAAGCGAATCATCAAGGTCGTCCAGCGCCGTCACTTCCTCAAGCTGGGCCGGGTCGAGGCGACCATCCCCTCCATCGGGATGGTGACCAACGACCCCTTCCTGCGCCGCATCCTGTTCGCCGGCCGGTTCGAGGTCCACATGACCGAGATCTCGAGCATCGGCGCCTACCTGGCCTTCTCCCCGAATCTGGGGGAGAGCGACCTGAAGCAGCTCACCAGCCAGATGCAGACCCGCAAGGAGGTCGTGCCCGACATCTCGCGGATCATGTTCGTGGGCATCGTGGACGTGGGTTTCTCCCCGATCTTCGGGAAGGTCGAGCTGGGGACCACCCGGATCATCAACTACGACATCTACTTCTCCGCCGGTGCCGGCGTCCTCTACACCAAGGACGACGAGGAGCTGGTCAAGGGTGGCGACGAGAAGTACCGCAGTCAGATCCATCCGGTGACGAGCCTCTCGTTCGGGTTCCGGATCGCGTTCAACGAGTGGTTCGGCGTCCGACTCGAAGGTCGCCTGCTCACCCACATCGAGCAGGTCGACCGCGCCGAGGGGCTGAACCTGGAGATGAAGAACAACTTCGCCGTGCAGTTCGGGCCGAGCTTCTTCCTGCCCCCGAAGATGAAGCAGCTGGCCCACTGAGACGAGCGAGGGAGGACGGCCGAGCGCCGTCCGGTGCGAACGAGACGGAGTAACGATCCCGGCGGACGGGCGTCGAGACGCCGCGCCCGCCGGAGAAACGGGAAGAGTGATGCGAAGCCGGTTCCTGATCGTGCTGACCGCGATGGCTGCTCTGCTGTGGGCGTCGACCGCCCTCGCCCTGAGCAAGGACGACGTCATCAACATGAAGAGCGTGGGGGTGCCCGACAGCATCATCATCTCCACCATCGAGTCGTCGGACGCGGTGTTCAACCTGTCCGCCGAGGACATCATCGAGCTGAAGCAGAACGGCGTCAGCGACGCGGTGATCGAGGCCATGCAGTCCACGGCCGGCGACATCTCCACCGAGAATCGGCGCGTGGTGGATGAGCCGCGGGAGGAGCGGGACACCCGGGAGACCACCCGCCCCGACGAGGCCGACGAACGCGAGACGCGCAAGCCGACCCGTGACGAGGACGACGAGGAAGAAGACGACGACATGATCCGCGGGCGTCGCGACCGGGGCAACCAGGAGGACGACCGCAACGAGCGCGCCGAGGCCAAGGCGCTGGCCTACACGCCCCCCGAGATCAAAGAAGCCATCAACCAGTACAAGTCCAAGAAGTACCTGAGCTCCAGCTACAACCTCTTCAACATCCTCGACTCGCGCAAGTACCCCGAGCAGAACGTCAAGATCCACTACTACCTCGGCGACAGCCTCTACAAGCTCGAGCTCTACCACTCGGCCCAGGTGTACTTCGTCAAGGTGGTCCGCGAGGGCCCCGGGACCTACTTCGCGCCCGCGCTGACCAAGCTGGTCTACATCTGGCGCAAGACCAACGACCCCACCGCGCTGATCCAGCTCATCGGCGACATCAATCCCGACGACTTCCCCTCCAAGGTCCGCTCGGACCTGATGTACCTGCTGGGCCGCCGCCAGTTCGACGACCAGAACTACAAGAAGGCCCTGCGCTACATGGAGCAGGTCAGCGACCGCAGCGACCACTACCTGCAGGCCCAGTACATCCAGGGGGTGATCTACAACCGCCAGGGCAAGCTCAAGCAGGCGGTGGGCAAGTTCGTGGACATCCTCAAGGAGACCACCGTCTACGGCGATCCGGCCGAGATCGAGAAGGTCCGCCACCTCGCGTTGCTCAACATCGGCCGCATCTACTACGGCATCGAGCAGTACGACAAGGCCGCCGACAAGTACTACGAGTGGGTCCCCCGGGACAGCGAGTACTGGCCGGAGGCGCTGTTCGAGGCGTCCTGGTCCTACTTCATGACCGAGGGCCAGGAGAACCGCGCCCTGGGTCACATCATGACCCTGGAGTCGCCGTTCTACGACGACAGCTACTGGATGCCCGAGATGATCATCCTCAAGGCGCTGATCTACTACCGGATCTGCGAGTACGAGGACGTGGGCGTGATCCTCGACGACTTCGAGGCCGAGTACAGCGCGGTCATCGACGAGATCAAGGAATTCATCAAGCCCTACGCGGACCGCGAGCTGCCGCCCGAGCACGCGTACAAGACCATCTACGGGACCAACTCCACGTACTTCGACAACCTGCCGCAGGCCGTCTACGCCCACATCGAGCTGGACCAGACCTTCATGGGGCCCCACCGGCACGTGCTGCAGATCGAATCGGAGATCGAGACCGTCCGGGCGATGAAGCCCCAGTGGCGCAACGCCCCGGTGGGCCGCGCGGTCCTGGAGCGGCTCCGGGAGGACCGCAAGCGCTACATGAAGCGCGCCGGCATCGTGCTGGTCAACAAGCTCAACGACGTGCGCAAGAACCTCGAGGGTCTGATGGGCCAGTCGGCCCTGATCCGCTTCGAGGTGGCCTCGGGCGAGTACCGCAAGTACACCAAGATGTTCCGCAACCCCGATGCGGTCGACATCGCCGAGAAGCTCGAGTTCGAATTCGCAACCAACCCGCAGTTCGTGTACTGGCCGTTCAACGACGAGTTCTGGAGCGACGAGCTAGGGTACTACATCTTCACCGAGAAGGGCAGCTGCGAGAAGTAGCGCCCTCTCGGGACGGACAGAAACGACCCCATCGCCTGCTGGAGGACGATGATGCGATCCCCTGTTACCCGCTGGCTGACCCTGTGCGTCGGCCTCTTCCTCGCGGTCCTCACCGCGCTGCCGATCTACGCGCAGAGCGCCAAGGACGAGAAGGAAGAGGAGGAAAGGCGCTCGATCATCTCCCGCCGGAAATTCCAGGAGGAGACCAACCGCGAGAAGTACGGCGAGATGGCCCGGGAGGCGCTGGACGAAGAGATCCGGCGCGCCAAGGACCTGCTGCGCAACGAGGCGTACATCACCGAGCCGCAGATCAAGGCCGAGCTGCTGATGCGCCTCGCGGTGGCCTACGAGGAGATGGCGAAGTACGAGTGGGCCGACGAGATGCACACGTACGACACCACCATCGAGGCCTGCTTCGATGAAGGGAGGGACGACTGCGACGCAGCCGTCCAGCTCGATCGGACGCGGTCGATGCAGTACAACCGCAAGGCGATCAGCTCGTACCAGAACCTGCTGGCGAACTATCAGTCCTTCGGGCGGCTGGACGAGGTCTTGTTCCGCATGGCGGTCACCCTCGAGGAGATCGAGGAACGCAAGGAGGCGCTGCAGACCTACACCAAGCTGGTCAAGCAGTACCAGACCAGCCCCTACGTGCCGGACGCCTACAACGCCATCGGCGAGTACTACTTCGACAACAACAACGCCTACAAGGCGCTGCAGGCCTACAAGAAGGCCGCCGCCTTCCGCGAGTCGTCGATCTACACCTTCGCCCTCTACAAGCTCGGCTGGTGCTACTACAACGTCGGCGAGTTCGACACCGCCATCGAGACCATGAAGACGGTGGTCTCCGAGACCGACCGGATGATCGAGTCGGGCGCGGACGTGGGCATCTCGCTCAAGGAAGAGGCGCTCAAGGACCTGGTCCAGTTCTTCTCCGAGGAGGGGAACCTGGAGGAGGCCAAGGAGTACTTCACCCGCTACGGGCAGAAGAAGTACTACCGCAAGATGCTCAAGCGTCTGGCGACCATCTACTACGAGCAGGGCAAGAACGAGCTGGTCATCCAGACCTACAAGACCCTGATCGCCGAGGAGCCGATGGCTCCGGACAACCCCGAGTACCAGGACCAGATCATCAAGTCCTACTGGGAGCGCGACGCCTTCGAGGAGGCCAACCGCGAGATCGACGAGATGCTCGACCAGTTCGGTCGCAACTCCCGCTGGGCCCAGGCCAACGCGGACAACACCGCCGCCCTGGAAGAGGCCGACAACCTGATCGAGAAGAACGTGCGCAAGGCCGCGGTCGACTCGTTCCAGCAGGCCATCAAGCGCAAGAACAAGGAGCTGCTGATCCTCGCGGAGATCGAGTACAAGAAGTACCTCGACTACTTCCCGGACTCCAAGAAGGCCTACGAGATGCGCTTCTGGTACGGGGAGGTCCTGTACAAGCTCAAGAAGTACGACCTGTCCACCGAGCAGTACGAGCAGGTGGTCCAGATGGACCCCAACGGCAAGTACCTCAAGGACGCGGCCTCCAACACCATCTTCTCGATCGAGAAGTACATCGGGAAGAAGCAGAAGGAGTGGGACAAGGAGGCCAAGGCCCAGCGCGACGCGATGGAGGCCGCCGAGGACCCGCGCGAGCGCTACGCCCCCATCGAGCTCAACGAGTGGGAGAAGCGGCTCATCACCGCCTGTGACACCTACGCCAAGGTGCTACCCAACGAGGAGAACACCTACCAGGTGCTCTACAAGGCGGCGTTCCTGCTGGACACCCGGAACCACTTCAAGGACGCCAACCAGCGCTACCTGGAGATCATCCGGGCCCAGCCCCGGACCGAGACCGCCCAGTTCGCGGTCCACCGGATGCTGTCCACCTACGAGGCCATCGAGGACTGGAGCAACCTGAACAAGGTCGCGCGCGAGTTCTACCAGAATCCCGATGTGGGCAAGACCGAGAAGTTCAAGAAGGAGCTGTTCGAGATCTACCAGAACGCGACCGTGAAGCTGGCCGAGGTCAAGTCCCAGGAGGCCGACGAGACCGGCGATCCCGCGACCGCCGTCGAGGCCGCCGACGCGTACCTGGCCTTCTTCGAGGAGTTCGGTGACGCCAAGACCGCGCCGCTGGCCCTCTACAACTCGGCCGTCTACCAGTACAAGGGCGAGGACAAGGCCCGGTCCATCGAGCTGCGTCACCAGTTCGTCGAGACCTTCCCGGACGAGCCCAAGGACAAGAAGGAAGCCGAGCGGCAGCTGTTCGAGAAGTCGGTGGCCGTGCTCGCCGAGCACTACGACACCATCACGGACTTCGACGAGGCCGTGAAGTACTTCCACATCCTGTACGAGCGCGACCCCGAGTTCGAGGTCGAGGGCTTCCTCACCGCCGACCTGGCGCTGCAGCGCGCCGCGCGCTACCAGCTGGCCATGGGTCTGTACGACGAGGCCGCCGCCGACTACCACGCCTGGATCGAGGCCCACCCGGACGACGAGACCATTCCGGGCATCTTGCTGCGCATCGCCGATGCGTACCGCAAGGCCGGCGAGCAGGACAAGGCGATGGAAGCGTACAAGGACGTGTACAGCGACAAGCGCACCGCCAAGCTCGACCCGGACATGGTGATCTTCACCCGCAAGACCTACGGCGACATCCAGGCCGAACAGGGCAACATCACCGAGGCGCGCAAGTCCTGGCAGCAGGTCGTCAACGAGTACAAGCGGATGGCCGGTTCGGGCACGACGTTCAAGCGGGCGTCGGTGGACGCCGCCGAGTGCCGGTTCAACCTGCTGGCGCCCGAGTTCGACACCTTCGACGCCATGGGCCTGTCGGCCGACGAGAAGAAGGGTCGCACGGACCTCAAGAACAAGCGCGCCAAGCTCGACGGTCTCAAGAACAAGTACCTCGAGATGGCCCGCGACGAGTCCGCCGGTCCCTGGTCCATCGCCGCCGCCTACATGGCAGGCCGCGTGGTGCTGGACCTCTACGAGGACCTGATGAACGCCGAGTGCCCGGCCAAGCTGACCACTGACCAGTGCGACATGTACCAGCAGGGGCTGCAGATTCACGCGTACGAGAACTACCTGTTCCCCACGCTGGACGCGTACCGCGAGGTGCTGAGCGCCGCCGCCGAGGCCAACGTGTACAACGAGTACACGGTCAAGGCGATGGTCACGTTGGGTGAGCTGGCTCCGGACGAATTCCCACCGACGGTGGAGGAGATACCGGAACCCGGGTTCATCACCAGCATCTGGACCACCATGGACTACGCCCAGTGAGGCAGAGGAGACCAGCCATGCATCGGAGACACTTCATCCTGCCGCTGCTCGCCTTCGCCATGCTCGTGGCGTCGGTGTCCTGCAAGACCACAGGCGGTTCCGGCTCCCGGGGCGGAGGCATCCAGGAGGAGTCGGCCACCGACCCCGATCCCTCGTACCGCAACGGCGTCGCCGTGCTCGACGCGGGCCGAGACAAGGGCAAGACCGACTACGAGAAGGCCTACGGCTACTTCGTCAACGCCTGCGAGACCGCGACCCCGCACAACATCTCGGAGGATCCCGAGAACCCGCGGATGAGCAAGGACCTGCGGGCACCCCAGTACTTCTACAACGCCGCCTACTGCGCCGAACGACTGGGGCGGACCAGCGAGGCCGAGGACTACTACATCGAGGCCCTGGAAGTGGACGGCGGGTACACCAACGCGCTGATCAACCTGGCCAACCTCTACGCACAGAGCGGCCGTCCCGGAAAGGCCGCGGACATCTACGAGCAGTACCTGGGCGACCACCCGGACGACGTGGCCATGATGCTCAACCTGGCCGGCGCCCTCGGCGAGTCCGGGGACATGGACGGGGCAGAGCAGTGGATCCAGAAGGTCCTGTTCGCCGATCCCAAGAACGACCAGGCCTACAAGGTGCTCGCGCGCGCCTTCTACCAGCAGGACAACCTCGACATGGCGTTGCTGCTCAACGACATGGCGTCGGAGATCCTCCAGGACGACTCCGAGATCCACAACACCATGGGCCTGACCTACCTCAAGATGGGTGACGAGGTCCTGGCCAGCGAGGAGTTCAACAAGGCCCGAGAGCTGGACGCCGGCAACCTGCAGGCGAACCTGAACCTGGGGCTGATGGCCCTGGGCTCCGGTGACTACCAGCTCGCGGCCGAGTGCTTCAGCGCGGTCATCCAGGCCTACCCCGGGGACACCGACGCCCACCTGGGCCTGGCGGTGGCCTACCGCGGTATCGCCGACTTCGAGTCCGCCATCGCCGAGTACGACACCATCCTGGCCGTGGATCCCTGCGAGAAGCGGGCCCTGGTCAACAAGTCGGCGATCCAGGACACCCTGCTCAAGGACTTCAAGGCGGCGCGCAAGACCCTGGACGCCTATGCCCAGTGCCACGGCACCGCCGCGATCGACGAGCGCATCGCGATGGTGGACCAGCACCAGTTCGAGAAGGAGGAAGAAGAGCGGCAGATGAAGGAGATGGAGGAGCTCATGGCCCGGCGCGCGAAGGAAGCCGCCGAGAAGGGCAAGATCCTCCAGGAGAAGGTCGAGCGGGCCTACATGCTGTTCGACAAGTACGGCCAGCAGGCCGACGCCATCCACCCCTCC
Organism: uncultured Rickettsiales bacterium; assembly: GCA_964542165.1. GTDB lineage: Bacteria > Myxococcota_A > UBA796 > UBA9615 > CAYRNR01 > CAYTBN01. Next base: position 65,238 of record CAZITQ010000015.1, read on the forward strand.
TTCAATCAGAGCCTCGACTTCTACGTGATGCAGGCCGAAGACGCCCTCGGACTGGGCGACGACCCGGACTACATGCAGACGGCCCACGACTACCTGGAGAACTTCGTGCTCCAGGAGTACCTGGTGGCCCTGGAGCTGCCCGGGGAGACCTGGACCAACCCCGAGAACCTGAAGCCGGCGCCCGAGGGCGGCGAAGGGGTCGAGGGTGGCGAGGGCGCCGAGGGTGGCGAGCCACCGGTCGAGGGCACCGAAGCGGCTCCGGCCGAGGGCACCGAGGCGGCTCCGGCCGAGGGCACCGAAACAGCTCCGACCGAGGAGGCCCCGGCCGACGGTACCGAAGCGGCTCCGGCCGAGGAGGCGCCGGCCGAGGAGGCGCCGGCCGACACGGCTCCGGTCGAGGAGGCACCGGCTGAAGAGGCGCCGGCCGAAGAGGCACCGGCTGAAGAGGCGCCGGCCGAAGAGGCGCCGGCCGAGGAGGCGCCGGCCGAAGAGGCGCCGGCCGAGGAGGCACCGGCCGAGGAAGCCGCGCCAGCCGAGGAAGCCGCGCCAGCCGAAGAGGCGGCCGCGGAGCCCCCGGCCGAGGCCACTCCCTGAGTACGGGAGGGTCTCGCAACAAAAAGTCAAGAAAGGGTCAACACGAAAGGAAACGGTCCACGTTGACCTTCGTTCTTGTATAACGAGTGTGCAGCGCCCTACGCAGTAGGAAAGGAACGGTCATGAAGAGGGTATTGGCTATCTGCCTTGCCTTGATGTTCTCGCTCGGTCTCACCACCGTCGCGGTGGCCCAGGACGACGATGATCGCCGCATCATCTACAAGAAGAAGACCGAGATCGACTTCGAGGACGTCTCCGTCGAGGGTGAGCTGAAGAAGCCCCACGGGGCCTACCTGCTGGACAAGCGCCAGGCGACCTTCAATCCCTTGATCAAGCTCCGGACGGATTTCAATCCGGAGATGTATCAGTCGGTCCACGAGATCATGTAGCTCGGGACCCGGGGAAGTCGAGGAACGCGCAGTCCACAGCTACCGGTCCGCCGGATCGGGGTGCGTGGGCCCAGCAAGACGCGCTAGAGCACACAACCCGAGTACCAAGGGGTACCCATGGCTTCGAACGAACAAACGCTCTCCTTCCAGATCTGGGTCAACGACGAGCCCAGAGAGACGGTGGAGACCGGCAACGAAGGCGTCACCATCGGCAAGGGTGAGGCCGCTGTCCTGAGGGTCGACGACCCGGCGATGGCGGACATCCATTGCAACGTGATGCCCATGCCGGACGGCACCATCATGGTGATGGATGTCTCCCAGGATGTCGGCACCAAGCTCAACGGCGAGGTGATCGAGAATGCTTCGGCCCAGCACGGGGACGTGATCGAGTGTGGAAACACGAAGATCGTCGTGCAGGTCGGCGACGCGGTCGCGGAGGCCCCCGGGCTTCCGCCTGCAACGGCCGACGCACCACCGCCCGTGCCCGAGGCGCAGGCTGGGGCACCCGAGGCCCCCGCTCCTCCGCCGATGCCCGAGACGCCGGCCGACGCGCCTGCACCTCCTCCCATGCCCGAGACGCCGGCTGAGCCAGCGGCGGCCCCTGCGCCCCCGCCCATGCCCGAGACCCCGGCTCAGGCGGAGGCCGACGACGCCTTCTCCTCGCCCACCCCCATCGACGGGGACGAGGACATGTGGGGCGACCGGGACTCCATCGCCGACGACATGCAAGCCACCGAGGACGTGATGTCCTTCGTGATGCGCTCGGGGACCGCCGACTCGGACCTGGGCGTCGACCGCCGGCAGGCGCCGGTGATCGAGGTCGGACAGATCTGGGGTGACACCCTGATCGACGTCAAGCACCTCGGCGCCAACGACGGCGCCGTGGTCATCGGCGACAAGCGACACCAGCCGATCTCCTTCGGCACCTGGTTGGGCGTGGCTCCCGTGGCCGCCGGTTGCGCAGGCAGCGCCTTCGGCGTCGGCGGCGCAGAGGTCGCCCCGATCTTCGCCCCGGTGGGCGCCGGTGTCTCGATGCTGGGCCTCCCCATGGGCATCATGGTCGACGAGAGTCGGCGCAACAGCATCCCCCAGTCCTTCTTCATCTCCTCCGAGAACCTGCCGACCCAGAGCTTCCCCCTGGTGGCCCGGGGCGGCGGGCGTGCGGTGAACGTGAACTTCACCGAGGAGTACGTGGGCTTCCTCGAGGAGGCCTCCAACGGCACCACCACGCGGACCAGCCTGGCGGACCTGATCGCCGCCGGCCGGGCCAGCAAGACGGTGCACGGCTACACCGCCGAGCTCCCCGAGGGCGGCCGCTTCGTCATCGACATCGGCCATGTGGTCTTCTTCATCCAGGAGGTCAACTCCCCCAAGCGGGTCATCCCCGGGATGACCGACGGGGTGGACTTCCTGTACATGGGCCTGTTCCTGCTGCTGATGTTCGCCGGACTGGTGTTCGGGATCATCCTGCGGTCCATCCCCTACGACCCGAGCCAGGAGGTCATCTCCATCCCCGACCGGTTCGCCGAGATCCAGATCGAGCAGCCGATCGAGGAGAAGAAGAAGAAGGACCCCACGGGCAACCCGGACGCAGGTGAGGGTGCCAAGGCCAAGGGCGAAGAGGGCAAGGTCGGCAAGAAGGACGCCAAGCTCAAGC
>CAZITQ010000016.1:0-67758 GCA_964542165.1 uncultured Rickettsiales bacterium
TCCTCGTCCAGGGACGATCCGTCGCAGTCGTTGTCGATCCCGTCGCACTCCTCGGGCGCCCCCGGGTGGACCTCCGCGTCCGTGTCGTCGCAGTCCGCGTCCTCCCCCCCGGACGGGGCGTTGCCCGCAAACCCGTCTCCGTCCCGGTCCTTGCCGTCGACGTCGTCGCAGTCCGCGTCCTCCCCGTCTCCGTACACGTCCGGCGCCCCCGGGTAGACGTTGGGATCGTCGGGCCCGCAATCGGTCTCGTCCGGGTGCCCGTCCCCGTCCCGGTCCCCCTCGGGCATACCGGTGGTCGGGCAGCCGGCGACGGCCAGAGCCAGGCCTGTGAACACGGCGATCAGCGGGTGGCGAAACAGCATGGACATCCCTCCTCGCGTGGTGGGATCTCCAGCGTATGCAATTTGGCGGCCCGTGGGGCGGGTCGAGGGGGGCACGGGAGTCGCGGGACGGAAATATGCCCCGCTCCCCTTCGTATGTACCGGCGTCGGCCGACAGGAGGACCCACGATGCGCAAGCTCCTCTTCATCCTCACCGCCTGCCTCGCCCTGGTCCTGTTCTTCACCGCCTGCACCGCCGGCCCCAACGCCGCCGTGGGTGTCCCCGACGCCGGCGGCGATCTGGCGGGCTTCTGGCTGGGCCTCTGGCACGGGCTCATCGCCCTGTTCACCGTCATCGGGTCCCTGTTCATCGACGACCTGAAGGTCTACGAGGTGCACAACAACGGCGGCTGGTACGACTTCGGCTTCCTGCTGGGGGTGATGTTCTTCTTCGGCGGTGGCGGAGGAGGGGCGAGCAAGAAGGCGCGACGGCGGCGGTAGCGCGATGCCCGGGCAGCGGAGGACCCCCGCAGCCCCTATTCGGCCGGGGAGCTCGCTCGTTCGGTTTCGGATCCCGGCCGTTCGTCGTCCCCGGACCGCACGTACTCGAAATGGATGTGGATCTTGACCGGGGTTTGCATGCCCTTGCTCTCGAGCAGCAGGTCCTCCTGGAGGATCGCCGTCCCCCGGATGGGCAAGGCCCCGTCGAGCTCGTAGGCGATGCGGTACACGCCGTCGACGGAGAAGCAGGGGTCGAAGATCCGGACGATCTCGCCCCCCGCCGCCCTGGCCGAGCCCATCTGGAACCGCGGAAGGTCCGCCATCGGTTGTTTGCCCCGCTCCCAGATCACGGTCCTCTCGCCGCTGATCTTGTCGATCCAGCTCGCCTGGGTGATCGCCCCGTCCGCGTCGCGCTCGTACACCGTGAACGAACCCAGGCGGTGGAAGTCGGCGGCCACCACCCGTCCCTCGCGGTCGAGATCGAAGGTCTCGGCCACGCAGTGGCCGGACGAGCACCCCTGCCCGTCCCGGTCCCCGTTCGCAGCGGCGTTACGGGCGTCCAGGAAGCAGATCGTCACCTTGCGGACGTCCTCCGCCGCGAGGATCTCCGGACTCAACATGGACAGCGAGTCGTAGTGCCCGGGGGAGGGTTCATCTCCGGGGGCCGCTCCGCTGAGGAGCAGGGCGAGAGCGATGCTCGGGACGACTTGCCGCATCTCCATCCTCTCGGACGACCCCGGGGGGAGCCGTCGATCCTGGCCACTGAAGCGCGGGCGCAGCATGCTCCGCCACCCAGCCGCGCCGTCACTCCAGCAGCTGCAACACCCCGAAGGTCGCCGCGATGCCCACCAGCGGGATCGCCCAGTACTCGAACTTGACCATCAGGAACGAGCTCCACGGTGTGGCCGAGCGCAGCAGTCGGTCACCGACCCCGTCGTCCAGCATCCGCCCGAGTCCGTCCCAGACGATCACGGGTTGCGGTTCCCTTCCCTGGGTACTCGGCCCACCGACGCCATCGCGGATTCACGGCCCCCAGTAGTCGAACTCGAACAGCTTGCCCTCCGGGATCACGAACGACATCTCGTCCGGACGGCCGCACCCGAGGGTGTGGCGCCCGGGCGGCACCGGGCCCGGCTGGCCGATGGCGTACGGCCAGGCCTCGCCGTCGACGATCATCGGCCCGCACAGCCCCCCGTTGTCGTCCACGATCGCCAGGTAGGTCTTGCCGTCGACCGAATCGGAGACTGCCCCCCGGAGGTTCCCGTCGCTCGGCTCGCTGCAGCAGCCCAGGCCGGCGGCGAGGATCGCGAGCGCCGTGGTCACGGCCGCCATGCGGGGGGGGATCATCGCCACGCCATCAGCCCGTGTGCTCCCCACCTGCCCGGCGGATGGCGTCGAGGATGTAGGAGGCCTTGCCCTCGGTGTAGGCCTCGACATCGTCGCGGTGTGCCGCCGCGAGCCGGGCCTTGAGCTGACCGTACCGCCTCCCCTCGGCGGGATCGTCGCGGAGGAAGTCCCGGAAGACGAGGTGTCGGGCGATCTCGGGATGGCCCGCCTCGTAGGCGTGCACGTGATGGGTGCGAGCCTCGTCCGGGCCCCGGGAGAAGTACCGGCGGCCCGGGATGCCGAATTCGCCCTTGGCCTCGTAACCCAGCTCCTCCAGGGCGGAGGTGCGCTCGTCCAGATCCCGGTGGCTCCCCACCACGAGGAGGAGATCGATGACCGGCTTGGCGGCCAGGCCGGGCACGGACGTACTGCCGATGTGGTGCAGCGTGACGGCCAGGGGGGCCAACGCAGCTTCGATGCGACGCGCCTCGCCGGCATAGGCCTGGGGCCAGCTCTCGTCGTACGGGACCACGACGATGTTGCGCATGACACCCATGGTCGTTCACTCCGGCGATCGGGTCCCCAATCCAGGCGCGTGAGCCCATTGTAGGCCGCACGGGGCAGGGTTGGGGCGCCGGGGGGGGCCCTCGGATGTCCCGGACCGATATCCGGAGGTGGGAAGCGAATCGCGGTGCTGGATCTCGTGGAAGCTCAGATGCCGACCTCGCGCGCCAGGGCCGACAGCCTGTCCGCGGCGGCGCGGAACGCGACGAGTTCGCCGCCGGCGAGCTGTGGCGTCAGCCGACGCTCGATCCCCTCGCGCCCGACCACGGCGGGGAGGCTGAGGGCCATGTCGCGGACACCCGCGAAGCCACCCAGGTCGCAGCTCACGGTGAGGACCCGGGACTCGTCCCGGGCGATCGCGGTCACGATCCGGAGCACGGACTGAGCGATGCCGTAGAAGGTGGCGCCCTTGCGGCGGATCACCCGTTCGCCGGCGGTGAGCACCCTCTGCAGCAGCTCCGCCTCGATCTCCCCGTCCATGGGCACGCCGGCGTCGTCACAGAAGGAGCGCAGGGGCTGACCTCCGACCATGGCGCGGCTCCAGTTCGCCACCGAACCTGCCCCGTGTTCGCCGATGATGTGCGCGTGCACATTCCGCGGATCGATGTCCAGTCGCTGCGCGAGCATGTGCCGCAGCCGGGAGGTATCCAGCAGGGTCCCGGTGCCCAGCACCCTGCCCGGTGGCAGGCCCGTGTGGCGCAAGGCGTACAGGGTCAGCAGGTCCACCGGGTTGGAGACCACGACGAACACGGCCCCTGGATTGGTCAGGGCCAGGGGCCCGGTGATATCGCCGAACACCGACACGTTCCGGCGCACGAGATCGGTGCGTGCCTCCCCCGGGCGCCGCTTGGAGCCCGCCGTGATGACCACGATGTCCATGGCCTCACAGGCCTCGAGGGACCCCGACCGGACCCGGGTGTGCGGGATGAACGCGGCGCAGTGCCGCAGATCCATCGCCTCCCCTTCGGCCTTGGCCTCGATCTTGTCCACCAGCACCAGCTCGCGGGCGATCCCGCTGGTGGCGATGGAGTAGGCGCAGGTCGCGCCCACCGAACCGGCACCGACGATCCCGATCCTCATGGTCCACACCTCTCTCCAAAGGACTCTACGGTCATTGGCGCGGGAGTTCAGTCCCCCCGTCCCATGACCCTTCGCCGTAGGGCCCTCCGTAGGCGCCGATGTCCGAACGCGATCCGTCGGGATCCGGCAGGTCCGGCAGCCCGGAGTCCACGCAGACGCTGGTCGCGCTCAGGTGATAGTCACCGGCGCCGGCGTCCGCGAAGCCGGGATCGGTGGAGAGGTTGCCGTCGCTGCCGGTGGGGTCGGCCATGCCGGTGTAGTCGCCGGCGGCGTGGCCGTACACGTCGTTGTGGCGCCAGGTGGTGGGGGTGGCGCCGCTGACCTTCACGCCCACACCGCCGTCGTTGGCGGCCACGATGTTGTTGATCACCCGCAGCTCGTCCAGGTCCCGCAGGGAGATACCGGCCGCGGACGGCGCGGTGTTGGCGGCGACCGTGTTGTTGATCAGCCAGCCATCGGCGTCGTCCAGGTAGAGGCCGCCGCCCTCGCTGGTCGCGGTGTTCCCCGCGACGACCGAGGCGGAGAGGGTCCATTCGGCGTCTTCGGCGAGGATTCCGCCGCCGTGGGCCGCCTGATTGCCCTCGATCCGCAGCCGCAGGAGGACCAGGGGGCCGTCGTCGTCCTCGATGTGGATCCCGCCGCCGCTCCCGCTGGCCACGTTGCCCACGAAGGTGGAGTCCTCGATGCGGGTCTCCTCGTAGTTGTCGGCGGAGTGGATGCCGCCACCGTCCTCGGCCCGGTTGTCCAGGAAGTCGCAGCCGGAGATCCAGGTGTTGTCGTTGTCCAGCTCGACCCCGCCGCCCACGCTGCCGGCCACGTTGCCCTCGACCACGTTGCCCACGAACAGGTTGCCCGCGTGGGAGAGCTTGCAGGCGCCACCTGCATTCGCCGCCTCGTTGAACGACAGGATGTTGTCCTCGATCAGGGCGTCCCCGGACTTCACCCGCAGGGCGCCCGCGTCGTCGTCGGCCTCGTTGAAGGTGATCTCGTTGTCGTGGATCCACGAGCTGGAGGCGTAGGCGTAGACCCCGCCGCCGTTTTTTTCGCAGAAGTTGCCCGTGATGAGGTTGCCGGCGATCTCGCCGTTGCCCAGGGCGAACAGCCCGCCGGCGTAGGCGTCGGCGGTGTTGTCGGCGATGACGTTGTCCAGGAAGTCGGCGTCCCCGTAGGCGTAGACCCCGCCGCCGCCGGCGGTGCTGTCCGACGAGGAGGCCTCGTTCCCTCGGATCTCGCAGCTGCGGACGGTGACCTGGCCGTTCTCGATGCCGAGCCCGCCGCCCGACGGGGCCTCGTTGCCCTGGATCAGGCAGCCCTCGACCTGGGCCTCGCTGTCGATGAGGAAGGCCCCGCCGCCCAGGTACTCGGCCGAGTTGGCCTGAAGCTCGCTGTCCTCCAGCGAGAGCGTGCAGCCCGACGCCATCAGGCCACCGCCCTGGGCGCCGTGGTTCTCCGTGATGTGGGAGTCCCGGACCGCCAGGACGGAGTCCTCGCAGTGGATGCCGCCGCCGCCGTCGCCGGACAGGCCTCCCCGGAAGGTCAGCCCCTCCACGACCACGCCGGGATCACCGACGCCGAGGATCCGCAGGACGGCACCCGCCCCGCTCCCCACGATCTCGGTGGATCCGGCGCCCGCCGCGCCCCGGAGGGTCAGCGCCTTGCCCTGAAGAACCAGGTCTCCCCCGTGGGAGCCGGCACAGACCACCAGGGTGGACCCCGGCTCCGCGGCGTCGATCCCCGCCTGGAGGGTGAGGTGGTCCCCGGAGCCGTCGCCGCAGATCGTGAGCGCGGTCAGCTCCGCGGGGCCATTCTCGGGCGTCCCGTCGTCCGACGAACCGGTGGTGTCGTCGTCCCCCGCCTCGGGGGATCCGTCGTCGTCGTCGTCGTGGGGGGTGTCCGCGCAGCCCCCGCCGACAGCGAGGATCAGCGCGAAGACCCAGCTCGAAATCCGCGGTCGACCGTCCATGGTCTCCCCCTCGCTCCCCCAGGCCCTAGGGGCCGTTTCCCGAGACCGTGATCGACCCGGTCACCGTGGCGATGCCGTACGCCAGGTCCTCGGCGTCGACGGTGGCCAGCGCCGGGTTGTTGGTGACCGTCACGTCCCCGTACACCGAGTGCAGGCTCGCGAAGCCCGACACGTCGGCCAGGGCCGCGTTGGAGTGGATCGTGAAGTCGTCCCCCACGCTCTGAAGGGCGCCGAAACCGGTGATGTGGACGATGGACGAGGTGTCCTCGACCGTGAACGCTCCGCCCACCACGATCAGGGCGCTGAACCCCGCCAGGTGGCCGTCCACCGGACCGCCGATGGACGAGACGTTGTGGAGGGTGAAGTCGCCGCCCACGAAGCGAAGGGAGGTCGTGCCGTCGGCGTCGATCATCCCCGAGTCCTCGTCGATGGAGAACGAACCCATCACGTACTTGAGCCCGGCGAGGCCGTCGATGTCGTGGAGCATCGAGTTGCCGTGGATCCACACGTCGCCGTCCACCTGGCACAGGCACTCCAGGCCGTCCAGGTTGAGCATCCGGGTGTGCTCGACGATCACGTCGCCCTCGACGATGGTGTGGCCCGCGTCGCAGAAGTCGGCGATATCGGAGGGCAGGGTGATCTCCAGGTCGCCGGGCATGGACGTGCCGTGCACGTCGCAGGGCTTCATGGTGATCACGACGCCCGAGTACTCGGGGACCGGGTCGTCGTCGTACTCGTCGGAGGTGGTGTCGTCGTCGCCCACGGCATCGTCGTCGTCCTCGACGGGATCGTCTTCTTGATCACCGATGTCGGGGTCGACGGGCATCACACAACCGGCGATCCAGAACGCTAGACCACACCCCAGCACCAGGGCGTACGCGTACATCGCTTTCATGGGTTGTTCCATCGGGGTGGATGGGCTGACAGCCCGGCCCCCTGCTCTGCTCCCCGCGATTCCCAGCATAGCCGGGGGTTCGGACGATCCGTAATTTTTCCTTGTGCCGACTGGGAAAACGGCGGGATTCGATGGGGATGTTGATAGGCTGATCGAGCGCCCGGAGGGGGCGCTGGAAGGAGGGGAAGCCGATGCCCAGCAGGGGCCACGGTGCCAGCCTGTGCTGGCTCGCCCTCGCGGTGTGGCTCGCGGGGTGTGGTGACCCGGACCCACCGGGCTGGACCGGGGACGACGGCACCGCCGGCGACGACGACACGGCCGGGGACGACGACACCGCCGGCGACGACGACACGGCGCCACCGCCGACCCCCTGGGGCGGGGCCCACGCCTCCGCCTTCGACTTCGACCTCGACGGGCTCGCCGACCTGGCCGTCTACCGCCCGGACGGCGGCCTGTGGTCGGTCCGTCAGAGCAGTGACGGGGCCGAGCACGCCCTGGAGTGGGGCTGGCTCGAGGCGGTCCCGGTGCCCGGCGAGTACGACGGCGACGGACTCATCGACGTGGCGGTCCACCACCAGGCCCAGGGCCACTGGTACGTGCGCCAGAGCAGCGACGGGACGACCCTGGAGGGCGACGCCATCGGCTGGGGCTGGCTCGGGGCCGCGCCGGTGACCGGGGACTTCGACGGCGACGGACGGACGGACCTCTCGGTGTACTACCCGCAAACGGCGGAGTGGTACGTGCGGCGGTCGTCCGACGGCGGGTGGGACGGGGAGCCGAGGGTCTTCGGCCCCCCGAACTGCAGGCCGGTCCCCGGGGACTACGACGGCGACGGGATCACCGACTACGCGGCCTACGAACCCACCGAGGCGCGCTGGTACGTGGAGCGCAGCAGCGACGGCCAGATGCTCGAGGGTGAGGAGTTCCTCCAGTTCGGCTGGTCCGAGGCCTTGCCCGTGCCCGGCGACTACGACGGCGACGGGCGGACGGACCTGGCGGTCTATCACCCGGCCGGTGGCGACTGGTACGCCCTGCGCAGCAGCGACGGCCAGATGCTCGAGGGCGGCGCGATCCACCTGGATCCGCCGGGCCTGATCCCCGTGCCCGGCGACTACGACGGCGACGGCCTGACCGACCTGGGCGGCTACCGCTTCGACGAGGGCGACTGGTGGATCCGCCGCAGCAGCGACGGGGCGCTGATGGAGGGCGGCGGCATCGCCTGGGGCGGCGACGAGGCGGTACCGGTGGGCGTCCTGCAGAAGGGGATCCTCTGGGCCGACGAGCTCCTGCTCCCCGACGTCCCGGACATCGACGGCATCGACAGCAACCTCGAGGGCAACACGATCGCCAACCTCCCCGTGGGCCTGTCGTACGACGAGGACTGGATCATCCAGGCCGACATGCTGGGCCTCAACGGGGTCAACGGCGGCCGCTACCTGACCTACGACAAGGGCTCCCACCCCGACGTGTTCCCCTGGCCCTACGACGTGCTGCTGTTCCGGGTCTACAACCGCAAGATCTGGTTCCGCGTGAACCCGATACTCGGCGGGGGCCACGCCCTCTACCCCTCCTACAAGGTCTACGACGGCACCTACGACGAGGAGGGAAACCCCAACTACGTCTGCGACGAGACCCTGACCGAGGGCGAGCTGTGCAACACCGACCACGTGGGAGCCACCGTCGAGGGCAGCTACCTGTCGGGCGACCACTCGATTCGGCTGGAGTACCTGGTCTCCCGCTCCCGCTCGGGCGAGCCCGAAGACGGCGTGTTCCGCGTCTACTGGGACGGCGCCCTGGTGGGCGACTGGAACCTGTGGGTCGAAGAGGTGCCCGAGCCCATGGAGAGCCTGTGGGTGGGCCGGATGTCAGGGGGCGTGCTGCGGGTCTACCAGGGGAGCTATCAGACGGTGATCGGCCTGTAGCGTCTCTGGTGGCCCGAGGTGGAGGTCATCGCCTACGCGTCGCCCGGGTCTCGTCCGCGGCCACATCGAGGGCCTCGTCTTCGCTCAGGGAGCCACGCTCCCTCGCATTTCCCACCGCGGCCTCGACGTCGGAGGCCGGCAGGGCCGCCCGGCGGAGGCGGACGATCAGGTCGTCCACGAATGCCCGCAGCTCCGCCGGGGCCACATCCGCCGGCAGCCGCGCGGCGTCTGGGATCTCGATCTCGGAGAGCAGGAACGCCAGCTGGGCCGGCGTGCACCCACCGTCCTTGGCCAGCGCATGGTCCAGTGCGGATTCCGCGTGGTACCCGGCCTGCTCGAGGTACATCAGGTCGACCAGATCCCGTTCCTCGGAGCGGGACAGCAGCGTTGTGAGCTTGTTCGCGAGGATCTCCTCGGGTGGATCGACTCGGACTCCATCGCGGTCGGGCTTGTCCTCGACGACCTGTGGCGTCTGCTCCAGGACCAGGTCGACGACCACGGCTCCGTCCTCGCGTGTCAACAGGTGACGCTCGAACCCAGGGGCGGCCTGCCGGGTCTCCATCCTGGTACCGAGGGAACGCGCCACCTCGACGAGGACGTGTCGAGCCCGCCCGAAAGCGTCGTCATCCACCGTGAACAGGTCCAGGTCCGCCGTCTGCCGGTGGTGGAGGTGATAGCCCGCCAGGGCGGCCCCTTCCGTGAGGAAGAACGACCCCTCTCGCTCGAAGAACGCGGCCAGGATGTCCCGCTGCAGGGCCGTCAGGCTAGGCGACGAGGAGGCCATCGCTCCGCCAGCCCTCGATGAGGAAGGTCCAGAACCGTTGGCGGCGCCCCAGGCGCCGGGAGATGCGTGGCAGGAGGTCGGCCACCTCCCGCGGCGTGAGGAAGAACCAGACGTCGATGTCCCGCGCCTCCCGCAGCATCTTCCCGGCCAACCGCTCGCGGTTCCACTCGTCGTCCCCGGCCAGCACGGCGCGGAGCTCCGCGATGGAGACGTCCTCGTCCCAGAGGAAGTAGGGTCGCAGGCCTTCCGCCTGCATGTCGGTGGTCAGCGGACGCATCGAAGGCAGCATAGCAAGCAAGGACCGGGACTCAGTGGCAGAGTCCGGAACTCTCGCAGGTGAAGGTCTCGCCGGTGGTGAAGGTGTCGTACAGGGCGTGGTTGGTGTCGACGTCGTGGGGGTCGTTGTCGTCGGAACCGTCGCCCCAGTCGGTGTTCTCGCTGTGCAGGACGGCGTCGGCCTCCAGAGAGATGGCACCGCCCCGATCGGCGAAGTAGTCCGATCTCGCGGTGCTCTCCAGGCTGAGGGTTGCCCAGAGGACGTCGACAGACAGACCGCCCCCCGAGACATCACACTCCCTCCCACCACCCCTGTCACAAGAGGGAAGGGAGGTCACGCTGGCAGCGATATGGTGATTCGGCGGGATGAGCGACGGAAGACGGAGGCGGGGACTACCGCCCGAAGGTCGCGGTGATCTTGGCTTTGGCCAGGGTGTTCATGTTGATCATCACGCCGATCATGGCCGCGGACGGATCGGGGGGCACGGGGAGCTTGTCGACCTTCAGGGCGTGGACCGTGAAGATGTAGTGGTGCTCGCCGGTGCCGGGCGGGGGGCAGGCGCCGCCGTAGACCGGGTAGCCGCCGTCGTTGCGTCCCTGCTGGGCGCCCTTGGGCGGGTCCGCGCCGTTGCCGACCCCCTCGGGGAGGCTCGTGACGTCCGCGGGGATGTCGTAGATCTGCCAGTGCCACCAGCCGCTGCCCGAGGGCACGTCGGGATCGTAGACGGTGATGGCGAAGCTCTTGGTGCCCTCGGGGGCGTTGGCCCACTCCAGCCTCGGCGACAGGTTGGGCCACTCACAGCCCATGCTGGGGACGTAACCCAGCTGCTTCTCGCCCAGGGTCTGGCCCTCCTGGATGTCGGGGCTGGTGAGCGTGAAGTCCTGGGCCGAGGCCACACCCGCCTGGAGCGCGAGCAGGAGCCCGAAGGCGGTGACGACTGCGGTGATCTTTCCGTGCATGGGTAACCCTCCTCCCGTTGTTGGTCAAACACAGGTCGAGGGATCATGCCATAACCCCACTAAAGGGGTGGTATTTCACCACAACTGCAGAAGGCTCGTCCGGGCTCAGAAGGCCAGCCCCAGCGCCTCGCGCCAGGCCCCGTCGTCCACGCCGTTGCGGTTCCAGTAGTCCAGCAGGACCGCGTGGGTCAGCTCCGCGGAGGTGATCGCCCGGCCATGGTCGTCCCGCTCCTCCCAGGTCAGGATGCGGTGGGGGAAGGCCCGCTCGAAGGTGAACGCGACCGACCGGCCGAGATCCGGGTAGGTGAGGGTGTACTCGCCCACGGCCCCCTGCCCGCGGGTGGCGGACGGGCTCCACTCGAGGCTCGCCTCGGCCGGGTACACGCCGATCTCCCGGTGGGCCATCCGCAGGAAGTGGGCGGCGGGGATGGCCGCGACCTCGCCGACGGGCAGGGACGAGGGGTCCCGACGGATCCGCGAGAACAGCTCCTCCTCGACCAGGGCGTCGCCGACGTCGGCCGTGCGGTCCCCTTCCCCCTGGAAGTAGGAGCGCTGCTCGGCCCGGTACCCGCCTTCCCGGCGGTTGAGCTGGGTGAAGGCGTTGCCGCACCACTCCTGCATCGACGAGGTGCGCTTGAGGGTCGGCGACCCGTCCACGGGGGTGAACACCGACGTCATCACGGTGTAGGGGTAGACCCCGGTGTAGAAGCGGCGGGTCGCGTTGAGCTTGAGGATCGGCACCGCGTCGTCCCGCTCGCCGAACTCGTGCTTGACCTGGGGCCCGGTCAGGAAGTCCTCGGTCACGAAGATCAGCACCGCCTCGCCCTCGTGCACCTCCCCGTAACGGGACTGCCGTAGCTCGTAGCGGCCGATCTCGGCCAGACCCTGGTACCAGTAACGCTCGAAGGTGCGGTGGGTGCGGGCGGCCTCCAATGGCGTGAGGGGTTCTGCGGGGTCGTGGGCGACCGGTCGGGCCTGGATCTCCGTGGCGCCCACACAGACGACGGCACCACCGAGGGCCAGGGCCACCGCGAGGACGCTCGCAGACACAGGACGCATGCTCGCTCTCCAACCTCCCCGCCGTTGGAGATTGGACTACGAACGGGCGAAACGAGGCGCCAGCGAGCCGCTGCCGTGCAGGGCCTGTCGAGGGGGGGCGAGGGGCCGGGTCTAGGGCTTGCCGTCCACGATCCGAACCGTGGCGATCGTCGACGGCCACCCGTCTTCGGGACCGGTCATGCCGTAGCGGGAGTGCTCGGCGCCGTTGGTGGAACCCTTCTTGAGGCCGTCGACCACGTCCATGCCCTCGACCACCATGCCGAACACCGCGTACTCGTCGTCCAGGTAGGACTTGTCCTGCAGCACGATGAAGAACTGCGAGCCCGCGGAGTCGGGGGACTTCTTGCGGGCCATGGAGATGGCACCGCGGACGTTGCGCAGCTCGGGGTGGATCTCCCGCTCGATGGTCCAGCCCGGGCCGCCCGCTCCCTGGCCGTCCGGGCTGCCGCCCTGGGCCATGAAGGTGGGCAGCACCCGGTGGAAGACCGTGCCGTCGTAGAACTCCTGCTCCGCCAGTCGGATGAAGTTCTCCACCGTCTTGGGGGTCTTGTCCTTGGCGAGCTGGATCACGATCTCGCCGCCGCCCTCGACGGTGATCACCGCGTGGGGATCGGCGTACTCGCCGATCACGTGGTCCTGGCTCGGCCGCGCGGGCTTGGGCTCCTTGTCCAGGAGCTCGGGGGACGGGGCGATGTCGGCGGACGCGTCACCGCCGTCGCCCTTGTCGGCGGCGGGCTTGGCGGGCCCGGGCTTCTCGTCACCGTCACCGGCGGCCGGCGCTTCGCCCGCGTCCGCGGCATCGGCAGAGCCGCAGGCGCCGAGGACGCCGAGCAAGAGGATCAGCAGGCCGCAGGACAACAGGATGGTCCAGTTCGTGGTGCGCATGGGGAACCTCCGTGTGCGTCGGAACGCCGCCGGATTCCAGCGCAGGCCATGGGCGGCCGTCAAGGGGGGGATCGCTGCGGCCCGTCCGGCCCCCCGCGGATCTGTTGTATAAGGCAGGGGCGGTCCCCCGCGGGATCGCAGGAGGTGGCCCATGGGGACGGCTCGCTGGTGCCTGGTGGTCTGCGCGTGGATCGCAGCGGCTCTGTGGCTCGTCGGGTGCGACCCGGCGGGTGACGACGACGACTCGGCGGATCCGGGCCCGGACCCGATCCACGTGGACATCGACGCCGAGTGCGACAACGTCAATCCCCTGTATTGCATGCTCCCGTGGCCCTCGAGCCGTTACCTGGAGGCCGACGACACCACGAACACGGGCTGGCGGCTGGCCTACGAGCCCGAGGCCTTCCCGATGAACATCAACGACGACGCCTTCGACGTGGAGCCCTACGCCCGCTTCGACGGATTCCCGCCGTCGGCCCAGATCCTGACGCTGTTCGACAAGCCGGTCGACGCGTCGACCCTGCCGCCGTGGAGCAACTACGACGCCTCGCTGGAGGACGGCTCCCCCACGGTGCTGCTGGACATGGAGAGCGGCGAGCGGGTGGCCCACTTCGCCGAGTTCGACGTGCGGGCCGAGTACGACTCCGAGATCCTGCTGTACATCCGCCCGGCGAAGCGGCTCGACGAGGACCGGCGCTACGCCGTGGCCATCCGGGACCTGGAGTACACCGACGGCACACCCGTGGAGGCCAGCGAGGTCTTTGCCGCGCTGCGGGACGGGGTGATCACCGACGCCGAGCAGGTGGAGGCCCGGAGGCCGGGCTTCGAGGAGATGTTCACCGCGCTGGAGACCGCAGGAGTGGCCCGAGAGCACCTGATCCAGGCCTGGGACTTCCGCACCGCGTCCGGCGAGGCGATCTGGGGCGACCTGCTGTTCATGCGCGACGACGCGATGGACCGGCTGGACGCCGACGGCGGCGGCTGCACCGTCACCGAGGTGCAGGACGAGTACAACGAGGAGTACTACCGGCGCATCGACGGCACGATCACCGTGCCCCTGTACATGGACAGCCCCTACGCCCCGGCGTCGCTGGTGCGGGACGCGGACGGCAACCCGTCCTACCAGGGGGACTACGAGGTCGCCTTCGTGGCCTACATCCCGCGCTCCCTGGCCGAGCCCGGCGCCGATCCCGGGCGGCTGATGACCTACGGCCACGGCTTCTTCGGCTCCGAGGACGAGGTGGGCACCGGCTGGCTGCGGGACCAGGCCAACACCTACGGCTTCGTGACCACCGGCACCGACTGGGACGGCATGTCCGAGTACGACGTGGCGCCCGCCGCCGCCGCCCTGGCCAACGTCAGCGAGTTCCCCCACGTGACCCAGCGGCTGATGCAGGGGGTGATCAACTTCCTGGCGTTGACCCGCACCGTGGCCGGCCTCTGCTGGGAGGATCCGGCGTTCCAGGTCAACGGCCAGACGGCCTTCGATCCCACCGAGCTCTACTACATGGGCATGAGCCAGGGGTCGATCATGGGGGCCACCACCATGGCCCTGTCCCAGGACATCGAGCGGGCCGTGCTCAACGTGGGCGCGGCCAACTACCCGCTGATGGAGAGCCGTTCGCAGAACTTCGACGAGTTCGAGCTGATCTACTCGGCCTGGTACACCGAGCGCATCGACCGGGAGTTCTACTGGTCGGTGATGGGGAGCCTGTGGGAGCAGTCGGACCCGATCACCTACCTGCCCCACCTGATCTCGGACCCGCTGCCGGGAAGCCCGGCCAAGAAGATCCTGTACCAGATCGGCCAGTACGACTCGCAGGTGTGCAACATCGCCAGCGACGTGGCCGCACGCACGGCGGGGTTCACCGAGGTACGGCCCGCGAACCACGACATCTGGGGCCTCGAGGAGGCGAGCCCGGGCACCGACGACGGCTTCGACGGCTCGGCGATCCAGTACTGGTACTGCAACGATCCCGAGAGCCCGCCGGGCAACGAGCCCCCGTCAAGCACCGAGGCCCACGAGTGCGTCCGCCGCACCGAGACCGCCCAGATCCAGACCGACCGCTTCCTGCGCTCCGAGGGGGTGGTGATCAACCCCTGCGGGGGGGAGTGCATCCAGGAGTAGCGCGCCCGCTGCGCTGCGTCACCGTCCGGTGTTCAGGCCCCGGCTTCAGCCTCCGAAGCGCTCCAGGATCAGATCCGCGGAGATGATGCCCGACTGGTAGATGGTCGGTAGCCCGCTGCCGGGGTGGGTGCCGCCGCCGACCAGGTAGCAGCGGTCGAACTCCTCGTAGGCGTTGTGGGGCCGCCAGTACAGCATCTGGTCCACGCTGTGGGCCAGGTTGAACACGGCGCCCTCGTAGACGCTCATGTCGTCCTCCCAGTGGGTCGGTGTGTGGACCGCCTCGGCAACGATGTGCTGCCGCAGATCCGTCAGCCCGGCCCGCTGCTCCATGGCGTCGAGGATCTTCTCTCGGTAGGCCGGCAGCGTCCGGTCCCAGTCGATGTGGCTGCGGTTGTTGGGGACCGGCACCAGCACGTACAGGGTGGACTGCCCCTCGGGGGCCAGGGTGTCGTCGGTGACGCAGGCGTTCTGGATGTAGAACGACATGTCGTCGGACAGCACCAGCTGGTCGGCGATCTCGCGGACGTTGGCCTCGTAGTCCCGGGCGAAGAAGATGTTGTGGTGCGGCATGTCGTACTGCTTGTCCACGCCGAAGTAGAACATCAGGATCGAGCAGGACAGGCCGGCCTTGCTCAGCTTCATCGGGGTCCAGCGCTTCAGCTGGTTCGGATCGACCAGGTGGGTCATGGCGTGGCCGAAGTCGGCATTGAGCACCACGGCGTCCCCGCGTTCCTCCTCACCGCCCAAAAGCCGCACGCCCCGGGCCGCCCCCCCTCGACGAGCACCTTCTCGATGGGCGTGTCCAGGTGGATCGTCCCCCCCTCCTCCTCGACGACCTTGGCCATCGCCGAGCAGATGGCGTTGAGCCCACCGATGGGGTGGTGGACGCCGCCGCTGTGCTCCACGTAGGAGATGATCGAGAACGTCGCCGGGCAGTTCCACGGCGACATGCCCAGGTACTTGGCCTGGAAGGTGAACGCCAGCTTGAGCGGATCGGGGTCGAAGTACCGCCCCAGGTGGCGAAACAGGCTCTTGTGGGCGTCCAGGTAGGGCAGGGCGCGCATCAGCTGCAGGCGGGCGAAGTCCCGGGGACCGCCGTAGGGGACCGCCAGGCAGGGGAACAGCTTGTCGAACTTCTTGGCCTCGTACTTCATGTACTTCTGGAACGCCCGGTACTGGCCCGGCCACAGGCGCTCGATCTGCTCTTGCATCGACGCCTGGTCGCTGCAGGGCAGGAACTCGCTGCCGTCGTCGTAGATCAGCCGGTAGAACGGCTCGAGCCGCCGCATATCCAGGTAATCGCTCACCCGGCGCCCGGTGCGGGCGAACACGTCCTCGAGGATCCACGGCATCATCAGGAAGGTGGGGCCGATGTCGAAGGCGAAGTCCCCCACCTCCAGGCGGCCGTTGCGGCCCCCCACCCGATCCTGCTTCTCGAATACCTGCACGTCGTGGCCCTTGGCGGCCAGGATCATGGCGGCAGCCAGCCCTCCGGGGCCCGCGCCCACCACGTTGATGCGTGCTCGGGTCATGGTGTCGTCCCTTTCCCAGCCCCGGAGGGCCGTCCCAGCTCCCGTCCCACGCGGTCGGCCACGGACTGGCCGCACAGGGTCACCATCGGGGTTCCGCCCCCGGGGTTCACGCTGCCTCCGACGAAGAAGAGGTTGCGGTAGCGGGCGCTCGTCTTGGGCGCCTTGAGCGCGAAGTTGCGGCGGCGGTTGGACACCACGCCGTAGATCGATCCCTTGTTGGAGTAGTACATGCGCTGCAGGTCGTCGGGCACCAGCACGTGCTCGGTGACGATGTGCTTGCGCAGATCGGTCAGCCCCATCCGCTCCAGCTTGTCGTAGACCCGCTCCTTGAGCGCGTCGTAGTCGCCGGGGCCGAAGGGCGGGTCCTGGATGTAGGGGATGTGGGGCAGGATCTTGATGATGTCGTGCCCCTCCGGTGCGATGTCGCGGTTGGTGGCCGTGGGGCGCACCAGGTAGATCGTCGGGTCGTCTGGCAGCTGCTTCTTGCGGTGGATCTGGGCCAGGAACCCTTCGAGATCCCTCGAGAAGAAGAAGTTGTGGTGCTCCAGCTGGTCGTAGATCGTGTCCACGCCCAGGTGGACCACCAGTCCCGAGGCCGCGGGCTCGTAGAGCAGCTCGTACTTCTTGAGGAACAGCCCGCCCTCGTCCAGCAGCGACCTGTAGGCCGGGATGACCTCCATGTTGGAGACCACCGCGTCCGCCTCGACCCGCGTCCCGTCGGCCAGCTCGACGCCGGTGACCCGGTCGCCGTCGCGGGGGATCCGGACCACCTCGGCGCCCAGGTGGACCTCGACGCCCAGCTCCTCGAGCAGCCGGCGGTAGCCGCGGGCGAGGTTGTACATCCCGCCGCGCACGTACCACAGGCCGAATCCCAGCTGGGAGTAGGGCAGCAGGTTGAGCATCGCCGGGGCGTCGAAGCAGGACGATCCGACGTACTTGATGAAGAACCCCAGCATGTCGCGCAGGTGGGGCTCGTCCACGTGGCGCGCGATCCCGGCGGACATGGTCGACAGCAGGTCGGTTCCCGAGAACACCTCACGGGCGCCGTGGCCCCGGGCGATCTCGGCCACCCCGTCCGAGCCCCGCTCCATGTAGGCGTGTTCGGAGAACCGGTACAGCCGCCGGGAATACTCCATGAAGGCCCAGTAGCCCTCGCCGGCGTCCCCGAGCTTGTCCAGCTCGGCCTCCATCCGGGCCATGTCCGGGTGCAGGTCCAGGACCGTGCCGTCCTCCCAGAAGCTGCGCCACTGGGGCTGGAGCTCCACCAGCTCGACGTAGTCCTCCATCCGGCGGCCGGCACGTTCCCAGACCGCCCGGAACAGCTGGGGCAGGATGATGATCGAGGGCCCGAGGTCGAACTCGAACCCGTCCTGGCGCATCAGGTTGAGCTTGCCGCCGATGCGATCGTTCTTCTCGTAGACCGAGACGTCGAACCCGTCCGCCGCCAGACAGGCCGCCGCCGAGAGCCCGCCGAGCCCCGCCCCGATGACCGCCACCTTCTCCGTCCGTTTTCGACTCATGGAGTCCTCTCCAGCCTCTCAGCGGAGCCGGTCCAGGAGGCCCGACACGCCCCCGCCCACCCCGTCCACCAGCGCCCGCGCCCGCCGCAGGGAAGGTCGGGCGGATCCGTACATCAACTTCGTCAACGCCTTGACCGCGGTGTAGCCCGAGGCCCTGTGCGGGAACCAGTTGATCTCCCGCTTGCCCACACCGTCGTGGATCTGCACCGCCTTGGTCCGGGTGAACCCCAGCAACCCCTCGGGGCCGTGGTAACGGCCGAAGCCGCTGTGGCGCGTCCCGCCGAAGGGCAGCTCCGGGTGGGCGATGACCTTGATCACGTCGTTGATCGCGCAGCCCCCGCTGACCAGGGCCGCGGCCACCCTCCGGGCCCGGTCCAGGTCCCGGGTCCACACGCTGGCTTGGAGGCCATAGGGCGAGTCGTTGGCCAGGGCGACGGCCTCGGCCTCGTCGGAGAACGGCATCACCGGCATCACCGGGCCGAAGGTCTCCTCGCGCATCACGGCCATGGAGTGATCCACGTCCCGCAGGACCACGGGGTGGCGGTAGGCGCCGTCCCGTCGCAGGGGGGTGGTGGAGGTCGCGCCCCGCTCCAGGGCGTCGTCGACGTGGGCCTCGATCACCTCGTGCTGGGACGGGTGGATGATCGGCCCCAGGTCGACCCCCCGGCCGGTGCCGACGCGCAGCTCGGCGGTGCGCCGCGTGACCCGTTCGATGAACTCCTCGTAGATCCCCCGCTGGACGTAGACCCGCTCCACGGACGCGCAGACCTGGCCGGCGTTGGTGAAGGCGCCGTAGACCGCCCCCTCCACGGCCCGCGCGAGGTGGGCGTCGTCGAACACGATCATCGGGTCCTTGCCCCCCAGCTCCAGCTCCAGGGGGACCAGGTTCTCGGCCGCGCTGCGCATCACGGCTCTGCCGGTCTCCACGCTGCCGGTGAAGAAGATCCGGTCGGGCGCCGCATCCACCAGGGCCGCGCCCGTCTCGGGTCCGCCCTGGAGCACCTGCAGGACGCCGTCGGGGAGACCCGCACGGGAGGCCAGGTCGCCGATGAACGCGCCCACCGACGGCGTGACCTCCGACGGCTTGAGCAGCACCGCGTTGCCCGCCGCCAGGGCGGTCGCCACCGGCACCAGCGCCAGCTGCAGGGGGTAGTTCCAGGGCGCGAACACCGCCACCGCGCCGTAGGGCTCGTGCCAGACCTCGTACTCGCTGCCCGGGGAGAGCAGGCTCCGTCCCCGCCGCTGGGGGGCCAGGACCTCGGCCGAGTGGTCCTCCAGGTAGCGGATCATCTCGATGCAGGGGTAGACCTCGCTGGTGAGGGCGTCCAGGTCGGGCTTGCCGGTGGCCTCGGTGACCCGCTCCACCGCGCCGTCCAGGTCCCTCACGAGCAGCCGGCGTATCTTCCGCAGCACCTCGATCCGGGAGGCCACGGAGGTCGCGGCCCAGCGGGCGGCCGCCTCGCGGGATCGCGCGACCGCGGAGACGACCGCGTCGGCGTCGGCGCTTTCGAAGGCCCCGACGGACTCGCCGGTCACGGGATGAATGGAGGGAAGTACGGCCACGGCCCCCCGAACTTAGGTCTCCTCCATCCCCTCGACCAGGATGTTCTCCCCCTGTTCCTGCAGATGGGGCTTGTTGGCGAAGTCGATGAAGTGCCCCGAGCGGGCCGCCTTGGTCTCCAGGTAGAACTGATTGTGCTCGTTGGGCGGGAGGATGTGGGGGATGCGATCGGTGATCTTCACCCCGAACTCGGCCAGCTGGCCGACCTTGTTGGGGTTGTTGGTCATCAGCCGGATCGAGGCCACGCCCAGGCTGTGCAGCATGTGGGCCGCCACCGAATAGTCCCGCTCGTCGTCCCGGAACCCCAGCGCCAGGTTGGCCTCCACCGTGTCCAGGCCCCGGTCCTGCAGGGCGTAGGCCCGGATCTTGTTGGCCAGGCCGATGCCGCGGCCCTCCTGGCGCATGTACAGCACCAGCCCCCGGTCCAGCTGGCCGATGGCCCGCAGGGAGGTCTCCAGCTGGTCCCGGCAGTCGCAACGCAGGGATCCCAGCACGTCTCCGGTGAGGCACTCGGAGTGCAGGCGGGTGGGCACGTGGTGCGCGCCCACCACGTCGCCGTGCACGATCGCGACGTGGTCCTTACCGTCCCGGTTGTTCCAGAACGCCACGATCCGGAAGTCCCCGAACCGCGACGGAAGATCCGCGACGCCCACGACCCGCACGCAGACACGCCCGATCCCGAACCCCTCGCATTCGTGCTCCCGGTCTCGGGCGACCAGGTCGTCCAGTTGCATGACCGTGTCCATCGTCACTCCTCGTCCAGCAGGCGCGTGGCCAGGTGATCGCCGCTCAGGTAGGAAGCCTGGATCCCGCCCCCGGGGGCGAACACGTCGCCGGCCAGGCCCAGGCGGGCGCCCGCCTTGCCCCGGATCAGCAGGGGGCTCGTCAGCTCGTTGCCCCGGTCGACCCGGGCGTAGGTCCAGCGGTGGCTGGAGTGCTGCCGGGGCGTTGCCGCCCAGCTGCCCAGCAGATCGCCCGCGGCGGCCAGGATGCCGGTGCTCCATTCTTCCTCGGGCACTCCCAGGTGCTCGCGGGACCAGCGGGGTTCCGCCTGGAACACCAGGGCCAGCGCCCGCGGCTCGGGGCGCTTGGCCGAGTCGTGGGCCACCAGCGTCAGGACCTCCGACGCCTCGGGGTAGCGGACATCGAAGTCGGGGACCGGGGCGTCGTCGCCGTACATCCCGATCACGGTCAGGCAGGGCAGGGAGGAGAACATCCCCAGCAGCGCCCGCGCGGTCTCGATCTCACCACCTCCGCCGACCTGATCGAGCAGCGCCAGGCTCTGCTCCAGGGCAAGGGCGAGGACCACGTCGGGGGCGCTGATCTCCTCGCCGCCGGCCAGACGCAGGGTCCAGCTTCCGGGCCCGGGGACGATGCGCTCCACGGTCGTGCGCAGCCGCACGTCGAGGCCCCGGGCCAGGTGTCGGGGGAAGGCGGAGAGCCCGTCGGCCCGGGCCGTCCGGCGCTCCCCCGGAACGAAGGCGTCGGGCTGGCAGGGCTTGCCCGAGCCGCGCACGCGACGGGGCCAGCCGCCGAGTCGAGCCGCGTCCCCGAGTTCGTCGAGCGCCGCCAGGAACGCGGGCTGGCGCCCGTGGAGGAACATCGGCCCCAGGTCCACCGGCTGGTCGTCGATTCGCCGCGTCGCACAGCGGCCGCCGACGCCCCGCGCTCGATCCACGATCACGACGTTGCGACCGGCGCCCGACAGCCTGCGGGCACACTGCAAGCCGGCCACCCCGGCACCGACCACGATCACGTCTGCGTGCATGAGGTCCACCCCAGAAGGTGCGCTAGCATAGCGCGGCACCCGGGTTCGGCCCTAGAGAGTCGCCAGGCATGTCCCCAGAGCAACCGTTCCAGGTCGCTGTCGTCGCGCTGTTCAGCGCGTTCACCCTGCTGCGCCTGGGGTTCCGCCGCCACGGCAAGCACGGAGCAGGCGAGGCGGTGGAGCGGGAGCCGTGGGCGCACCGGGCGGTGCTGGCGGGCCTGGTGGCGGCACAGCTCGCGACGCTCGGGATCTACCTGTTCCAGCCCGAGTGGCTCGCCTTCGGACACCTCCCCCTGCCGGGTGCCGTGCGCTGGGCGGGGATCGGGGCGGGGGTCTCCGGGGTGGGGCTGATGCTCTGGTGCCACCTCTCCCTGGGGCGCAGCTTCCACGCCACGGCGCTGATCAAGGCCGATCAGGAGCTGGTGGTCCGGGGCCCCTACCGCCGGGTCCGCCACCCCATGTACACCGCCTTCGCGCTGCTCTTTGCCGGGGCCGCGGTGGCGGCCGCCAGCGCCCCGCTGATCGGGATCTGGTGCGGTGGGCTCGTCCTGCTGCTGATTCTGCGGATCCCCGCGGAGGAGGGCATGCTGCGCCGGCGATTCGGGGAGGAGTACCGCCAGCTGGAGCGACGGACCGGCAGGTTTCTCCCTCGCCTGCGAGCGGGCGGGGGCTCCGGGTCATAGAAGGAGGGCCTGGTGGCCTCGAAGCACGCGGGCGCGGGGTCAGGCCCCTCCGTCGAGGACCTCCTCGGTGGCCTCGAAGGCCTGGTGCAGCGAGTACAGCGTGGCGCCCTCGAGCATCTCGTCGCCGAGGCCGAACACCTCGCTCTCGAGCCAGATCAGGACGGCGTGGGTGCTCCCGCCGTTCGCCGTGGGCCAGATCGCGTTGAGCCCGTACAGCTGGTACATCGCGCTGTCGCCGCCCTCGGAGATGCCCTCCTCCACGATCCAGCCGCGTGCCAGCAGCCCCCACTCCCCGCTGCCTGGCTCCCCCACCTCGACCCAGCGGTGGTCCTTGAACATCTCGTAGGGGATCTTCGTGGGGCCGGTGGTCTTGATCACATCGTTGGCGGTCCGGATCAGGTCGCAGGAGCGGTCCGGGAAGCAGGAGGGGTCGACGGGCTCGAGGAAGCTCCGCTCGTGCAGGTCCGGAGAGGAGGGATCCAGGGGCCTCTGATCCGCGAGCAGGAACATCTCCGCCTGCCGCACCGGAAGGTGGGCGGACGCGGTCACCAGGCTGATGCCCAGCAGGTCGTCGGGATCGCGGCCGGGGTGGACGACCGAATCCACCGCGTCGGGGGAGAGAGGCTTGAGCCCGTGGGCCCGATCCAGGTATCCGGCCCCCAGGTCCGTGGACTCGTAGAACGCAGCCAGGTTGGCCAGCCCCGCCTCCCGCGCCCCCACCTCCTCGGATCTCTCGAACTCGGTGAATAGGTAGGCGCCCAGCTCGTCCAGATCCGTCGGGGCGTCCACCGGTGCGGGACAGCCGGTGAGGGCCCCCACGGAGAGGATCGCCGTGGGGAGGAGCAAAGTCCGGATGGCCGTTCGGTTTCGCATGGCTTCCAAGCTGGCAACGGGGAACTCGGTCGTCAAGTTCGGCCGGGGTCGCGTCGACAGGTCACCTCGGCCGCACTACAGTGTTCGGCGACGGGAGGCGTTCGTGCGAGGCCGCAAGAGCAAGACCACGTGGATCCTCCGAAGCCTTGCGGCGGCTGCCCTCTCCCTCGGAACGACCACGGTGGCCGCGGCTGCGGACCCGCCGAGCACCGCAAGCCCAGAGTCCGCCACGTGTGTCGACGTGAACATCCACGGCGTCCGCAACGCCGAGGGCAAGGTCATCATCGCGGTGTTCGACAGCGAGGAGCGATACAGCGAGTCCAGCGACGCGTTCCAGCTGGTGGTGCTCGACGCGGTCGAGGGCGCCCTGACCACGGCCCTCTGCGATCTCCCCTCCGGAGCCTACGCCCTGTCGGTCTTCCACGACGAGGACGCCGACCACGAGCTGGACCTCGGCCGCCTCGGCATCCCCCGCGAGGGCTACGGATTCAGCAACGGCGTCCGCCCGCGCATGGGCAAGCCGGGCTTCGACAAGATCGCCTTCCAGGTGAACGCCGGCACCGCGCCTGCGCCCCAGGACGTCTTCCTCATCTACTGGTTCTGAACCCCTACCAGCCCGAGACAATCGCGGCGACGTTGGCCGTTTGACCAGGTATGTCCAACTTCTGATCTGGTTTTTGTTCATATTTTTTATTGACAGAAACGTAGGTCCGTCTAGATTGGATATAGACGATGTCACCGAGGAGGTTCGAGATGAGCGCCGCGACGAACGAGATCGAGACCCGCAACGCCCCGTCCCGCCGCAACGCCATCTCCCGATTGGCCATCTCGGCCCTGGAGCGGGCCATCGACACCACGTCTCGCCTGGGTGCCCGCCACCCCGGCGCCAATCCGGCGATCTACGGCGTGGACGTCACCCGCGAGGTCGCCTACCGGGCCACCGGCCTGGCCGACCACACCCTGGACATCTACCGGCCGACGGGCTTCTCCGGTCCCCGCCCGGTGGTGATGTACGTGCACGGGGGCGGCTTCCGGCTGCTGGACAAGGAAGCGGTCTGGATGGCGGCCATCGCGTTTGCTCGCCGGGGATTCCTGGTGCTCAGCGTGAACTACCGCCTGGCCCCCGAGCACCCCTTCCCCGCGGCGCTGCAAGACGTGAGCGACGCCTGGCTGTGGACCGTGCGCAACGCGGCCCGCCTCGGCGGCGATCCGGACCGCCTGGTCGTGGCGGGCGAGTCCGCGGGCGGCAACCTGATCACGAGCCTGGCGATCCAGGCGACCTACCGCCGGCCCGAGCCCTGGGCCCGCCGGGTCTTCGACGCGGGTGTGGTGCCCTCGGCGGTGGTGGCCAACTGCGGCATCTTCCAGGTCTCGGACATCGAGCGGCTCCTGTCACCGAACTCGCTGCCCAGGGTCGCCAGGGAATGGGTGCGGGACGTGGAGCTGGGCTACCTGGGAGACCTGGCCGGGGACGAGGCGGCGACCGAGCTCGCCGATCCCCTGCGGATCCTCGAGGGCGACGCGAGGCCGGTCCGCCCCCTCCCCCCGATCTTCGCCTCCGTCGGCGACCAGGACCCCCTGCTCGACGACACCCTGAGGCTCGCCTTTGCCCTGGACGACCTGGGCGCGGACCGGGAGGCGCGGGTGTACGAGCGCCAGGGGCACGCCTTCCAGCTGTTCACCTGGCGGCGCGAGGCCAAGCGCTCGTGGAACGAGACCTTCGACTTCCTGCGCGACCGCGGGCTGGTGGACGATCCGGCGGCCGTCGCCCCTGTGACCGGGCGCTTCGACCCCCGCCGCGCCCGCGAGCGGATCATCGACGCCCTCGCCGCCTGATCCGCCATCGCCCCCGAAGACCCCCGCGCACGACTTGCCAGCGGGTCCCCGCTACCCTAGGCAGGGAAGAGCAGGGGGCGGAGCGGCGACACCTCTCCGGGGGGAGATCCCGACACCGACGCGGAGGCAGCGACATGGACGTCGAGCAGGCGAACGGGTACGCGAAGCGGACCGAGGCCATGATCGGCCCCGACCAGATCGCCCTGATCTCGATGGCGGCGGGGTTCTTCGGCAAGCTGCCGGTGGCAACCCAGAAGAAGATGTTCCAGAGCTCGTCGAAGAAGAACCCCCACATGGGATTCGTGGTCGAGCCCTACGCGTTCTTCCTCTGCCACGAGATCAAGGACATCGACGCCGCCCAGGCGCTGCTCCCCTCCGGCTTCCGGGTGCTCCCCACCCGGGTCTTCGACGACGACGAGCCCAGGCCCTACGTGATCTTCTGCGCGTTCAACGCCCACACCAGCGCGTTCTGGGGCAGCCGGGTCGAGATGTATGTCATCGCGGAGCAGGAGGAGACGGGGCTGCTGACCTGGGTCATCGTGGACTACGACACCAACACCATCAGCTACGACCCGGGCCAGGGATTCGTGCCGGGCAACGCCCGCCGGTCCACGGTGACCACCACCTACCGCGGGACGGTCCTGGTGGACGTGGAGTCCCCGGGGCGACGGATCGCGATGGAGGCGGACATCCGGGCCGGGGAGGAGAAGCCGCTGGATCCGCGGCTCTGGATCGAGGGGAACCTGTGTGTGGTCTACGGGGGAGAGCTGGACGACGGCCGGGGCGAGACCTTCAGCCTGATCTTCGACCCCGACGAGATGCGCCGGGCGCTACGGATCCCCGTGGAACAGGTGCAGATCGACGAGCTCACCTGGCACCCCGGGCTCTTCGCCGCCGAGCCCTCCCTGGCGGTCTGCTTCCCCTACGCCCAGCACTTCATCACCAGCAGCGTGCCCAGGGCCACGGACATCCGGACCGCCGACGACCTGGAGCGCGCCGTGGCGGCGTTCAACGAGGGCCCGCCTCCGAAGGGGTTCGACACGGCTGCGATCCGCCGTTCGATGATGATCGGGGCCGCGGTGTCCGCGCTGACGAGCACCACGCTGCTGACCTGGCTCATCCTCCACTACTTGCTGGCGCACTAGGGGGGTGGATCTTGAATCCGCCCCACTAGCTCCGGAGACGCTTCTCCCAGAACGCGGCCTTGCGGGGGGCGAGATCTTCCATCTTCGACGCCACGGTGCGGGCGATCTTCTTGCCGATCACCGGCGCCTGGACGTCGATCTCGCCGGTCTCGACCACGCGGCAGGTCCCGTCGTCGATGGGCTCCACGGCGGTCCGCCCGGTGGCTCGGACCCGGTCCCCGAAGGTGTGGTCCTTGCGACTCCAGCGACAGCTCCGCGACGGCAGGTCCCAGACGCTCTCCAGGGTCGCGCGATGGGTCCCCGCCCCCTTGAGCGCCGGGTCGGCGGTGGTGACCTCCACGCGAACGCGGTCCCCGTCGCCCTCCTCGGAGTAGCTCTCCACCACGCTGCCCAGCTCCCGAAGCAACGCCTCGTGGGTCTCCCGTTCCACCATCAAGCGGAGCACCTCGTCTGCCGGGCCCGCGACCCGCTGCTCGGTCCGGAACGTGACGGCCATGGCGTCCTCCTCTCGGGTGCCGGAGCATACCGTACCCCCGCCCCGCGAGGGGCCGGGGCACTGGACCGGCCGCCCATCGGCGGTTAGGTTGACGGTCGGCCGGGGGAGGCTGGCTGGAGGTGCGATGCCCAGGACATCCGGCACCCGTCCGCGTCCAGGCCGCCTGGGGCGCGCCCGCGCCTGGGCCGATCGCGCCCGCCGCCAGGTCCAC
Source organism: uncultured Rickettsiales bacterium (assembly GCA_964542165.1). Lineage (GTDB taxonomy): Bacteria > Myxococcota_A > UBA796 > UBA9615 > CAYRNR01 > CAYTBN01. The sequence goes on from CAZITQ010000016.1 coordinate 26,289, forward strand.
CCCCGCAGCCTGCTCCACCTGGAGCCGTTCCACGTGCTGTTCTCGGTGGTGGGCTACGCCAACCCGGCCTGGCGCAAGACCGACTGGGGCTGCTACCTGGACGAACGGGATCCGGAGCTCGTCGATGTGGTCCTCGACGCGTTCCGCCCCATCGCCCGCCACTACTTCGGCTTGCGCGTACGGGGCCTCGATCACCTACCCGCCGAGGGTCCCGCCCTGATCGTGGGCAACCACAACGGCGGCATGTTCATGTTCGACACCGTGTTCACGGCGATGGCGATCCGCGACCATCTGGGCGTCGACCGGGAGCTGAACCTGCTGGGGCACGACCTGCTGGCCGCCGACGACGTGGGCAGGAGCTTCATCAACCGGCTGGGGGTGATCCGCGCCAACCCGGACTGCGCCGCCTACGCCCTGCGCAAGGGTCGCCTGGTCCTGGTCTATCCGGGCTCGGACAGGGACTCCTGGCGTCCGTGGACGGAGAAGGCGCGGGTGGTGCTGGGGGGGAGGCAGGGTTTCCTGCGGCTCGCCCTCCGCGAGGGCGTCCCGATCATCCCCCTGGTCAGCGCCGGGACCCACGAGCAGCTGGTGGTGCTCAGCCGCGGACAGCGCATCGCCCGCGCGCTGCGGCTGAAGCAGCTGCTGCGCAACGACGCCTTCCCCCTGGTCTGGTCGCTACCCTGGGGGGTGACCAGCGGCTTCGTGCCCTACCTGCCCATGCCGGCCCAGACCACCCTGCGCTTCGGCCCCCCCATCACCTGGCCCGATCTCACTGCGGCCGACGCGGAACGCCAGGACATACTCGACCGCTGCCTGGACGACGTCCAGTCGAGGATGCAGGGGCTGCTCGACGAGCTCTACGGGGGGCGGATCCCGGTGATCGGGGAGCGCTTCCGGCGCCGTTGAGGGACGACGACGGGACGGGGGACGGGGGGGCGCGCCTCCCGCTCCAGGTCTGCTAACGTTCCTGGTCCGAGGGGGTATTCCTTTGCATCGGTTCTTCCTTCCGTCCCTCGAGTGGGCGATCGCGAATGGACCGATCCATCCCCGGAGTGGAAATCTGTCGCTGCCCGCGGGGGTCGGGGAGGCGGATTTCGAGTCCTGGGTAAAGAGCCACGAGCCGGTGATGATGCTTGCGCAGGTCTGCGGGTTCGTGGTGGAGCGGGCCTGGGGACGGGCCGCCGGCAGCGGCGAACCGGTGCTGCTGGTCTCCCCGGACGGGGTCTCCGACGCGTCGGCGAGCCATCCGGGCGTGGCCACGGGCTCCGAGCCGTCCCTGGTGCTGGAGATCTCGCGCGGTTTGGCGGGCGGAGACTGGCCCTCGAACGCGCCGTGGGTGGGCGACCAGGGGGGCTCTCGCAGCATTTCGCTCCTGGACGGGGCACCGAGCGGCAGCCAGTGGCTGCGCTGGGACGGCTTCGCCTGCAACCGGGGGATCCCCGTCCCGTCCGGAGACCTGGCCGCGGCCATGCTGGAGGCCGACCCCGCACCGACGTATCTGCCGTTCTTCGACCCCGGGAGCTGGTCCGACGGGGAGGGGTTCACCGCCATCGCCTTCGGCTCCCTGGACTACCCGGAGCTGTTCTGGGGGGACGGGGACCTGTCGGCGTCCACCGTCAACGGCCAGGTCTCGTGTTCGAGCCTGGGAATGGGGTTGGAGACGAACCTGAAACGCGCCATGGACCACTCCGGGCTCTCCCGCAACGAGCCGCCCGCCTGGCGCGCGTACTACGACTCCTGGGGCGAGGGCGGAAGGGAGCGCGAGGATCTGGTCAGCCTGACGTACGCGCGCGTGCTCATGGACCTGGCGAACGAGGGGCTGATCGTCTGGGATCCCGGCCACAGCGCGGCCGACGACGGGGATCGCAACCTGCTGGAGGAGGCCGAGGGGATCCTGGCGTCGGGCATCGGCTCCGAGGAGGACGTGGAGACGCTGGTGGCGTACGCCGAGCCCAGCAACCCCGACCGCGAGGCCGGTGTGGACGACGCGGTGGCGGAGCTACTGTTCGCGGCCCTGGAGGACCGGCTGGCCGACGACGGTACCGTGGCCCAGCCGGCCATCGTGCGGGCGGTGTCCCTGCTGGTGTCGAGGGCGGGCGACGCCGTGTACGGCGAGGACCGCTCCGGGGTGATGGAGTGGGCAGGGCGCCTGGTCGGCCTGTTCTTCGCCGACGGGCTGGGCGGCGACGTGGTGGCCGACCCCGCGGTGGGGGGGCTGGCCGATCTGCTCGGTGAGGACGCCCCCTCCGGGTACGACGCCAGCGCCGCTGCGATCTTCCTGCAGACCCTGCTCGCCGTCAGTCCCCGGGACCGGCTGGACTCCATCGAACGGAGTGCTGGACTCCGGGCCCTCGTCGAACACTACGACGACGTGCCGCCGGCCTGGTTCCTGGACGACGCCGAGGTGCCCGTCGGCTGGTCGATGGCGACCTACAGACTCCTTTGCTGGCTGACCATGCTCGAGGGCGAGCGGCTGGCCGACGAGGGGGACACCCCGGGGAACTGCACGGCCCAGGCGGCTCACTTCCTGCGGCGGATCCTGGGCCACTTGCCCCTGGTGCAGGTGCGCGGCAGCGACCTGGTCGCCGCGGCCCTCGCCGGCGGATCGCCCACCTGGGACGTCCACGAGCCGCCCCCCTGGGGGGTCGACGCCGGGTGCCTGGCGGCCCACCTGCACCACGGCATCGCCAAGGCCTGGCGGGAGGTGCTGGACGAGGGGTTCGACCAGCTGGACGACGAGCACAACGTGCGGGACCTGGCGCGGATCCAGCACGGCGTGGCCCGGATCCTCCTCGACGACGAGTACCGCGACCTGGTGGGCCAGCTCGACCTGGAGGCCTACGAGATCGAGCTCACCAACCTGGGCGACTACGCCAGTCGGGAGTGGGAATCCGCGCGAGCGGCGGTGGTCAAGAAGGCCTACCGCCACGTGCTCGCCAACATCGAGACCGGGCCCGCCGTACTGGACGAGGAGCCCATGGGCGGCGAGTCCATGAAGGCCGTCCTGGAGCAGATCGCGCCGATCTCCCAGGAGGTGCTCGGCTCGGAGGCTGCCATCTGGTACGGGGCGCTGGTGGCCGGCGCGCTGGAGTCGGAGGAGGACGAGCTCGACTGCGACTTCACCCAGGAGGTGGCCACCCTGGCGGGCCTGGAGGCGGTGCTCGGCGGGTTCGGCGATTCGGCGGCGGACACGGACTTCGTGCAGGCCTACCGGGCCAGCGTGTTCGCGATCCACGGGCTGATCTGGTTCCAGGACACCCTCGACCTCGCCGACGCCGACCCCACGACGCTGGACACCCTGCTCGACCTCGTGGCGCATCACGCCGGGGAGACCCCCGACTGGACCGACGATCCGGAGATGCCCGGCGCCATCTGGGCGCTCCGTCGCGTGCGAGCGTCCGTCAAGGTGGCGCACGGATTCGTCAACAGCAGCACCTTCCTCGACCCCGTCGCCCGGGCCCCGCTGTACGCGCCGGATTCGGTCTACTACCGGGAGCTGGTGAATGCCTTCGAGAACGGCGGTCTCTCCGGGTCGGACGCGACGAAGAAGGCGGACCAGCTGGTCAAGGCAGGCTCGTATACGGCCGCCCTCGCGGGACTGCTCGGCGCCGCCACCGGGTTCTGGGCCCTGGGCGAGGACATCGGCGAGCTCGAGGTGGACGCCAGCGAGTACGAGAAGAGCTGGCTGGCCTTCAACGCAGTCAAGCACCTGGGCCAGGGCGTCCAGGGCAGCCTGGAGGTGCTCGCCTGCACCTCGGTGTGGCTCAACGCGCCCAAGCCCGCGGTCGGATTCCTGACCGCGGCCAAGGCCGTCGCCCGGCCGGTACACATCCTCGTCGCGATCACCTACGGCGCCAAGGCGGTGGAGCTCTTCCAGACCGACCACGCCGTCGGTGGCATGGCAGCCCTGACCGTGATGGGGGGATCCATCGTCCTGGCCACCTGCCCGCTGGGACCGGTGGCAACCGCCATCGTGGGGGTCGTGGTCCTGGTCGGGATGATCGCGGTGGCGATCGTCCAGGCCCTTCGCGACGAGCTGTGGGACTACGTGAAGTTGACCCTGCAGGCTCGCAACGTGCTGGTGGAAGAGGTGGCGCTGGTCCTGAACTTGACCGGCGAGATGGCCGTGGAGGACTCGACGCTCGTCTACTCGCGCCACTGTACCTCGGGCACGTCCACTGGACTGCCGGACGACTGGGAGGGGGCCGGACTTCCCCAGGGCCGATGGTGGATACGCGACGGCGATGACGCCATACGGGCGGTATCGATCGAAGAGGATGCGGGCCAGATCCGCTGGCCCGTGAGCGGGTACTTCCGGTCCGCGGTCCCTCACCAGGATGCCGACCTGTACGACGAACCCGCCCGCGCGGAGCGCCTGCTGGCCCTCGAGAGCGTGGGACCCGGCAGGGTCCTCGGGACGGTGAGTTCCCTCGTTCGCCTGTGGAACCACGACGTCCGCGTCCCCGACTCGATCGGGGGCGGGCAGACCCAGCTCCTGGTGCTCGACGGGACCCCGGTGGAGTTCGGCGACCCGCTGGCGGAGATCGCCCCGGCCGACGGCGGTGCTCCCGTGCCCCTGTACGCCCCCCTCCCCGGAACCGTCCGCTCGGACCACCCCTCGGTGGTCACCGAGATCCACGTGGATCCGGGCCAGATCCTCTTGCGCATCGAACGCCCGGAGGACTCGTGAGCGCGCCCCGCTTCGTCGTCCAATTCGCCGGGGCGCTGGCCGACGAGCTGGCGCTGATGGGCTCCCAGGGCTGGGCGCTGGCCCAGGTCCTGACCGAGGAACTCGGGACCGACGTGGGGGATCCCGGGGTGCCGTCGGCGCTGGTCGAGGCGGGGACGGCGGCCGCCAGCCTGTCCACCCAGCTTGCAGGCAAGGAGCCGGAACAGGTCGACATCGCCACGGTGAACGCAGAGGCGTCCACGCTGCTGGCGGCGCTGCTCGCGCTGCCCGACGCGCTGGACGGCTGGGGGCCGGACGGCGTGGACGGGGGCGACCTGCGGCGGGCCCTGCTGAGGCTCCCCGAGATCCTGATCCTGCGGGCGACGGCGCGGGTCTGGCCCCTGTCGTTCGATCTCTGCGTGATGGCCGGCGCGGTCCGGGGCGCCCCCATCGCGCCCCAGGTCGACCTGGACCGGCTCGACGCCCTGGCCCGGGACCCCGCCGCCACCCTGAGCGACTTGATCTGGCCCGAGGCCTTCGCCGCGGCCGACGAGCGGATCCTCGAGACGCTGGCGCGGCTGCTGCGGCGGCTGGGCCTGCCGACCCACGTGCACGAGCGCTGGCCGCTGGTGGACGACGCCGAGGCCGACCTCGGGGGCGGGCCGGCCGGCGGCGACGGCCTGCAGCAGCTGACGATCCCCTTCGTCGAGCTGGCGCTGAGCGGGGAGGCGGAAGGCGGTGGGGAGACGGAGACGGACGCTGGCGCCGAGGGCGGCCTCGTCCTGGCACCGGCGGCCCTGCGGGGCTCCGGCACGGTGGATGGGCTGCTGCTGACCAACTACGGCCAGGCCAGCCTGGTGGTCTCCCAGGACCTGGACCCGCTCACCTTCGAGGCCGGGCTGGATGTCGACGCGGAGCGGGTGCTCGTCGCCGGGGCGGCCCCGGGATTCGCCCGGGTCGAGACGGGCACCGCCGGGGCGAACGCCCGGTTCTCGGTGACGGTTTCCCCCGAGCCGCCGACCGAGGACGCCGCGTTCAAGTGCGGCGGGGCGGTGGCTAGCGTCCAGGTCTCGGCTGACACCTCGGCCTCGCCCGATCCCGAGCTGGCGGTGACCCTGGCCACGGTCCCCGCGGCCGGCGAGGACCGGGGGCTGGCCGTCGAATTCGCCCTCCCGGAGCCCGACGGCTTCCTGTCGGCCATCGTGGGCGACGCGACCCTGACGGCGGGGGCCGACCTGGGCCTGGCGTGGTCGTCCAGCTCGGGGCTGGCGATCAACGCCGTGGCCGGTCTCCTCTTCGAGAGCTTCCCCGGTACCGACGTCGGCCCGTTCACCCTGCTGCGCACGGTGGTGGGGCTGGAGGCGGGCACCGGGGGGATCCGGGGCCTGCTCGCGGCGGACATCGGCGCCGAGCTGGGCCCCGTGACCGCGGTGGTCGAGGGCGTCGGTGCAGCCGCGGAGCTGTCCCGGGCCGACGACGGCGAGGGATCCCTGGGATCGCTGGACCTGCGGTGGACCCCGCTGGTGCCCACCGGACTGGGCTTTGCCGTGGACACCCCTGCGGCCAAGGGTGGCGGCTACCTCTCCTACGACCCGGACGGCAGCCGCTATTCCGGGGTCGTCGATCTCACGATGCTGGAGACCGCGGGGCTGACCGCGGTGGTGGAGGTGACCACCGGCACGGAGGAGGCGCCGTCGGACTGGTCCTTCCTGATGAGCCTCTCGCTCTCCTTCGGTCCCATCACCCTGCCCTACGGATTCTTCCTGCTGGGCGCGGGGGGACTCCTGGGGCTCCATCGGGACTTCGACGCCGACGCGCTGGGGCAGCGGCTGGCGTCGGGAGCGCTCGAGAGCGTCATGTTCCCCGACGATCCCATCGCCGAAGCCCCGAGGGTCCTGGACGACCTGCGGTCCATCTTCCCCCAGCGAACGGGCCAGCACGTGGTTGGGCCCTTCGTCCGCATCGGCTGGGGCGGCGTCAAGCCCTTCCTCCAGGTCGATCTGGGGTTGCTGCTCGCGCTGCCCGACCCGTCCATCGGTCTGGTCGCCAACGCCGTTTTCCAGATCCCGCCCGTGGGGACGCCCGAGCCCGAGGGGACGGAGGCCACTGGCGTCTGGCCGCCGGTGCGGCTGAAGATGGCCGTGCTCGGCGTTCTCGACCTGGAGGACCGCTCGGTCTGGATCAAGGGGAGCCTCTACGACTCGCAGGTGGTCGGCATCGCCCTGTCGGGGGACAACGCGTTCTACGCCCGGTTCGGCGACGATCCCTTCTTCCTGCTCTCCATCGGCGGGTACCACCCGGACTGGACGCCGCCGGACACCCTGCCCCAGGCTCTCCAGCAGCTCCAGCGGCTGGGCGCCCGGTTCGAGGTCTCCCCGTCGCTGCTCGTCGACGTCTCCAGCTACCTTGCGCTGACCGCCAACACGCTGCAGCTCGGGGCGGAGTTCTCGCTGCAGGCCACCGCGGAGTTCGGCCCGTGGACCTTCGGGGTGGAGGGCAGCTCCGAGTTCCACGCCATCGCCGAGTTCAGCCCCTTCCACCTGGACGTGCTGTGGCGCCTGGACATCTCGGTGCTCGCCGGCAGCGGCGAGATGCTCGGCGCCACGCTGGAGGCCGAGGTCTACGGCCCCGATCCCTGGATCGTCCACGGCTTCGCCGAGTTCCGCTTCCTGGGTACCGATGTCCGGCTGCGATTCCAGATCGAGGGGCAGGAGGGCTCGACCGCCCTGCCGTCGGCGGACGTGCTCGACGACATCATCGCGGCCCTGGAGCTGCCGTCGGCGTGGACGGCCACGGCGGTAGAGGCGGTCGCGCACCTCCACCCGGCCCTGGAGTGGGACGACGAGACGCCCCTCCTGGCGCCCGACGCGTCCCTGCAGGTCGCCCAGCAGGTGGTGCCGCTGGGCGTCGCCATCGATCGGGTCGGCGAATCCCGCCCCGCAGACGACAACCTGTTCGCCATCGACGGGGCGTGGCTGGGCGGCTCGGCGCTCGAGGTGGCAGCCCTCGAACCGGTGGAGGGCGAATTCTCGCCTGCCCGGTATTTCGACCTGGACGGCGCCGCGCGGCTGCGGGCCCCCGCGGTGGAGACCCACCCCGCCGGGGTGGTCCTGGCCGGGGGCTGGGAGTTGGCCTCCGACGGGGAGGAGATCGCCGACGGCTGGCAGGAGGAGATCGTCGATCCTCTCTGCTCCGACGACGCGCACGCCCCCGGGCTGCTCGGGCCCGGCCCACGCCGGGTCGCCGCGGCCCCGGTGGTCACGGGCGGACCGCGGGTCGCCCTGTCCGCGCCCACGTGGACGGTGCGGGGGGGCGGCGACGAGTGGACCACGGACCGCTTCGCCGAGGCACTGACGGAGGCGCGCCGGCGGGGGCCTGCGGCGCGGATCGAGGAGGCGGGATGAGCACCACGTTCCACTCCTGGGCCAGCAGCGGCGTGAGGTCCAGCGCCGGGGCAGACGGCACCCTGGAGCCGGCGGTCTCGGTCAACGGTGCGGGGGCCACCGGCCCGTCGTTCCAGCTCCTCGGGCCCGAGGCGGTCGTGGGGTTGCGGGACTCGGTCGTGGACCGCCGCTACCCCCTGCCCGACAGCCGCGAGGCGGTCACGAATCACCTGGCCACCCTCACCCTTTGCGAGGCCGACCTTCCCTGGCGTTTCCGGCGGGGTGCGGCGACCGGCGGGGGACTGTCCCCCTGGATCGCCCTGGTGGTCGTTCCGGAAGCCGAGCCGGGCGGTCCCACCTACAGCCCGAACTCGTCCAGCGCCGAGGTGCCCGGCCCGCTGGGGATCCTCACTGTCCCGCCGGAGTGCGCCCGACGCGACCTGCCCGACCTGGAGCAGGCGTGGGCCTGGGCCCACGTGGAGGGCGATCCGAGCGGCGATCCCTCGGCCGCGCGATCCCGGCTGGTCTGCCCCCGGCGCCTGTCGCCCGAGACCCTGTGGCGCGCCTGCGTGGTGCCCACCACCGTCGGCGGCGTGCGCGCGGGCCTGACGTCGCTGACGCCGGAGGCCGACGACTCGCCGGCCTGGGACGCGTCGGAGACGCCGACCGTCCCCATCGAGCTGCCGGTCTACCTGACCTGGACCTTCGCCACCGGCGAACGCGCGGACTTCGAGACCCTGTGCAAGCGCCTGGTGTTCACCGGGCCCGGCGACGCGGGCACCCGCCGCGTGCGGGCCACCGGGATCGACGGGGTGGGCGCGGAAGAGCGTGTCACCGTCGCGGGCGTGCTCGAGGGTGAGGCGGTGGACCTCCCCGATCCCCCCGAGTCGGTGAGCCACGCGCTCGCGACGCTGACAGATCCGGTCGACGGCGACCCCGTGGTCGCACCTCCCCGCTGGGGCGACGGCCTGGAGGGGGAGCGGGCCACCTGGGCCGACGAGCTGGCGGCCACGCCCGCCCACCGGGTCGCGGCCGGGGCCGGGGCCGAGGCGGTCCGCGCCCACGACCAGGCGCTGGTCGACGGCCTGTGGCGGGCCGTGGGCGACCGGGGCCGATCCCGCAGGCTGGAGGACCGGGCACGGATGGTGGGGGTGCTGGGCGAACGCTGGGCCCAGCGGCTGTCCGGGGCGTCCGACGAGACCCGGGTGCACGTGGCCTCGGCCCTGCTTCGCTCCCGATCCGACGTCGCGGCCTCGATGGCGGACGCCCAGGTCTCCGAGAGCCTGATCGGGCCCGCCCTGGCCCGGCGGACCTCCCGGGCCTCGACCCTGCAGGAGGCGACGCTGATCACGCCGGTGCTCACGGGCACGGCGCTGCAGCTGGAGACGCTGCGGACGGTGCACTCGCCCCCTGAACCGGTGTCGGCGATCCGCGAGGTGGACACGTTCTCCGTCGAGGCGGAGGACTCCGACGACGGCGACGGGGGCAGGACCCCGCTGACCGGGCCGGTCGGCCCCTTCGTCCCGCCCTCCCGCCCGGCTCGCCCGGGCACCCTGCGGCGCAGGCCGCCCCGCCCCCCGCCGCCGCACCGGCCGGGGCAGCCCGCTCCACCGCCCGCCGATCGGGCCGCTCCGGTCCGATGGGCCGACCGCTTCGACCGGGGCCCGGGTCCGGACCTGGAGGGGACACCGCGCACCGACAGCCACACCCCCGTCGACCTCTCGGACCTGGCCGTCGAGTCGCTTCGCGTGGGCACGGCGCGGATGGAGCGGGTCCAGGAACGCCAGGAGACCGATGGCGACGGGGATCCGATCCGTGTGGACCACCCACTGGTCGAGTCCCTGATCTCGTCGACCCCCGAGCTGCTGCTGCCCGGGCTGACGTCCCTGGGGGACAACGTGGTCACCCTGCTCGGATCCCGCGCGGATGGGATCGCCGCCGCGCTCATGGGGGCCAACCACGAGCTGGCCCGGGAGATCCTCTGGCGCGAGATCCCCATCGCGCCCGGCGATGCCTGGTGGCGCTCGTTCTGGGAGGCGGGCACCGAGGACCTGCTCACCCCCGCCGACGACCGGACGCTGGCCGAGCTGCTGGAGCCGGACGCCGTGCCCCTGGTCCTGCTGGTCCGGGGCGACCTGATCGAGCGCTTCCCCGACGTCCGAGTACGGCTCGCGGAGGGGGAAGGGGACGGGGACTCGCGACGGCCGCGGACCGGCGGCACGGTCGTCGAGCCCGACTTCGAGAACCGAGTCGACGCGCGGACGACGCTGTACGGGTTCCGGGGGATGACGGACGGTCAGGTGCGCGGCGACGACGGCGGGGGCGGGTGGTACGTGGTCCTGGAGGAGGCCCAGGAGGCGCTGCGCTTCGGGCTCGAACCCGACGAGCTGGCCGGGGACGGCCCCGCGGCCTGGGACGACGTGTCCTGGGGCGACCTGGAGCCCCGCGACTGGGACGCCATGCCTCACCTCACCCTGGATGCCGCCGGCCCCTCGCTGGCGGGCCTCCTCCCCCGCTGGGGGGCGTCGGCGGCGGCCACCGCCGCCCTGCTCGCCCGTCGCCCCTTCCGGGTGTTGATCCACGGGTCGGTCCTGCTGGCCGACGAGGGAGAGACGCCGTGACGGTCCCCGTCCTGCTGCTGCCGGTTCGTCTGGAGACCCGCTTCGACCTGGACCGGGACCCCCCCCAGCTGCGGGTACGGATCTTCCCCGACGCGGCCCACGTCAGCGCCCACTCCGACACGATCCATGCCGGGGAGGCCGAGGCCCTGACGGACTACACCGGGGCTGGCGAGGACGCGGCCGCGTTCGAAAGACTGGTGACCGCGGTCGGCGGCCCCCGCGCCCGCTACCTGGTTCAGGAGCGGCCCACGGACATCGGTGCGACAGGCACCCCCGCCGCCCGGGGGCTGCCCGAGCGGTTCACGGTGATCTGCCGCCGGGAGGACGGGGGGATCGTCGCCCAGGTCGACGGCGCCGAGGTCTCCCGCGATGCGCTCCCGTGCTCCCCGCTCGCCGGGGAGGGCGGCCTCCCGGCCTGGATGCGCGACTTCGACGAGGCGGTGGAGGCGGGCATGGCCGTGCGCGTCCCCCTCGGCGCGTCGGACATCCCGGGCACCGACGAACCGGGCCTCACCGTGCAGGTGGTCGGGCTCGCGCCGGGCAGTCCGGAGGACGGTCAGCGGGAAATCGGCGAGCTGCTGCGGGCCCACGCCTACGGCGCCGGGCTGGACCTGGTCCCACCGGACACGCCCACCAACCACACCGCGTCGGTCCGGTCGCCCGTGTCCCGGTGGGGACCGACGGCCGACGAGATCTGGCCGACGCTCTCCGCAGCGCCCCCCTCGGACCCGGACCTGCTGGGAGAGGCGGCCGCCGAGCGGCTGATCGCCGCGCTGGGGCTGGATCCCACGGGGGCGGGGGCGACCGCCCTGGCCCGTTGCGTCCACGCCGGTCACGGGTACGGCTCCCTGCAGTCGGGCCTCACCGGGGTGGTCTGGCGCCGGTTCCTGCGCAGCGAGTTCCACGAGCTGGGGGCCGACGAAGAGCGGATCGAGCGGACGGAGGCCTGGGCCCTGGACCATGTCTGCCCCGACGGACCGCTGCCCACGCTCAGGGTCGGCCGCGAGCCGTACGGGATCGTGCCGATCCGCCCGGTGGGCCGCCGGACCTCCTCGTGGCCCGAGCGGGCCGCCCTGCTGGGGCGCCTACGCGCGTTCTGGGAGTCGAAGACCCCGGCGATCATCGACCACCGCCAGACCACCTCGGCCGAGACCTGGCACGCGGTGCTCGGCGCTCTCTCCGGCGCCGGAAACGCCCGTGCGCGCGGCGTCACCTTCGATCGCAACTGGTTCTTCCGGAGCCTCGGCTGGGCCTTCATCATGGAGGGCACCGACGACGGCCCCGGGTTCCTCCACACGGTCAGCGAGGCCACCGCCGAGGCGTTCCAGGAGGCCTCCACCCTCGAGGAGCAGCTGGCCATCGTCCAGGGACAGCTGGACGGGATCCCGGACGTGCTGCCCGGCAACTCCCCGCTGATCCGCGTGGCCGAGGTCTGCACCATCGTACGGGATGTGCTCGAGACCCACCTGAGGCGGGTCGAAGCCTGGCGGCTGGTCGACCCCGACTGGCCGGGGGTCTACCTGGACTCGGACCTGCCCGAAGGGGCCTACCGGGTGGTGACGGGGGAGCGGGCGCTGGACGAGAGCGAGACCCCGCTGACCGACTGGTTCGTGGGCCACAGCGACAGCGAGGCCGAGGCGCTGGCGGCGCTGCTGCCCGACGGGGCCGAGCGGGAGAGGGCCCTGGCACGGGCCGCGGGGTTGCTCCACCACCGCCTCGACGCCTGGTGGCAGGGGGTCACCAGCGAGACCCTCTCGGGGGAGCGGCAGACCGCGCCCACCGGCCTCCGGCTGGGCGCATACGGGGTGGTCGAGGACCTGCACCCCCGCGACGACGGCCCCAGCTCCGGGTACCTGCTCGCCCCCGACCTGGCCTCCGGGCGCACGGCGGCGATCCTGCGCGCGGCGTACCACTCCCAGGGCGACGAACGGGAGGGGGCGCTGGCCGCGGTACGGCTGGACTCCCGAGCCGCGCGGCGAGCCGAGGCCCTGCTGGACGCCCTGAGGGGCGGACGCCCCCTGGAGGAGGCCCTGGGACGCGCGCTGTTACGGGACCTGCGCGACGTAGGGCTGGGAGTCCTGCTCCCGGAGATCGCGGACGCGCTGCCCGTGGATCGCGAGGACGATCCCCGGGTCGCCGGGGTCCCGGACGGCTTGAAGGTCGCCCTGGCCTGGCTCGATCCACCGCAGGACGAGGAAGGGGCCGCGGAGGTCCGCGGCGCGGTCGAGGCAGCGATGGCGGCGGCGGGTCTCACGGGCCCCCAGCGATCCACGGCCGAGGCGGTACTCCTCGGCCTGGCGGGGGACCTGGACGCCCTGTCGGACCTGGTGCTGGCCGAGGGGGTCCACCTGCAAGCGGGTGCCCTCGAGGCCCGGGCGAGCGCCTGGCGAGCGGCGTTCTCCACCGGCGAGCGGCCGCCCCCGGAGAGCGCCCTGCTCGCCGCGGGGGGCGCCCCCCAGGTGACACGCCGGCTGGTGGCGGTCGTGGCCCCCGCGGCGACGGCACCGGCGGAGGGCGGGTGGGCGGCCGTGGAGGGCGCCGGTGCGCCGGTCGAGCGCTGGCTGCGCAGCTTGCTGGGGTCGGCCGACGACTGGGGATGCCGGACCGCCGACGGCGGGACCTGGTGCCTGGAGGCGCTGGAGACCAGCGCGCTGGGGCTGGTGTCGGACCTCGCCGGCGACCCGTCCACCTGGCTTCAGCGAGTCGGCGGGGAGATCGGGGCCACCGATCCCACCGATGCGGGGGAGGCGTTGCGACCCCTGTCCACCCTGGCGGTGATGCTGCCGCCGCTGGCGACGCTGGTGTCCTCGGCCCGCTTCCTCACCGCGGACGAGCTGGCGGGGGGGCCGGCGGACAACGGACTCCGCGTGGCGGATCTGCTCGCGGAGGGTTCGGGGGCGATCCCGGATCTCGGGTCGCCGGACGAACTCCTGGCCGCCGAGGGTCGCGAGGCGCGCCTCCGCAATGCCGCGGAGCTGGAGCACCAGGCGCAGGTCCACTCCCGGGTCCGCGACCTGGTGGAGGCGTACCAGATCGCCGAGGCCCTCGGCGCTGGGCCGCTGCTGCAACCCGTGAGAGTGCGGGCGACCGATCCCGGCGACGCCGCGCCGCTGGTCATGGCGACCTTGGCTGCGGATCCGCGGGAGGACGGTCCGATGGCGGCCTTCGTCGTGGCCTCGTTCAGCGAGCCCCGGGCGCGTCCGACCCAGGACGCGAGCGTGGTCTTCCACCACGACGCACCCCAGTCCCACGCCCCCCAGGTCTGGCTGCTCGGCCTGCCCCACGGCGACCTGGGATGGTCGACGACAGCGCTGCTGGGGGTGGTCGACGAGGCCCTTGCCCTCTCCCGGATGCGAGCGATCGGCCCCCGGGAGCTGGGGGAGCTGGATTTCTTCTTGCCCCTGGGACGGCACGCCGTGGAGGGGTCATGAGCTGGGAACGTCTCGAGTACCACACCGGCACCGAGGACGCCGAGCTCAGCCTGGCCGAACGGATCGCCGATCCACTGTGGATGCTGGCCCGCCAGCGCCAGGTCGGAGAGCTGCTGGGGGAGGACGCGGCCTCGCCGTTGCTGTGCGGGGTGAGCGTCGAGAGGCTGCCCGTGGTGGCCGCCGGCCCCGAAGACGACCTGCGGGAGCTCGACGGTGCGCCCCCTGAGGCCGCGCTCCAGGCCGAGCCCATCGAGAACGGCCCTTCGTCCCTCCGCCGGGCCGTGGACCGCGGGCTGGCGCTGCTGCGTACCCTCTCGGTCTCGGGTCTGGGTCCGCTGATCCCGGTCCTGCGCCAGAGGTTCCCCATCGCCGTCGGGTCGGGGGCGGGCGATCCAGGGGGCTCGCTGCTGTCGGTCCTGGCGGCCGGGAGCGTGGACGCCCGGGCGGTCCAGCGGTCGGTCGACGCCCACGGTATCGAGCAGCTCGCGGACGGGATGGAGGGCGCGGAGCCGGCCCGACTCCAGGCCGCCTGGGACCTGTGGAACGACCTGGACGGCGGGACCGTCCAGCGGGACGAGGAGCCCGCGAGCTGGCGCAGGGAGCGGCTGGCCTACGAGGGGCGTGTCGTCGCGGGACGGGGCGACCGCCAGGTGACCCTGGCCGTCCACGGACACGGGGGCGGCGAGCTGCGCTGGTACGACCTGGACGTGGTGTCCGAGGCCGGCGAGGCCAAACCCGACCCGCCGGCCAGCGCCGTACCCACGGCCGTACAGTACCCCGGCATGCCGTCCATGCGCTGGTGGTCCTTCGAGGACGCCGATGTCCACTTCGGCGGACTGGAGGGCGGCGAGGACGACGCGGCTGCGGCCCTGGTGGGGGCCTTCGCCACCGCGCTGGGGGACGACTGGTTCGCGGTCCCGGTCCGGGTCGAGGGCCCCGCGCTGCTGAGGGTGCACCGGCTGGCGGTGCGGGACGTGTTCGGTGAGACGATCCAGGTGACCCCGGTGTGGGAGCGCGACGGGGATCCCCGACCGTTCCGTCTGTTCGAGTTGACCACCCGGGACGGCGACACCTCTCCCTGGCTGCCCCTGCTCGGACCGCCGGGACGCCTCCTGTCTGGCCCCGCCCTGGAGGAGGTGGTCTTCACCCGGGACGAGGCGGCCAACCTGGCCTGGGCCATCGAGCGCAGCGTCGAGGCCGCCAGCGGCCGCTCGGCCGCGCGGTCGGGCCGCCGCCCCGATCCGGACACCGCCGGCGAGTGGACCTGGCAGCTCCAGCCGCGGGTGACGGACAGCCACGTCCCCCTGGTTCCCGAGGGCGGAGACGACGGGACCTGGCAGATGGTGCTCCGCCGCGGCCGCATGGGCAGCTGGACCACCGGGGAGGGGCCGAAGGGCCGCATCCTCGTTCCCGAGGCCCCCCTGTGGATCGACGAGGAGTGCGTGCCCGCCGAGGGCCTGTCCGTACAGCGCCGCGCCGTCGTCGCCCGGGACGCTCGGGGGCGCTTGTGGACCTGGGTCGGCCGCCGCCTGGACCACGAGCCCACCCCGCCCACGCCCCCCCTCGCGTTCGACCGCCTGCGCAAACCCTAGGGAGTTCGGCGCCTGCCGGAACGCGGCGCCTCGGGGGCTACTGCCCCAGACAGACCAGCGCGCCGCCGCGCACGCCGACCACGATCCGGCCGTCCCAGAACACGGGGGAAGACTCCACCGCGCCGCCCATCTCGATCTCCCACAACGGGGTACCGTCCACGGCGTCGAAGGCCTGGATCCACCCGCGGGAGTCGGCGACCACGATGGTCTGGCCATCCAGGGCCGGTGAGGACCAGGACACGCCGTGCAGCGGCCGGGACCATACGATCACCGGCTGACCGTCCTCGTCCGGAGCCTTGCGGATCGCCAGGATCTGGCCGTCGCCGAAGGTGGGCTCGTGGGCCGTGGGGACGAAGACGAGGTCGTCGGAGGGACCGAAGCCGACGGCCGCGGTGGCCAGCACGCCGCCGTTGAAGTCGTGCTTGTAGTCGACCTTCTTCCAGGTCCAGGCGGGGATCTCCAGTCGCCAGGCGAAGTCCCGGGTCTCCAGATCGACCTTCGAGAACCGCAGTGTGCCTTCGGCCCGGGCCGGGCGGCGGTGGATCTGATGGTCCACCTCGGTGCCGATGTAGAGGTAGGGGTGGCCGTCCTCGATGGAGATCACCGGGCTGGCGTCGGTGTCGTCGCCCAGGTCCAGGCGCAGCACCTCCTCGCCGGATGCGTGGTCGATGCCGATCAGGCTGCCGATGCTGTCGGCGAAGTAGGCCACCCCGTCGTGCAGGGCCACCGAGGACTCGATCCCGGGGGCCCAGCGGGAGGAGCCGTCCTTCTTGTCGGGGTCGCCGTACGACGGTCGCACCGAGTGGTAGGCCACCGGATCGATCTCCGGGTCGAGGCCGATCCGCTGGCCGCCCCAGTCGGTGTTCAGGTCGACCCGGTAGAACAGCCCGTTCTCGCCGCCGAGCAGCATCCGGTCCTGGTCCGCCAGGATCAGGGAGTTGCCGTCGCTGCCACCCCAGGTTCGAACGGGCGCCAGGCGCTCGCCGCCGAACTCCTTGCGGGAGCCCGGGATGTCCATCAGCACCTCGTTGTTGATCAACGAGATCGCCTTGTAGTGCCAGTTGCGGTCGTGGCCCGACAGGCCCTGGCCCACGTAGAGCAGGGGGGCACCCCGGGGATCGATGGACATGGTGCCCTTGATGGAGGCGGTCTGGGCCCGGAAGTTCGGGCGGCTCGGCTCGCCGGTGTCCAGATCGACGAAGTAGACCCGGCCGTCGAGCCCGCCGACGATGGCCTCGATCGCCGGGCCGCCGGGCACGTCGAAGGGCTGGATCGCCCGGGCCTCGTCGCCCCAGTCCACCAGCAGCGGCTGGCCAGTCCAGCCCACGCCGCACCACTCCTTGTTGCAGCCCACCCGCTGTCGCCAGAGCACCTCGGGCAGATTCCGGGGCAGCGACCCGATCCCGTGCCGGTCCCGGTAGGGGGTGCCGCGGAAGCGCAAGATCCCCTCGTTGGGATCCAGGGGATGCTCACCGATCTCGGCCTCCCAGGGTGCGGGGCCGCTGTCCAGCTCGATCCCGTCCTCGGCCGAGTCGTCGTCCAGCGGGGGCTCTGGCTCCACGGGCACGCGGCAGCCGCAAAGCCAGGCGATCGCGATCGAGATGGAGAGGAGGCGACGCAAGGATCGTACGGGCGCGAGCCTACTTCAGCCTCGGCACCAGGTTCTCGGCCTCGAGCAGGACCTCGACCTCCTCGCGCGCCATGTGGCCCTCGGTGAACACGGTCTCGGCGACCTTGACCAGCTTGTCGGCCTCGTCGCCCATGCACAGCAGGGTTCGCTCGACACGGAAGCCGCCCTCGAAGTCCACCACCTTCACCGGCGTGGACACCGGCGGAGCCTCGAGCTGCAGGTCCTTGGGAAGCTGGACATCGATGGCGCCGTCCGCCGACACCTCGACCTCGGTGCAGCGCTCGTCGGTCAGCACGTAGCGGTGGTCCGTACAGAACCGCACCCGCGCCAGGGCCTGCTCCTTCTCCTCGAGGATCACGATCACCTTGGCCACGTCGGCGCAGGTGGTCAGGGGCTTGTCCTTGTCGCCCTTGACGATCTTGAGTTCCTGACAGGCCGGCCGCGGCATGCACATCCCCTGACCGAAGAACAGCTTCGCGTCACCGGTGGGGAAGCCCAGCTCCAGGGGCGCCTCGTCCCAGGTGACCATGGACCCGGGAGGGCCCCCTCCCGGGCGGGCGGGGTTGGCGGTCTTGCCGCCCTCGGCGGGCTCGCCTGCGGCGGCTTCGTCTGCCCCGGTCTGTCCCGTCTCACCAGCCGCGGGCTCCCCGACGGGCTCCCCGGCCGACTCGACCGCCTCGGCGGTGCCGTCTCCCTCCGCCTCACCGCTGGCGGTGGTGTCGATGGGCTTGTTGCACGCCGCGAGCGCGAGGCCCACCAGCGCGATCACCAGCATTCTCGGATGGAGCGTCATGGCACCCTCCTCGGCCGGGAACCTTCGCACGCGCGGGCGGACGAAGGCAACGAAGGACCGACCCGCGCCAAACGTAGAAGGCCCCGACCGCTTCGGCCGGGGCCTTCTCTCCCTCTCAGGTGGGATCCGTCCGCTTCAGCTACCGCTGCCGCTCCTGCTTCCGCCGCCGACGCATGGCCTCACGCTGCTTCTTGCGTTTGGCCTCGCCCGGCTTGATGTAGAACATCTTCCGCTTGATCTCCTTCTTGATCCCGGCCTGCTCAACCTTACGCTTGAACCGCCGAAGGGCGCGCTCGAATGGCTCGTCTTTTTTCACTGTCACTGAAATCACGAACCATCACCTCCCTTCGGCCGGAGTACCGGCGAGAGCGTCGGGCGATTATCGAGATATCCGGGGGGATGTCAACCGGGTTCGTCGGGGGGGCGGGCAGGGGAGCTATTCATCGATGGGCGTCATGAAGATCATGTTGGCGTCGATGCCGAGCTGGGCGATGCAGGCGTCGTAACGATCCTCGACCGGCTCGTCGAACACGGTCGCCGGGTCCACGGGGAGTGCGATCCAGGATCCCTCGCGGATCTCCTTGTCCAGCTGCCCCGGTCCCCAGCCCGCGTACCCCAGCGAGAGGAACCAGTCGTCCTCCACGTGGCTGATGATCAGCCCCTTGAGCACGTCCATCGATCCGGACACACGCAGGGTGCTGGTGATCTCGAGGAATTCGTCGATCTGGGGCATCTCCGGCCGGAAGATGATGGTGCCCCGATGGGGCTCCACCGGGCCGCCCCACATCACCGGCTTGTCCCGGGCGTCGCCGAGGTCGAAGGTCACCTCGGTCAGCACGGTCTCCAGCTCGAGATCGGTCTCGCGGTTGATGACGATCCCCATGGCCCCGTCGTGCTCGTGGCGCACCAGCAGGACCACCGTCTTGTTGAAGAACGGGTCCTGCATCTGGGGCGACGCCACCAGAATGCCCGGGCTGAGGATCTGGTGATGTTCGCTCTCGCTCGTTTCGTCCGACATGTGCCTCGCCAACGTACGCACTAGTTTCCCCCGCTGCCAGGGGTGGTGGCAAGGCGGCTACGGCGCTGCGAACTCCATCGGTCCCCACGATCCGGACAGGACGAAGGACGCCCAGAAGCGCGGATGACCCCATCGGGGGGAACGCATCATCTCCAGCTTGGCCTCGCGCAGCGCCTCTCCCCGCGGCTGACCGGCGAGGAGGCGTTCGTAGAAGGCCACCATCAACTCGGCGGTGGCCACGTCGTCCACCTTCCACAGGCTCAGCACCTGGGTCCGGGCCCCGGCCAGCACCAGGGCCCGCCGCAGCCCGTGGACCCCGTCCCCGACCCGCACGTCCCCCACCCCGGTCTCACAGGCGCTGAACACCGCCAGCTCGGTGCCCCGCAGGTCCATCTGGGCGATCTCGGCGGCGCTGAGGAAGCCGCTGTCCAGGCGTCCGGGATCGCCGTTGGCGCCGGCGAGTACCAGGCCGCTGCGGAAGAGGGAATCGCGCCGGGAGATCTCCACCATCCCCCCTTCATCTGGGTAAACGGTCTACCCGTGACGACGGTACTCCTTCATTCAGCCAGCGGCTGCGGCCCCCCGTAACACCCCATGTCCGCCACGCTGCCGTCGGTGTCCTGGTAGGCGGCATCCGGATCGCCGGCGTCGATGGCGGGGCTGCCGGTGTCCAGGTGGAAGTCGTTCTCCTCGCCCCAGCCGATGTAGGAGACGAACAGGGGGTCCTCGAAGAGGTTGGACCCGTCGAACTCCTCGGGGTTGTCGCGGCCGTCGATCAGGGTCTCGTTGCCGAAGAAGCCGTTGTAGAGCACCGAGACGGTGCCCGAGCCCAGGGTGGGGAGGCCGTCCAGGCCCATGGCGTCGCCCAGCTGGTGGGCGAAGAGGTTGTTGCGCAGCTCCAGCTCGTCCAGGGGATCGCTGGTGTGGAAGTAGACGCCGGCGGTCTGCTCGGCCTCGTTGTCCACGAAGGTGCAGTTGACCACCGACAGGGTCATGCCCGACGTGGCGATGGCGCCCCCGTAGGCCGTGTCGTAGACCTCGGAGTCGTCGGCCTCGTTGTGGTGGAACAGGGAGCCGACCACCGAGAGCGTGCCGTCTCCCAGGGCGTCGATGGCGCCGCCGTCCAGGGCGTCGTGGGCCGTGAACACCGAGCGGGTGATCTCGTGCTCGCCGCCCTCGATGGCCAGGGCGCCGCCGAAGCCCCCAGAGTCCAGGTCGTGGAACAGCACCTCGTCGGCCCGCAGCGGAGAGTCCGCCAGCCACAGGCCGCCCGCGTCGCCGTTGGTGGCGTCGCAGTTCTTGATCGTGGAGTCGGAGAGGACGACCGGGGAGGTCGTGGCGTGGATCGCGCCCCCGGTCTCGGACGCGACGCAGTCGTCGATGATCACGTCTTCGAGGATCAGGCTGGCGTCGGTGAGGTGCAGGCAACCGCCCTCGGTTGAGGTCCCGTTGCGCAGGTGCACGTCGCGGACGATCAGGGTCGAGCCGGCGGTCACGGTGAAGATCCGGTCCAGGCCGTCCCCGTCGATGCGGGTGGCCTCGACGCCGTAGTCGCCGATCAGGGTCACCGATCCATGGATCTCCAGGCCGTGCTCGCGGAAGATGCCCCCCATCAGGCGCACGCAGCCGGTATCCGCCGCCAGCGCCAGGGCCACGGTTGGGAAGGGGTCGAGCCAGGAGCCGTCCCCATCCTCGCTTCCGGTGACGCTGACCCACACCGGGGTCACGGCCGGATCGCCGTCGTCGCAGTCCACGTCGGGCTCGAATCCATCCCCGTCGTTGTCCACCACCGGATCCTCGGTGGTGTCGTCGTCCCCCGTGCTGTCGTCGTCCCCGGTGGTGTCGTCGTCACCCGCAGAGTCGTCGTCCCCGGTCACGTCGTCGTCGTCCGACGGACAGCCGAGGGGGGACGAACCCAGGAGGGCCACGCAGAGGAGCCAGGTGAGTCTTCGCATGCCGCGATCGTGCATCAGGCAAGGGAGTCGAGGCAATCGGGCACGGGCACGGGCAAGGGCAAGGGCAAGGGCACGGGCACGGGCAAGGGCACGGTATCCAGCCCTCCCTGCCACCCTCTCCGGAGGGCGGGTGGGCGGGGGAGGGTGGCGGGGAGGGGTGGGCGGTCTACGGATCGATGGGTTCGGTCAGATCGATGTCGATATCGAGCATCTGCCCCGGGTGGAGGTCGAGGCGCTGGGTATAGGTGCCGAGCTCGGGGTGGAAGACGTGGATCGCCGGAGCCCCGTCCGCCGGCAAGGGGACGTCGGCCAGGGAGAAGCGGCCGTCCAGGTCGGTGGCCGCGGCGGCGGGGTGGACCAGGAGGTAGGCGGTCTCCCAGGGGTGGTGCTCACAGGAGACGTGCAGTAGCCCTGGGCGGGTGGGCAGCACCGGCTGCTCGGAGACCCCGGGGTCCAGCTCCACCCGGAAGGCCTGCTCCCCCGAGGCGTCCTTCGCCACCAGGGTATGGGTCAACTCGTCCGCGTTGGCCATCCGCAGGGCGACCCCGGGGGGAAAGGCCTGGGCCCGGGGTGCGAGACGACATCCGTCCACGGCCAGCGCGGGCCCGTCCGCCCGGTCCGAGGCCGCCGCGGAAGCCGCCCCATCGACCCACACCAGGCCCTCCACCAGGTGGCCGTCCGCCACCACCACGGCGCCGGCGGGGTGCTCGGGGCAGAGCCGGCGATCGGACGTGGGCACCACCACCTCGTCCTGCACCATCCCCCGGTAGTCCACCCGTCCCCGGATCGTCACCACCCCCGCGCTCGCGCCCCCGGCCACCGCTGCCTCGGGGAGCTCGCCCTCGGCCGCGGCCATCGCCAGCAGCCCGTCGCCGTCCGCCGCGCCCAGCGCGCCCCCCTTCTCGCTGCCCACGGCCGGCCTCGCATCCACCTCGACCCGCGACGGGCGCCGGGGCGCTTCGGGGGTCGCAGCCTCCACGGCCCGTCCCGCCTCGGCCGCCCCCGCCGGATCCGCGGCAGGCTCCCCGAAGGCCTCGGCGCTGCCCTCACCGCGGTCCACCGCCCGCTGGTGGTAGAGCTGCACCCCCACCAGCACCACGGCCGCGACGATCAGCAGAAACCAGTTGGACTGGTACCAGGCGGCGGGAGAACCGCCCCTGGCCTTGCCCTTGCGGGACCGGCCCTTCGCGGACCGGCGCTTGCCCTTGTTCCCCCCGCGCGCAGCCATGCCCTACGCCGAGCCCCGGACGCTCACCGACGTGATTCCGGGGATCGCCTCCAGCCTCTGGGCCACCTCCTCGCGGTCGGTCAGGGCGTTGAGCTCCAGGTTGGCGTAGCCCCGGGCGACGCCCCCCTCCTCGGTCATCAGCTTGATCGACTGGGCGTCGATCTTGATCTCCGACAGCACCGCCGAGATCGCCAGCAGCAGGCCGCTGCGGTCGCTCCCGAGGATGTCGTAGCGCACGGTCTCCATCCGCGGGGGGCCGGTCCACGTCGCCTTGGCCATCTGCACCGGCCAGAAGTCCACCATCTGGCGGATGGCCCTGCAGGTCCGGCGGTGGATGGTCGCCCCCCGGCGCCGGGCCGTATGGGCGACGATCACGTCCCCGAACTGGGGCCGGCAGCAGCCGGCGAGGCGCACGGGGATCGGGTAGCGCAGCCCCTCGATCTCCAGCGGCATGTTGGAGGGTTCGTAGGCCTGGGCGTACTCCCCCACCACCTCACCCACGGTGGTGCGGATCGAGTCCTCGTCGTCCAGCTCCAGGGTGTCGCTGACCTGGTCGTCGGACATGATGTCCTCGCGGCCGAGGACCTTGACCAGGGTCCGCACCTGCTCGGGGGGTACGACCTGGGCCAGGAACGGGATCACGTGGTCGTAGTCCAGGCGTCCGGCGTGCAGGTCGGCCCCGAAGGCCAGGGAGTTGTCGTACTCCATGATCTTCAGCAGCTCTTCGAAGGCGGGCATGTCGTCCCGCAGGGCGATGCCCAGTCGACGGCGACAGAAGGTGATGAAGCGGCCGACCTCGGCCCGGCACGCCTTGCGCTCCATGCGCTGGAGCGACCGCCGCAGGGCGATGGTGGACCGGTTGGTGGTCACCCAGCCCAGTCGCTGGACCGACGGCTCGGTGGCCTCGTCGGTGAGGATCCGCACCCGGTTGCCCGAGTGCAGCACGGTCTTGAGCGGCTTGGTGTGCCCGTCCACCTCCGCGGTCCGGGCCTGGTCGCCCACCTCGGTGTGGATCTGGTAGGCGAAGTCCAGGGCGGTGGATCCCTCGGGCAGCTTGAGCTTGTGCCCCGCCGGCGTGAACACGTCGATCTCGGGGAACTGCACCCGCTGGGCCAGGTCGAACAGCCTCCCCGAGCCGATGCTCTGGAAGGAGTCGACCAGCTCGTCGAGGAAGCTGGTGTCCTCCACCTTGCCCGATCGCATCTGGGAGACCACGCCGATGTGGTTGGCGGTGTGCATCTCCTCGGTGCGAATCAGCAGCTGGATCTTGGGGATCCCCGGCCCCGTGCACAGGGTGTGCAGCGACTGGTACCCGTTGACCTTGGGATTGTTGATGAAGTCGCGGAAGCGGGCGGGCAGGTGGACGAACTTGCGGTGCACCAGGTTGACGGTGCGGAAGCAGGCGTCCACGTCGTCGACGATCAGGCAGAGGTTGAAGTTGCAGCCCTCGTCCAGCCGGGTGAGGGGCAGACCGTCGTTCTGCATGGCCTCGAAGATGGTGTAGACCCCCTTGTGGTAGAAGATCGACGAGCAGCGGATCCCCATCCCCTTGAGCGTCGATCGGATGTCCTTGACGATGCGGTCGACCCGACGGCCCGTGCGCTTCTCGTTGGGGCCCAGCCACCGCGACACGGTCTTGTAGACGTCGGGCTGCAGGACCCGCATCACGTGGTCCTCCATCACCCGCGCCTCCTTGAAGAAGCCCAGCCGCGAGGCGATGGGGACGTAGAACTGCAGGGTCTCCTTGGCGATTCGCTCCTGCTTGTCCTGCCGGAAGCAGTCGACCGATTTGATGTTGTCCACCCGGTCGAAGATCTTGATCACGATGGTCCGCAGGTCCTCGGTGACCGAGTTGACCAGCAGGTGGTTCAGGGTCTGCAGCTTGGTGTCGGCCGGGTTGCCCCCCTCCCGGCGCAGCTTGGTCATCCCGCCGACGATGTGGGCCACGTCGGCACCGAAGCGCTCCTCGAGCACGTCCACGGTCAGGCCGAAGGACTCGTCGGCGTCCTCGACGGTGTCGTGGAGGATGGCCGCGGCCACGGACACGTCGTCCATCCAGTGCTCGGCTGCCTCCAGCGCCACGGACAGGGGGTGGATGATGTACGCCTCGCCGGTCTTCTTGCGTCGCTGCTTGGCGTGGACCTCGGTGGCCAGGGCGTAGGCCTCGCGCACCATGGGCAGATTGGGGTAGGGGTTGTGGGCGTCGAGGGTGTCCAGGATCGCGTGGAAGATGCGGGTATTCCGCCGGTTCTCGAGCCCGAGGAATCGGCCGGTGATGCCCATTCGTACCTGCCGGGCGGCCGCGCCTCCCTCCACTGCGGCTGATTATGCACCCCCTTTGGTGGACTTCCAAGGGCACGCGCATACGCGGTGCGCACCGCGCGGGGTCCCTTTCTACCCCGTGGCCTGGTGTGCCTCCTGCAATACTTCGGGTGGATTGGACGTCCAACACCCCGCGGCGGGCTCTCGGGAAGGGGCGAGCCGCGAACGGCGACCCATCCGTTGTAGGATGCGGCGCGCGAGGAGGGTGATCCCGATGGGTGCACGCAGGATCTTGGCCGTGCTAGCGGTTGCCGGAACCCTGGGGCTGGGTAGTTGCTCGGAGACCCAGCTGTCCAACGCCATCGCCCAGATCGAGGTCAGTCCCGGCTCCGTCACCTTCGGCGAGGCGAACCTGCTGACGATCGCCAACTCTGGCCTCATGGTGTCGAACGTGGGCAACGGCCCACTGCACTTCCTGGCCGTGGAGGTGGTGGACAACGACGACCACTCCTTCTGGGTCTCCGCCGAGCCCCAGTCGATTCCCCCCGGTGACGACTGGACCCTGACCGTGTCTTTCGCCCCCACGGCCGAGGAGGAGCTGTCGGCCATCCTGCGGCTGACCACCAACTCGGAGACCGAGGCGGTGCTCGACATCCCGCTGGGCGGCGTCGGGGTGCGACCGGTGCTGGACGTGACGCCGTCGGCCCTGCACTTCGACACCTCCGAGGGCGCGGTCTTCGAGAACAAGACCGTGGTGCTCGAGAGCCAGGGCAGCGGGGCGGTGATCGTCGAGGACATCGAGATCCACGACGACGCCATGGGCGCGTTCTCCTACGACCTGCCCGCGACCGTGGACCTGCCCTACTCGCTGGAACCCGGGCTCTCCATCGAACTGGAGATCGGCCACGAGCCGAGCATCGGCGAGGCCTACGGAGCCACGGTCCACGTCTACTCCAACGACATCAACGACGAGGACCAGTCCATCACGCTGGCCGCCAGCGGCCAGGGCACCGGCGGCGAGCCCCCCGAGGTGCAGATCACCGAGCCCTCCAGCGGATTCGCCATCGAGGAGGGGGGCAGCTTCGACCTGGCCGGGATCGTCACCGACAACGAGCAGGAGCCGCCGACCCTGGTGGTCTACTTCCAGTCCGACATCCAGGGGAACCTGGGACAGGTGCTCCCCGATGCGGACGGCAACGTGGCCCTGGACGACGTGACGCTGGAGCTCGGCAGCCATACGGTGTCCTTGATGGCCATCGACAACCAGTCCAACGTGGGCAGCGCCTCGATCAACGTGCTGGTGTGGGAGGAAGGGCAGACCTTCGACTACGTGATCTCGGGCGGCGACACGCCCTATCACTACTTCATGGTGGACGACGACATCGCCTTCTACCTCAACGGGTCGCTGGTCTACCTGGACGACGACGGCAACCAGAACCTGCACGCGCCGGTGGGGATCACCGCCACCCCGGGGGACACCCTGCGGATCGTGGCCACCGACGTGCTGGCCTGCACCAAGCAGCTGGACGCGCTGTACCTCCACCTCAACGACGCCAACATCCAGCCGCTCAACAGCTCGATCCTGGTGTCGGCCTGCGACGACCACGAGGACTACGACCCCGGCTACACCGGCCCATGGCCCAACGACTTCCTGGACGAGCAGTACGTGGTCACCACGCCCTAGGAGGGAGACGACGATGACGAGCACACTCATCTCGCTGCTCCGTAGACGGGGGTGGATCGCCCTGCTGAGCCTCTGGCTCGTGAGCGGGGGCTGCCTGTGCTACGGCGGGGGCGAGCCGCCGCCCGAGGACGACGACGACGACGACGACGACGGCACCAACAACACCGAGTACCCCGAGTACGATGTGGCCGGGTTCTACCTGGACCTGGGGGTGGATCTGGGCGACGACCTCTACGGCGGGATCGTGATCACCGAGAACGGCCGGATCAGCGAGTGGTCCGGCATCGACGGGGTCCACCAGGAGGAGGAGTGGCTGGCGACCCTGTCCCAGGGGCAGCTGGACGCCCTGATCCTCGCCATCGACCCGCCCAGCTGGTTCGACTCGGACATCGACGAGCCCGGCGAGCCGGACTGCGTGCTGGAGTTCCGCCTGGGCACCGACGCCAACGTGGCCGTGCACAAGGCCGGCTCCATCCCCGTCCAGCTGGGCACCTTCTACTCGACCCTGGTCGAGGTCCTCTCCATGTACGAGATCGACGATGGCTGCTCGAGCTGACGTGGGCCATCGGGCTGGACTGGTCGCCCTCTCGGGGCTGCTGTTGCTGTCGATGGCCTGCAAGGAAGAACCCGACGAACACGACCCCGGCGACGGAAACGTCCAGCCCGGGGACTACGTGCTGGGCCTGGAGATCCGGCCCGCCGAGCTCACGATCGACAGGCTCACCACCTTCGACCTGCTGTGCGTGGGCGCCACGGACGACGGCTACCTGGCCACCCTGGACGACTGCACCTTCGAGGTGGTCGAGGGCGACGTGGTGGACCTGGACATCACCGGCAGGGTCACGCCGCAGGCCGTGGGCGAGACCACCGTGCGGGTGATCCGCGGGGACCTGGCGTCCCCGGCCACCCCGATCCGGGTGATCGAGCCCGGCTCCATCGACGTGCGAGTCACCGACCACGACGGCCACCCCCTCAACAACGCCACCGTCGAGGTGGGCCTGCCCACGCCGCTGGCCAGCGGCACCACCGACGCCGACGGACGGGTGCACCTGGAGGGCGACTGGGAGGGCGCGGTGGACCTGGTGGTGGGCGCCGGTGGCCAGCTGACGACGGTGCTGCAACAGGTCAAGGCCCGCAACGTGATCGCCCCGCTGCGCTCCATGCGCAACGAGTACCCCCGGGCCCGGGCCCGGGGCACCGTGGACTTCCCCGACGAACCGGACGTGGGCGAGATGGCCATCGCCGTGGCCCTGACCTCGACCCCGGTGGGCCCGGCGTTCACGTCGGTCAACGACTTCATGCCCGGCAACCGCACGGTCAGCGACTTCGGCATGGACGTCCAGCTGCCGTGGAACCTGGTGGTCAAGGACCTGGTCGACGACTTCTCGGCCCCGGTCTACGAGGGCACCTCGGTGCTGTCGGTGGCCGGCGGGTACTTCGATCTGGGGGAGGTGCTGGGCATCGCGGCCCAGGTCCAGGAGTACGGCCCCGGGGCGGTGTTCAACATCATCGGGATCTACGCCGACCGGCTGATGCTGGGGCTCCATGGACCCTTCGAGGTGCCCTACGAGTTCCCGGGCACCTCGTCGGCGGTCGAGGGCATCGAGATCGGCCTGGACT
Source organism: uncultured Rickettsiales bacterium (assembly GCA_964542165.1). Lineage (GTDB taxonomy): Bacteria > Myxococcota_A > UBA796 > UBA9615 > CAYRNR01 > CAYTBN01. The sequence continues at coordinate 54,175 of CAZITQ010000016.1, forward strand.
GGCCGATGGACCGGGAGGTCGCGGTCACCCTGCTGACCCCGCCCCAGGACTTCTACACCATCGACCCGCCGACCATCCTGGCCTACCGGGAGCTGGAGGACGACCTGGGCTGGGTCATCGCCGGCGTCGGCGTGGGCACCAAACCCTACTCCCATCCGGACGCCGACCCCCCCGGCGACGACGACGACGATGACGACGACGGCACCTGGGAGATGCCCTGGCTGGCCGACGGCGACGAGCCCTGGGAGACCATCCCGGTGATCGAGGCCTCGGCGGGCCACGACCTGGGTACGCCGTTCACCACCTACGGCGCCATGGCGGTGTACGAGGGGCTGAGCGAGACCGGGGACGCCACCCTGTCGTTCACCCCGCCGATGACCGGCACCGACGCGGTCCTGCCGCCCTTCCTGCCGCTCTTCGAGGAACTCGACGTGGACACCCCTCGGGGCCACTTCTCCTGGGACGGCACCGAGGCCGCCGACATGACCCGCTCGTACATCTACTACTGGGAGTACGTCGCGGGCGCCACCGACCCCGAGGACTGGTTCAAGGTCGAGGTCCTCGGCCCCGGCGGCCCGGGCGAGCTGACCCTGCCCGACTCGGTCATGGGCTTCACCCCGCCCCTCGATCCCTCCGGCCTGGACAACGCCTGGGTCCTGGACGCCATCGGCCTGCGCGCCACCGGCTACCAGGCCCTGGTCACCGACGACGGCCTCGAGGGCCTCGAGTCCTTCCAGCACATGACCAACCGGCGGTCGGTGGTCTCACGGCAGTGGGACGTGGAGTAGGCACTCCTGGGAAGAACCGACGCACAGCGCGTCAGCGGTGGCTCCTAGAGACGGAGGAGAGCCTCATCATACGCGCTCACGTGGGAGAGGAACTCCGTCAAATCTGCGCCGTCCAGTTCGCGGTGACGGGTTCCGTGGTAGCTCGCAGGATCGACGATTCGCCCGGAGGACTCCAGTTCGTAGTGCAGGTGGGGGGTGCTGGTTCGACCGGTGTATCCACTGCTTCCGACCACCTGTCCGGCCCTGACCCTCGTGCCGACGGTGACTCCGGGATCGACCTGCTCCAGATGCAGATACCGCGCGATGGTTCCATCCCCGTTTCGAAGCTCGAGGCAGTTGCCGTTGTACTTGAAGTTCCAGGTGGTTCGCAGGACTACCGCGTCGCGCGAGGCGAGGACTGGGGTTCCGACGGGTGCACGGAAATCCCAGCCACTGTGGCCACGGCCGTCCCCCAACACGGCGGTGATCTGCTCGTAGTCCTCGATTGGAGTGTCCCTGAGTCGTGGAGCGATTTCCCTGCCGGTATCGTCCCAGTAGCTCCCGAAGCGGTCATCTTCCCGCTGGTAATAGTAGGCCCGGTGTTCCGCCCCCTTCTTCTGGCTGACGTACCGGAGTGCTGCGATTCGGACCCGGTACCCCATAACGGGCTCGTAGAGTAGGCGGAGCTCATCGCCCGCTCGCAGGTCCCGCTCCCGGTCGAGGAACCAGACCAGGATCCGCTGCGCCGTCGCGGTGATCCAGACGTTGTGCTGGCCGGGGACCTCTCGTTCGATGGTGATGGCCAGGTTGGTGTCGAGCAGGGCGCTGAGACCCTCGAGGTCGGCAAAGCCCTCGATCTCGTTCCCGGGGGTGGCCGGCTCAGGGGGGAGGAGTTCGGGGGTCGACCGCGACTCCGCGCCCTCGCTGGTTGCCGCTCCCCCTCCCGCATCCTCCCCGGCTCGCGGGGTTTCGGGGAGCTCTGGGCTGGCAGCGTCGGACCGAAACAGCTGCGGCACCCCGAGGGCGAGCATGACCAGCCCGACAACGAGAACGCACGCACCCACTCCGTACACGAGCCGGCGGCCTGGAGCTGCATCCTTGGGCCGGTCTTGATTGAGATCCCGCACCGCGCGGTCCGTCTCGTGTCGTCCGTCGTCTCGATCCGGGACGCTGGCTGCGACCGCAGCCGATGCGGCAGCGAGTCGAGCCACGAAAGCAGGGATCGAGGGTGGACGCTCGTTGGGATCGGCGGAGAGCGCGGGAGCGAGTGCTGCGACGAACTTCGCGGGTAGGTCAGCGCAGAACACAGAGGGAGAGGGGAGCTGCCGATTCGCCTTGAGTTCCAGTATTCGAAACTGCGGCGCGTCTGCATCCCAGGGCAACCGCCCCGCCAGCATCTCGTAGAGGATCATGCCCAGCGAGTAGATGTCCGCCCTTCGGTCCACGTCCTTGGCTTCGGTGTACTGCTCCGGCGCCATGTACTCGATGGTGCCCATGCCGGTGCCGGTGCGCGTTCGCGAGGCATCCAGGTCCTTGGCAATGCCGAAATCGATCACCTGAGGTTCACCGGTGGCGGAGATCAGGATGTTGTCGGGCTTGAGATCGCGGTGGACCACGCCTCGCTCGTGGGCGTGCCCCACAGCGTCCAGCAGTTTCTCGAACTGTGGCCATGCCCGATCCCACGGAATCGGCCCCACGGCCTCGCCGATGAACTCCGTCAGGGGGCGCCCTTCGACCAGGTCCATCACCAGCGCGAGACTGCCGCCGTCCACAACCAGGTCATGCACCTTCACGATCCCTGGGTGGTCGAGCTTGAGACCGAGGGAGGCCTCCCGCTCGAAACGTCCCTGGTACTCGGTATTGCGCGCGTACTCGGAGCGCATGACCTTCACGGCCACGTCGCCCCCCTGGCGTTCCGCGATGCTCTCCGTGCGGTGACGACCCCGATAGACGGCGCCCATCCCGCCCTGACCGACCATACCCATCAACCGGTACGCACCCACCTCCGTGAGCGTCGCTGGATTGCTCGCCGCGCGGGCGCGCGATTCTGCCAGGACGATCCTCTTCTGCTCCTCGAACTCCTCGTCGGTGAGCACACCCTCCTTGCGGAGCGCAGCTAGTTGCTGGAGTTGATCAGCGGTAGTTGGCATGGCGTCGGTCACCTTGTCACACGGGAGTCGACTTTGGCAGTCGTGGTGAGTCCGGCTGCTCCTGGGTTGTTTCCTGCCCCCCGTCGTTCGCTCAGGCCCCGTCGGCCATGAACTCCTCCAGCGTCACCCCCTGGATCCGATCCGTCTCGAACCGGTCGCGGCTGATCACCGTCAGGCGGGCGCCGGGGTGGGTGCGGGGGAACCAGGCGTAATCGAGGGCGGTCGCGCCGCCGCGCTTGACCTCGATGTAGTGGTCGGGAGCAGGGACGAAGTCCAGCTCGCGATTCCGAGTCTTCCAGTACGGAATGCGCTCAGGCTGGTCGTCGCCGCGAATGGCCGCGCGGCGCCACAGCTCCTGGGCGACGAGCCACTCCCACCAGCGACCCTGGACCGGGGCGGGTAGGGACCGAAACGCATCCACGCTCCGTGGGCTGGAAGGGGCCCAGGCCACCGCCGCCAGCAGGTTGAGCAGGGGGAACTTGGCAGGGCGGCGGGCCACGGCGATCCGTCGGCCCTCGTCCCAGGCGGGCGAGATACCCACACACATCAGGTCCGCCAGCAGCTCCACGTAGCCGGCGGCCACCGTGTTGTTGGCCAGCCCCGCCTCCCGGGCCAGCTTGGCCTGGCCGATGGGGCTGCCTCCGCGGTGGTGGAGGGCCGCCATGACCGCCACCAGCGAGGCCCGGGGACGCCCCGACGCCGCGACCTCCCCTAGGATCCAGTCGCGCATCATCTCGGGGATGTAGGGCGGGAGGCTGCCGGTGGTGGCCAGCTCGTTGCACGCGACGGGGCTGCCCCCCGACAGCAGATACGCGGTCAGGGTGTCCGCGCCGAGCCGCTCGCCACACCGGCGCCGGAACTCACCGAAGGAGATGGGGGTGAACAGGTAGGTGCTGCGGTCGAGCCGTCCGCGACGCCCGGGGAGGCGCTCGGTACCCCGCCGTAGATCCGTGGCCCGCGATCCCGTGGTCACGACCAGCACGTCGTTCAGCTCTCCGCCGTCCAGCGCCCGCTTCAGCGCCCGCTCCCAGCCGTCGACCGCGGTGATCTCGTCGATGAAGAGGCGCCGGACCTTCGCGGTACTCGCGAACGCGGGTGTCAGGTCGCGGATCGCGCTCAGCAGATCGTCCGCGCGCCCCACCTCATCGCCGTTGAGGTAGAAGCCGCTGCCAGGGCCGTACTCCTCCACGGTCCGTCGCAATTGCCCCTCGATCCACGTGCTCTTCCCGTACTGCCTGGCCCCTCGGACAAGGATCACGCCCGGCTGTTCCGGTAGCTCGGGAAGGCCGAAATCCACGTCGAACACGAAGGGCAATCCGGCGAGCCGCTCCAGGTGGGGAAACAGCCCTGGCCGATCCAGAATTCCTCGCGAGAGGGCGCTGTTGAGCTGGTTAACGTTCATGGCGTTATGTTATCTAACGCCCAGGACGTTAGGCAAGCCCAAACGGAAGTAGATTCAGGGGCGTTGCTTCCGCCGTACCTACGACAACGGCTCCAACGGTTCCAGCATCAGGTAGGACTTCTCCTGCGTGGGTCCCAGGTGGTGGGTCATGAGGTCCCACAGCCAGACCTCGTCCTCTTCCCCGAGGGTGCACTCCCACACCGGGATGGGGGGGCCTTCGCCGAAGCCCTCCAGGGAGGGGAGATAGGGCGAGTCGCCGTCGAAGCGGAGGACGAGGCCGACGAGCTGCAGGACCGCCTCGCCTCCCCTGGCGTCCAAGAGGACGAGGACGGCGGGCCAGGGTCGGGGGGTGGCCGCGTAGCTGTCCCGGTCTGCCGTGGCCGCGCAGCTCGCCGCCACGGAGGCCAGTCGCCGGGCTTCCTCCTCGGTGAGGTTCGCCAGCACGTCGCCGCTGCCCTCGGCGGCGATGTGCGCCGAGTGGACGCGCGCCGCCGCCGCGCGGACGGCCCGAGGACCGTTGATCAGACGCGGGGTACACGCGGCCGTCGACGCCCCGAGCAGGGCCGTCAGGACCAGACCCACGAGCACGTTGTCGGATTTCATCTCCACGATCCTCCCGGAGGACGCTGCGTCTGGACAACACCCCGGACCGGCGAAACGAGCCCACCCAGGCGACCGAACCGCGTCCATCCACGTTACCCTTCCCGGATGACCGATCCGAAACCCCGTGGGCGAATCGTGCGCTGGGTGGGCTGCCTCTTCGCTGCGGTCCTGCTCGTATTGTTGTTCCTCCTCGGCGGTGCGGCGTACCTCCGGCACCGGGAGGCCAGCCGCTGGCCGCCCCTGGCCGAGATCCCACCCATCGACATCCCGGCCGCACCGCTGCCGGGCGACGAGCGTGCGTGGGAGATCCTGGTCGAGGCCGCGGCGGCCCACGACGACTCGGTGGACTGGAGGGCGGCCCTGTCCCCCGCGGGGCCGCCCGCCGACCGGGATCGCGGCCTGTGGCATCGCGACGTGGCGGCCCATGCCCTGCTGGAGCAGGCCGTGGCCCGGCCCGGCCTGACCATCCCGTACCCCGAGAACTACCTCGACGACTTCCCCAACCTGCTCCCCTACCAGAACCTGGCGCGGTCGCGCTGCCTGCGGGGCTGGGACCGGGCGCTGGACGGGGATCTGGAGGGCGGGGTCGAAGAGATGCTCTTCCCCATGGGTCTCGGACAGCGGTTCCTCGACTGCGAGACGGCGCTGCTCCCCGCCATGGTCGGGATCGCGATCCAGGGCATCGCCCTCGACGAGCTGACCGAGCTGATGGACACCGAGGCTGCCGAGACTCCCGAGGCGCTGGCCCACGCCGCGGGAGCCCTGCTGTCCCTGTCCGAGAGTCCGCCGGCGCTGAGCCGAGCCCTGGCCTGGGAGTGTGCCACGGCGGAAGAGGTCTTCCGGGGAGACCTGGCGGCGCTCGCGGGGTACGGAGCGGGAGGGATCGGAGGGTCGCCGCCGGCACAGGAGTTCCTGTTCTCGCTGGGCTACGACGCGGACACGACCATCGCCTGGCACCGGTCTCGCTGCCGCCAACAGGTGGTTCAGGGAGCCCTGCCCTGGCCCCGGCGGGAGGAGGTGGACTTCGAGCCCCTGTGGCCCGGGGGCGACCGCCCCTCGGCCGGCCAGCTGCTCCACGATCCGGTGGGCCGGATCATGATCGAGATCGCCATGCCGGACTACGGTTCGTTCGTCGAGCGCGAGGACCGGCTGCGCGCCCGACAGCGGGGACACGCCCTGGCCTGGGCTGCGCGGGCCTATGCCCTCGACCACGATGGACACCCACCCCTGGAGGCCTCCGAGCTGGTGCCGGACTACATCGATCACCTGCCCCTCGATCCCTTCGCCGAGCAGCCCCTACTCCTGGAGGACGGGCGGGTGTTCTCCGCCGCCCATCAGAGGGACCGGATCGTGGGAGAGATCGCCGATTTCCAGTGGTCGGTGGTGCCCCCCACCGTCGCTCCCGAGGGTTGAGCTACCGCCTCTGGGCTCACGGCGGGTCGGTCTGGCCCGCGGAGTTGTCTCCCCAGCAGGTGATCGTGCCGTCGGCCCGCAGGGCGCAGGAGTGTTGCTGGCCGGCGCTCACGCTGGCGAAGGTGCCGGCGGGTGGGGTGCTCTCGCCGTCGTCGTTCTCGCCCCAGCACAGCACCTGGCCGCCGGCGCGCACGCCGCAGGTGTGCTGGCCGCGGGCGGCGATCTGGGTGAAGGCGCCGCCGGGGGCGTTGAGCTCGCCCGCGTCGTTGCCCCCCCAGCAGGCGACCGTGCCGTCGTTGGCCAGGGCGCAGGAGTGGGCGTAGCCGGAGGTGACCTGGGTGTAGCTACCCGCCGGCTCGGTGAGCTGGCCGTGGGTGTCCATGCCCCAGCAGCGCAGGCTCCCGTTGGTGTAGATGCCGCAAGCGTGGCGGTAGCCGGCGTCGATCTGGGTGAAGGCCTGGGGCGGCGTGCCGCTGATGCCCGAGCCCCAGCACTCCACGGTCTGGTCGGGACGGAGGCCGCAGCCGTAGCCGTAGCCGGCGGTGATCTGGTGGAAGCTCCCCGCCGGCTCGTACAGCTGCCCCGAGAGGTTGCTGCCCCAGCACTCCACCAGCCCGGTGTTGCGCAAGCCGCACCCGAACAGCATGCCCACCGCGAGCGTGGTGAAGGTGCCGGTGGGGGCGTCGAGGGCGTCCTCGAGGTTGCTGCCCCAGCAGAGGATCTCGCCGCCGACGGTCAGCCCGCAGGAGTGCTCGTAGCCGCCGTCGACCTGATCCCAGAAGGGAGAGTCGATGCCGTCACAGTCCTGGTCGATCCCGTCGCCGACGATCTCCGTTCCGCCCGGGTGGACCGCCGGATCGCCGTCGTCGCAGTCGTCGTTGTCCTCCACGTGATCGGCCGGCGGCTGACAGTCGTGGACCGACGGTCCGGCGGGGTCGCCGTACCCGTCGCCGTCCGCGTCCGGGTAGTAGTGGTCGAAGTCCAGACCGTCGTCCGGGGCGCCGTTGCAGTCGTCGTCGAGGCCGTTGCAGATCTCGGTGGCGCCCGGGTGGATCGCCGGTTCGCTGTCGTCGCAATCGGTGCCGTCGGCCACGTGGTCGGGCACGGGCTCGCAGTCCACCACCGGGGTCGCGAACAGGTCACCGTACCCGTCGCCATCCGCGTCCGGGTAGTACTCCTCGGCGGGCAGCCCCTCGTCGGCAACGCCGTTGCAGTTGTCGTCGATGCCGTTGCAGATCTCCGACGCCAGGGGGTGGACCGCGTCGTTGCCGTCGTCACAGTCGCCGTCGCAGGTGGAGTAGCCGTCCCCGTCCTCGTCCACGTCCTCGTCGACGATCCCGTCGCAGTCGTTGTCGTGCAGGTCGCCGCACAGCTCTTCCATGCCCGGGTTCACCGAGCCGTTGAGGTCGTCGCAGTCGACCTGGTCCTCGGGCAGCCCGGAACAGTCGGGGTTCTCCCCGTCCGGGTAACCATCCCCGTCCTGGTCATGGAGTTCGTCCAGGTCGCCGTCGCAGTCGTTGTCGACCCCGTCGCAGGCCTCCTCGGCGCCGGGAAAGACCGCGGGGTCCTCGTCGTCGCAGTCCCCGTCGCTGGTCGCGAACCCGTCCCCGTCGCAGTCCACCCCGTCGTCGCAGTCGTCGGTGATATCGTCGTCATCATCATCGTCGTCGTCGTCGTCGTCGCCGCTGCCGCAGTACCCGGAGCAATCCGGGTCGTCGCAGTCCAGGAGTCCATCCCCGTCGTTGTCCTTGCCGTCCATGCAGGTCTGGGGACTGCGGCCCTCGCCGCACCCGCCGACCAGGACTCCGAGAAGGACCAGGCCTACCCGTAGATGGATCGATCTCATCGCTCCTCCGGTCGAGTCGCACAAAGTAACACGGGCCGCAGGCCTGCCGCGGCGATGGAAGCTAGCGGGTCGGACCCCAGAAGAGGTACAGGGCGCCCGAATCGCTCCCCGCCTTGTCCCGGTAGGGGGCGCCCACGATGAGCTCGTCGATGCCGTCACCGTTGAGGTCTGCGGTCGCCATGCCGGAGCTCAGGTAGTCGTCGGGGGACACGCCGGCCACGCCGCCGTCGGCCTGGGAGGCGTCGAGCACCAGGTCCCAGCCCTCGGTCCGGCCGTAGAACACATAGGCCCGGCCACCCCGCATGATGGGGCCGAAGTAGGCCTGGACCGCCCCGCCGATCAGGTCGGACAGACCATCCCCGTCCAGGTCGCCGCCGATCACGCCGGCGGCGTTGGAAGGCCCCCCGCCGTAGGACGAGAACGTGTACCCGCCGAGCTTGAAGTCGTCCCACTCGGACCCGATCTCGGCCAGCACCTCGGGGACCGCGCCGGTGTCGATGTCCGCCGAGCCCCGCAGCACGGTGACCTTGCCCCCGTCGGGCCAGGTCAGGTCGCTGTCCGGGGAGCCGACGGCCAGGTCGCCGATGCCGTCCCCGTCCACGTCCCCCAGGTGCCCCACGGCCGCCGCCAGGTGTTCCGAGCCGTCGAGGCCCACGTACTGCACCGACACGTCGCCGATGGCGTAGGTGCCCGGCGTCTGCAGGGAGGGGCCGGTGAGGATGTGCAGCACGCCGCGGCTGCTCTCGGCCGACGGCGCGCCCACGAGCAGATCGCCCAGGCCGTCGCCGGTCACGTCGCCGTCGCCGGCAAGGGAATAGCCCACGTGTCCGGCCGTCACCGGGCCCTCCAGCACCACGTCCGCGTCGTCGGTGGTCAGCTCGCCGCTGAGGCCGCTGCCGCTGCCGAGGAAAACCGCCACCTTGCCGTTGCTGGCGAACTCGAAGGGGTCCGAGTACATGAACAGCTCGAAGCCCAGGGCGAGCTCGCCCAGGCCGTCGCCGGTGGCGTCCTGCAGGCCGGCGACGGAGGTGCCGACCCGGCCCCACTCCACCTGGCCCCGGATGGCCGCATCCGCGGTCAGGGCCTGGGGCAGGTCCGGCGTCCCCACCAGGGCCTGTCCGTGGACGACGTACACCGCCCCTGCGGCCTCGCCGCCGTCGGCGTCCGAGCGGGCGCCGGCGATCAGCTCGGCCAGGCCGTCTCCGTCCATGTCCGGGGCCAGGGCCACCGAATAGCCCACCTTCTCCAGGGGATCCTGCCCCTCCAGGTAGGCCACGGGCGCCACCATCTGGCGGTCGAAGGAGGCGGCGGTGTACACCAGCGCGCGCCCCTCCTTGTCCAGGGTCGTGAACCCGGACGCGCCGCTGATCAGGTCCTCGAGCCCATCGCCGTCGAAGTCGCGTCCCCCGGCCAGGGCGTACCCCTGGTAGGAGGACAGGGCCAGCTCGGCGAAGGCACAGGCCGCGTCCTGGGCGCACACGGTCTGATCGATGCTGGCGAGGTTGGGGGTGTCGTCACAGGCGTCCTCGGGGGTGACATCGTCGTCGCCCGAGGTGTCGTCGTCGCCCGTGGTGTCGTCGTCGCCGGTGGCGTCGTCGTCGTCCTTGGTGGGACATCCGATCACGAGCAGCAGGGCCAGCGCCGTTGCGCCGAACCCCAGGAGGAGCCGTATCGCACCGAGATACCTCATCGCGCCAGCACCTCGTTGACCTCGTCCGCCAGCCTCTGACCCTCGCCCTCGGCGTCCTCCACGGTCAGCGCGTAGTGGGCGTAGACCACGTTGCGGGCGCCGTCGAGCACGTAGAAGTGGTACTTGCCGGCCCCGCTGTTGAAGAAGGCCTGCACCGTGGAGTCGTCCTGGAGGATCGGCAGCGCCGCGTCGGGGTAGTTTTCGTTGATGTCGGCGACGCCGTCCTCGTACCCCGCCTTGTTGACCGAGAGGAGGACCACGTCGTCACCCCAGGTAGCGGCGTTGGCGTCCACGATGTCCTGCATGGCTGCAAACTGCACCCTGCAGTGGCCTCACGTCGCGGTCATCCAGTAGATGACCACCACCTTTCCTGCGAAGTCGCCCAGCGAGACCTCCTGGCCGAAGGTGGGCGAGTTGGCGTTGTCGTCGGTCAGCGTGAAGTCGGGGATCGAGGGATCGTCGATCCCGCAGGGCGCAAGGTTCGGCGGCGCCGCGGGGGGGGGCGGGTCGTCCTGGGCCTGACTGCATCCTCCGGGGAGCCAGAGGAGGAGCAGCAGGGCAAACAGCCCGCGCATCGAAAGATGACCTCTCACGTGTCCTCCTGCGTCCGAACATCTTATCCCCGATCGATCCCCAATTCGCGCGCGACGCGAATCCGGCGTAAGCTGCGATCCGCGCCCCTCCGGGGTGGCGCGTCCGGGAGGGAGACCGATGCGACCGCAGGACCTGGCGCCACTGCTCGTCGCTGCGTTGGCGCTGTCCGCGGTGACGTCAGCGCGCGCGGCGGAGGAGGATGGAGCCCCGGCGATCGAGGTCGGGGACGAATCCACCTGCGACACCGCCGGCTTCGTGGTCGCCATCGACGCCGGCCACACCCGCGAGAACCCCGGCGCCATCAGCGCCCGGGGGGAGGCCGAATACTCCTTCAACCGCCGCATCGCCTTCGAGCTGCTGGACGCCCTGCACGCCGCCGGCTTCACCACCTCGTTCGTGATCAACGAGGAGGAGGAGGAGATCGCGCTGAAGCGGCGCACCCGTCTGGCCGAGAAGGAGGACGCGAGCCTTCTGCTCTCGCTGCACCACGACTCGGTGCACCCCGCCTACCTGGAGGACTGGACCTACGCCGGCCAGCGGCTGCAGTACTGCGACCGCTACCGCGGCTACTCCTTGCTCGTGTCGTCGGAGAGCCGCGAGTACGACGAGAGTCTGGCGTTCGCCGAGGAGCTGGGCACCCGCCTCAACGCCGGCGGGCTGTGGCCCACCCTGCACCACGCCGAGCCCATCGAGGGCGAGAGCCGCCCCCTGCTGGACGAGGAGCGGGGGATCTACCGCTACGACGAACTGGCCGTGCTGCGCCGGGCGGAGATGCCGGCGGTGCTCCTGGAGTGCGGAGTGATCGTCCACCGCCAGGAAGAGGAGGTGCTGGACCGGCCGACCCATCGGGCGGCCATCGTCCGGGCCATCGTGGGGGCGGTCCAGGCCATGTGCGAGGGCGGGGAGCGCTGACCCGACGCGGGGTCGCGGTCCGCCCTCAGAGCGTGCAGGCGGTGAGCGGATCCCGCACGTACAGGTGCAGGGTCCAGAACTCCTCGTGATCCGCGTCGAGGCCGTGGTCGTGGTGTTCCCACGGCGGGGTCGGCTGTTCCTCCAGGCTTCCCAGCTCGTAGCCGATCAGGTCCCCCGCGGCGTCGTAGAGGCCGATCACGCCCGGGAGGGCGCCATCGGAGACCGGCGGCACCATGTGGATGCCCATGTCCGGTACGCAGTCCGGGGTCACACCCAGGGTGTCCCAGCCCCGGTCCCAGGCGTCGTCCATCCGCAGCGGGACCTCCAGCGGCAGCTCTCGGGAGAGGGTCATCCGGTCACCCAGCGAGCCGGGTACGGCGGGGGCGGAGGTGGCCAGGCAGGCCCCCTCGGGGTCGCGGAAATAGGTGTACTGGGCCCAGTGGGGGAAGGGCCGCCCCGGCTGGCCGGACGGCAGGTACTCCCACAGGGGGCCGTGCTGGGGGGCGCGACTCTCGATCTTGGTGCCCAGCAGGCGCCCCCGGCCGTCGTAGACCAGGACCAGGGGGGAGGCCCAGCCGTCGTCGTCCACCTGCACGAACTGGTGGCCGATGCCCGGCAGGCAGGAGTGGGACTCGCTCCACCCGCTCTCCCACATCTCCTCCGTTTCGAGGGGGACGGGATCGAATCGGCCCTGGGTCACCAGGAGCCGGTCACCCACCGATTCGACGGTGTCGAACGAAAAATCGCTGCCCACGCAACCGGGCAGGGTCACGGCGAGGACGGCGGCGGCGAAAAAGGTTGGGCTCACGGTCGGAAAAGGACCCCGGGTAGACGGATTGACCATCGATCGACTCCCCTCGTCCCTCCCCCACGTTCGTATTGAAGGGCGTCCAGGTCGCGGTCCCGATGGCCGTGCCCGGGCGCGCACTTTGTTTAGGCTAACAGAGTACGCCAAGACTCACAAGAACAACGATCGGGCCCGTGCTCCGAAACGGAGACAGCGGGTCGCTTCCGCAAGAAACGACATCAAGTAAGGCAGGAATGCAGGATCAGTCGGATTCGGGTGCGGTCTCGGACTCGTCCCTCGGCGGAAGCTGGATCTGGATGAACCGATCGTCCCACCCCATCTGCTCCCCCGGTTCCACGAGCAGCGCCGGGAGCGTCCGCCGGCACCAGGCCTCCTGTCCCGCCGGGTCGGGGCCGGAGAGGAAGGCGCAGGAGAGTACCTGGGGCATGCCCCTGGCGGCCTCGTTGCTCAGCAGGAGCGTTGCGGTGGAGACCTCCTCGGCGCCGTCCTCGGCGGGCTCTGCGCGGATCGTCGCGAGGGGCAGTCCGGCGAGCTCGTCGTGGGTGATGGTGGTCGCCATCCCCTCGGCCATGGCGGCGATGGACTCGGCGGTCGCGTCGAGGTCGGGTGGATCGTAGAGCCGCGAATCGATCAGCACGCCCGGATCGCAGAGCACGAAGATCTGCACCAGGCCCGCATGCACCGCGGTCCGGGTCTCGCACCCGGCGAGCTGCTCGACGGCGTCCGGGTAGACCTCGTCCACCGGCTCCACCTGCGCATCGGCGTACGTGGCCTCGTAGCGTTCCCGCAGCTGCCGTGTGGTGTCGTCCACCTGCACCGGCGCCACGTCGTCCCCTCCGGTCGCCGGCGGCTTGGTCCTGGGACACCCCGCCAGCCCCAGCACCACGGCAAACACAACGAGATGTCGCATGGGCCCTCCCGAGCGTGGGCGGATCCTAGCGTGTTCGGGGGGTGAGTGGCTCAGCCGCCGAACGGCGGCATGTGGGCGACGGCGTGGTAGAGAGCGAAGACGCTGTCCCCCTCGCCGTGTTCGAAGCACTTGTGGACCTTGCCGATGGGATTGAGCGATGCGCCGGGGCCCATGCTGAGGACCAGGGGGGCGACGCCGAGGCCTGCCATCGAGCTGTCCTCGATGGAGACCCACGAGCCCCCCAGACGCCGCGCCAGCACCTCGCCGGCGTAGCAGCCCAGGCAGAGCAGCGCGGCCGCGGGCGGTTCGGCGAGGCTGGCGCCGCGCAGGGATTCGACGATCTCGTCGACGGCCAGCAGGGACTCGGGCGAGTAGTCCAGTTCGACCTGGTGGGACCGCGCCGCCAGTCGCACGGCCTCTTGGGCCAGCTCCAGTGCGCGGTCGGGGTGGACGGGGCCCGCGGGGGCGCCGGCGGGCCAGCAGGGCGAC
>CAZITQ010000017.1:0-67354 GCA_964542165.1 uncultured Rickettsiales bacterium
CCTGGCGAGTATCGCGGCGGGCTCCGCCCGACCGCGTTACTCCACGTAGCCCAGCGCTCGCAGAGCCTCCAGCTCCTGGTACGTCAGCTTCGGCAGAGGAGGAGGTGTGCCGGTCGCTGGGGGGGTGGCACGCAATCGAGAATCCAGGGCCCGGGAGAGATCGGCTGCCATGTCAGGGGCGGTGGAGACGAGATTTTTCGCTTCGGCGGGATCGGTGGACAGGTCGTAGAGCTCGTGCTGTTCGTCGCTGGAGCGGATGTACTTGTGGGGCCAGCGCAGGACGGTCGTGCGTTCCCGCTGGAAACGGTGTCCCCAGTCGGGGTTCTGGAGATCCTTGTCGCGGGTGTAGAGGTTCTGGGCCAGGACGAGGCCGTCCTCCGGGGCTGAAGGGAAGCGGGGAGTTGTTTTTTGTGACAGTTCGATGGGCAACGCGGCGAGGATTTCGCGGAGCGTGTCCGCGGAGCCCAGGGCGTCGTCGTCCACGCTTCCCGTCGACTGGCCGGGCCGCTTGAGCACCAGGGGGACGTGGAGCGCGGGCTGGTAGACGTCCTTGGAGTGCTCGAGCAGGTGGTGTTCACCGAAGTACTCTCCGTGGTCGGACGTGACCACGACCGTGGCGCCTTCGAACCGACCCTGGTCCTTCAGGGCGTCGAGGAGGGTGCCGACGGCCTCGTCGACGTGGGTGATGGCGGTGTCGAACTGGTCGATGACCTGCTGGATCTCCCGGTGGGGGAGGGGGGAAGTCCCGTCGAGGATCCGGGGGTAGAGGCTGTCGAGGAGCTTGCCCTGGTCGTCGATGGCTGGTGCGTCCAGGAAACCAGGCCGGGGAGCGGTGTTGTACGGCTTGTGGGTGTCCATCAGGTTGACGAACAGAAACACCGGGTCGGTCCGATGCGACTCCAGCCAGCGGATGGCGTGGGGGACGAGCTGGTCGCCGGTGGTGGCCTCGATGTAGTAGCGGTCGAAACCCTGGGAGACGCCCAGGTTGGGTCGCAACAGGGCGGCGTTGGCCACGAAACCGGCGGTGGCGAAGCCCTCGTCGCGCAGGGATTCGGCCAGGGTCAGGGTCTCGTCGGCCAGGGGGCGCTCCCGGGCCGCTCCGTCCACGAGAACGGTCTGGGCACCGTGTTGGTGGGGGTCGAGGCCGGTGAACAGGGAGGCGTGGGAAGGCAGCGTCCACGGAGAGGAGGCGAAGGCACGGCTGTAGCGAGTCGCGGTCGCCGCCAGGGCGTCGATGTGAGGGGACGTGGACCGGTGGTAGCCGTAGCAGCCCAGGTGATCCGCCCTCAGCGTGTCCGCCACGACGACCACCACCGCCGGCGCCGGTGCCGTGGCCCGGGCTCCGGCCGCGGACGTCGGACCGTCCTTCGCGGGCGCGTCCGGCGAACAACCCCACGGGAGGAGGGCGATGACGAGCAGGGCTCGCAAGATGCGATCCACGGACCGGGCACCTCCGGTTGGCTCGACGGGTCGCGTTCCGCCGGCGCCAGGGTCCTATTCTCGGGTACTCTTGCGTTTCACGCCACGACGGAGGCGGAAGCGCGGTGAGCGAACGGTTGCTGGTGGTCGGGCTCGACGGGGTGGACTGGCGCACCCTGGGTCCGATGATCGATCGCGGGGAGGCCCCGAATCTGGCCCGCCTCTGCGACGAGGGCAGCGCGGCTCCCCTGCGGTCGGTGCTGCCCGCGGTCACCGCGGCGGCCTGGACGGCGTTCGCGACCGGCCTCGACCCCGGCGCCACCGGCGTCTTCAACTTCCGCGCGCTGGACTTCACCCGTCCCGGGGCCTACCACCCCCGCCTGGTCGACAGTCGGGATCTGCGCGGTTCCACGTGGATCGAGCGGCTGCCGCCCGATTCGGTGTCCTGCGTGGGTCTGCCCATGACCCATCCGCCGTTCCCCATCCCCGGGGTGATGCTGTCGGGCTTCCCGCGTCCACGGCTGGAGCACATGCCCCTGTGGCCCGGCAGCTGGTCGTCCAGGCTGCCCCCCTGGCCCGCGGCCGAGCCCGGGGACGCGGCGCCGCGAGGGAGCCTGGTGGAGACCTGCGAGCTGTGGGACCGCTACCACGGGGAGGTGGCCCTGTCCCTCCTGCGTCAGCGGGACGATCTGCTGACAGTGTGCGTGCTATCGGGGGTCGACCACGTGTCCCACAGGATGTGGGAGGGCGAAGACGGCGGCCCCGCCGTTGGTCGGATGGTGCGCCTGGCCGATCACCTGGTGGGACGGCTCCGCGATGCCGCGGGTCCGGACACCGACCTGGTGGTGCTCTCCGACCACGGCTTCGGCCCGGCCCCCGCGAGTCGATTCCACGCCGGTCGCTGGCTCGCGCTGCAGGGGTGGCTGAAGCTGGTGCCCGACGCCCGCGCCCGCTGGGCCGGTCGCCTGGCCCGGAGCGCCCGCTCGCGGATCCCTGAAGGGCGGTGGCGCAGCTTGCGAGACGCGGTCCCGAGCGAGCTGCGCGACCGCCTGTTCGATGCGTCCGGCGGCGTGGACCGCATGGATCCCCACCTGACCCGGGCCTGGCCGGTGGTGGTGGCCCCCGACTTCCTCGCGATCCAGCTGCTGGATCCCGACCCCCGAGCGCGTGCGCAGCTCGCGGACGTGCTGACGGAGGCCCTGGAACGGGAAACCCTGAGACTCCCGGCGGATCTCGGAGGAGGGGAGGGCGCCCCCCGGGTCCACCGCCGCGGGGAGCTGTACGGTGGCCGGCGCCTGGGTTCACTGCCCGAGCTGTTCGCGTCCCTGCCCCCGGGCTGGTGCTGGGGGGGAGCGACGGACGAGGGCCCCGTCGTGGATGCCGTGCCCGACGCGGACCTGCGCAAGCTACCTGGAGCGCACCGTCGGGACGGGGTGCTCCTGGCCGCGGGACCGCGCTTCCGGCGCCTCGGCCGAGCGGACGGGCAGGCACGACCCCCGGCCCTGCTCGACGTCGCGCCGACCGTCTGTGCACTTCTCGGGATCCCCGTCAACGACGGGGCCCGCGGCCGCCGTCTCGACACCTGGCTGCACAGCGACGCCTCCACCGGGGTGCGACCGCGTTCCGCGGTGGCGCCGGCGCCGGCCACCGCGACGCCCTCCCCGGGCGAGGAGGAGGTGGCCGATCTGACCCGACGCCTGCGGGATCTGGGGTACCTGGAATGAACCGCTCGGAGCCCACGGGATGAGGTGGCGCGCGGCGGTGTCCGGTGCGGGTGCGGGAGCGCTCGGCGGCGTGGTGCTGGCGGTCCTCGTGATGGCCCTGGAGGTCTCGTCCCAGGGCTATCTGGCCCTGGACTGGGTCCGCCTGGCACTCCAGACCCTGGTCGCGGGCAGTCCGTGCGGGTTCGGCATCGGGGCGGTCGCCGGTCTGGGGCTGGCACTCGCCGTCACGGTGCTTCCGGGGCCGTTCCCGGCACGGGTGCTCGACCGACTCGAGGCCCGCTGGAAGGGGGCGGTCGGCGCGCTGGTGCTCGCCGGGGCGCTGTCGCTCGGCGGGACGATCGGCGTCGCGATCGATCGGAGTCTCGCTCACCCCCCGGGCTCCAGCGTGCTCGTGGTGGTGGTCGACAGCCTGCGCGCCGACCACGTGGGGGCCTACGGCTACCCCCGGGACACCACACCCACCCTCGACGCCCTCGCGGCCGAGGGCACCCGCTACACCCGGGCCTACTCGACCGCCCCCTGGACCACTCCCTCGGTGGCGTCCATGTTCACCGGCCGGCACCCGACGTCGCTGGGCATCGTCGACCGGGCCACGGCCCTCGATCCGGGCCTGCCCACCCTGGCCGAGCGGATGCGCCAGGCCGGGTACCGCACCGGCGCGGTGGTCTCCCACTGCCTGCTGGCGGAGGACCTGGGTTTCGCCCAGGGTTTCGAACACTTCGACGAGGTGCTGGGAGAGGTGGACGGGACCACGTCACCGGGGGTCACCGACGCGGCGCTCGAGTTCCTGGCGCGGCGCGGTGACGAGCCGTTCTTCCTGTTCGTCCACTATTTCGATCCCCACTACGACTACGTGGAGCACCCGGAACACGTGTTCGTCTCCGGGTACGAGGGGCCCCTGCACAGCGGTCAGCGGATCTTCGAACAGCGGGAGCTGGCGCCGACGCTCGGCGACCGTGATCGGGCTTACCTGGTCGGACTCTACGACTCGGAGATCCGGAACAACGACGGCCAGCTGGGCCGCCTGCTCGACGGGCTGGCGGACGCGGGTCGCGCGGACGACACCCTGGTGGTGGTGACCGCCGACCACGGCGAGGCCTTCCTGGAGCGGGGCGATCCCTGGATCGGGCACTCGGTCACCTTGCGCGACGAGCTGATCCATGTGCCCCTGGTGGTCCGCTGGCCGGGCGAGGGCGCCGCCCAGGTCGACGACACCCCGATCAGCCTGCTGTCACTGCACGCCACCGTCGCCCGGGAGGTTGGCCTGGACGACTCCCCCCGTCTGCCCCCGAGCTCGCCCACCTGGTCGGAGCCCGGCCCCGCAGCCCCCCACCTGTTCGCCGAGACCCACAAGGGGGGCTACCGCTCCACCGTCATCCGCTGGCCCTGGAAGCTGATCGCCGACGAGGCGACCGGACAGGAGCGCCTGTTCGACCTGCGCGACGATCCGGGAGAGCTGCTGGATCGGGCCAGGGAACGCCCCGAGCTGACGGCGGGGCTCGCGGCGCGGCTCGAGAGCTGGCGCGAACGGTCGTCCGCCGGCGCGATCGATCCCGACGCCGTTCGGCCGGTGCTGGATGCGGATCAGGAGAAGCGGCTGCGCGCCCTCGGCTACTTGTGAAACACCGCCGACGCGTATCCCACCCAGGTCTCGCTCTCCGGTTCGGTCGCCTGACTCGAGGTGTGCTCCAGCAGGGTGCACGCGCTGCCCCCGAGCTCCTGGATGGCCACGATGGCCGCGGCCAGCGCTCCGGCACCGCAGGCACTTTGTTTGCGCGTCGCGTGTTCCAGAACCCCCTCGGGGTCCATTTGCACCACGCTGTCCAGCAGCTCCTCGTCGTTCTTGCGCGCCCAGGCAAGACCGTCCTCGCCGCCGCCCCCCGGGGCGAAGCCGTAGTCCTCGCCGTAGTGGGTCAGGTCGCTGCTGGCGAGCACCGCGATGCGCCGGCCGTCCCGCTGGATCGCACCCCCGAGGGCCTGTCCCAGGGAGAGGGCGAAGGCGTCCGCGGGCACGGCGATCGGGACGAACTGGGCGTCCGGGAGCAGGTAGCGCAGCAGGGGGGTCTGGACCTCGATGGAGTGCTCGTACGCGTGGGCGACGTCGTTGACCTCGATGACACCGGTCTCCAGAAGCGCCTCCCGGAGCTTGTTGTCCACGTGGAGCTCCCCCACAGGGGTGCGCCAGGCCGCGAAGTCGCAGGTGGTGGGGCGGGGCACCCTCAGGTTGTGCACGGCCCCCAGCACCACCACCGCCTCGGGCGGCATGACACTGCGGGCGAGGGCGGCGACGGTGCGCGCCGCCACGGCACCGGAGTAGGGCCACCCGGCGTGGGGGACGAGCCCACCCAGCAGCGGTGCGGGTAGGGACGGGAGGTCGGCCAGGCGCAGGTACCCCTCGATGGTGCCGCCGCACGCCCGGGGGTTGTCGGGGTACCAACCGGACGCGTACGGTTCACGGAGCCACATCGGGACCTCCCTCCCTCTCCTCCGCGGAGTCGTCGTCCGCCTCCGCACCCTCCTCGGCAGAGTCGTCGTCGCCATCCGCCGAGTCGTCGTCGTCGTCATCCGCCGAGTCGTCGTCGTCGCCATCCGCCGAGTCGTCGTCGTCGTCCCCGGCCAGCATGGCCTCCAGGTCCGCGGGATCGAACAGCAGGGGTGGCGCGTCCCCGCTCCCGCCTTCCCCCGTCGCCGCTGGCTCGCCCTCGGCCCCCGCTTCCGCCTCGGCGAACAGCTCCTCCACCGACGGGCCGTCGTTGGACTCGTCGTGGGCCCCGGTCGTCATGCCGGGCACGTACGCGATGAGCAGCACGCCCAGGGCCAGGATCCCCAGAAACGGCAGCGCCATGCGGTACACGGCGGTCAGCGCCCGCTCGAAGCGGTACGACGCCATGAACAGGTTCATGCCCACCGGCGGCGTCAGGTACCCCAGCTCCAGGTTGGCCAGGAACAGGATCCCCAGGTGGAAGGGGTCGACGCCGAAGGCCAGACCCAGGGGGATGATCAGCGGGACCACCACCACGATGGCCGAGAAGATGTCCATCAGGCAGCCGACCAGCAGCAAGAACACGTTCAGCAGCAGGATGAACAGGATCTTGGACGCCACGTGGTCGCCGACCCAGGCGGCCACGGCCATGGGCACCTCGGCGTCCACCAGGTAGTTGGTCAGCCCCTTGGCCACGCCGAGGATGATCAACACGCCGCCCAGCAGGGTCGCGCACTTGACGAACACCCGCGGCACGTCGGTCTTGAGCTTCAGGTCCCGGTGGATCACCACCTCGGTGAAGAAGGCGTACGCGGCTGTGAACGCGGCCGCCTCGAAGATGGTCATCAGGCCGGTGAAGTAGGCCGTCAGGACCAGGATCGGCAGCGCCACCTCCCACTTGGCCTCCCACAGCGCGGTGAAGGCATCCTTCACGTCCAGCGCGTCGCGGCCGGTCTTGTACTTGAGGCCGATGATCACACCGTAGGCGACCAGCAGGCCGATGAGGAGGAGTCCGGGGACCACGCCGGCGACGTAGAGCTCGTCGATGGGAATCTTGGCGGTGGCACCGTAGAGGATCACCGGGAGGCTGGGGGGGAAGAGCAGGCCGATGGACCCGGCGCCCGCCAGCAGTCCGATGGAGAACCGCTCAGGGTAGCCCGCCTTGAGCAGGATCGGCAGCAGCAGGCCGCCCAGCGCCAGGATGGTGACCCCGGACGCGCCGGTGAAGGTCGTGAAGAACGCGCACACCAGGATCGCCGCCGCCGCGATGCCGCCCGGCGCCCAGCCGACCCAGGTCCGGAACAGCCGCACGAGCCGCCCCGAGGCGCCCCCCTCGGCCAGCAGGTAGCCGGCCAGGGTGAACATCGGGATCGCCACCAGCTGGGCGTCCCGGGTGATGTCGTAGGTCTCCAGCGGCACCGCCGAGATGGGCACCGGGAGGGGCTTGGCGAAGAACAACAGCATCGCCAGGCCGCCGAGGACGGCGAAGATCGGCGTGCCGAGGACCAGGGAGGCGAGCAGGACGATCGAACCGACCCAGATCAGCCAGCCCCGGTCCCCGTCAGGTATCCACCCCATGGAGGCGGCCACGGCCGAGGCGATCACGGCCACGACGATCCCGGCCCAGCCCTTCCTCCCCACGTACGAGAGCCGGACCGCGACCAGGGCGAAGCCCAGGGGCATACCCAGCTGTACGACCCAGATCGGGAGGCCACCGGCCAGGACCTCGTCCGAACCGGTCATCGCCCGCACGAACTGGATGCTGGCGTAGGCCAGCATCACGGTCACCGCCGTCGCGACGGCGCCGGTGAAGATGCTGATGCGGTCCCGGGCGCGCTCGGAGAGGGCGAGCAGGGCGCCGGTGGACAGGCCCAGGTGGCTGCCCGCGCGGGCGGCCAGCACGGCCCCCGCGAAGGCGATCCACAGGTTGAGGCTCTGGACCCACAGGGTGATGCCGGCGAGGCTCTCGCCGGCGATCCAGCGTGCGCAGACGCCGAAGATGGTCAGCAGGACCATCGCCGACAGGACCGCGATGGTGAAGCCATTCTCGATGCTGGCCAGCGTCGCCCGGACGCCGGTCCGGGGCGTGTCGGGGGGTGAGAGGGTGCTGCTCGGATCGACCACGTCGGCTGTCCCATCCCCCCGCCTCACCGCGGGGAGGACCTAGGATAGCGGACTTCGCGGGCAAGTGACGTCTTCCGCTTCGCCTGCCCGCGGTGCCCGCGGGACAGGGGGGGCGGGGGAGTCAGGGGTTCGCGGCGCGGTGATCCCGCACGTGGCCCTGGACCTGATCGAAGATGTCGGCGGGGACCATCTCCTCGCGGATCTTGGGGTACAGGGCCTCCATCTTGCGGCGCCACAGGTCGCGGGTGGCGTCGTCGATCTCGACCACGTTCAGCCCGTACTTCTGCATCACCTCGATGGCCTTGCGGTCCTGGCGCCGGATCTCCCCCTTGAGCTCCTCGCCGATCTCCTTGGCCGCCACCATGAAGGGCTCGTGGTACTGGGCCGGCACGCGGTCCCAGACGTCCTTGCTGATCACGGTGGCCCCCACCAGCGGGGCCCAGCCCATCTCCAGCATGTTGGGGGCCAGGGCGAACCACTGGGTCGACAGGGCGTACAGCGGGGTGTTGGGGAATCCGTCGATCAGCCCGCTCTGCAGGGAAGGCATGATGTCCGTCGACTGGATCACCACCGGCTTGAACCCGGCCTGTCGGAAGCCCTCCACGGCCGCGTCGTCGCCCTCCCAGCAGAAGACCTTGATCCGGGAGGCGTCTTCCGGGGTCCGCATGGGCTCCTTGGTGAAGAAGTGGGCCCAGCCCGCGTCGCCCCAGTTGAGGACCACGTACCCCTCGTTCGCCAGGCGCTCCTCGAATACCGGCGTCATCTGTTCCATCACGTAGTCCAGCTCGTCGTAGTTCTCGATCAGCAGGGGCATGCTGGTCACCTGAGGGGCCGGATCGATGTCCAGCAGGCCCAGGTTGGACAGGGCCGAGGCGTGGATCTGGCCGATGCGCATCTTGCGCACCATGGTGCCCTCGTTGCCCGCCACACCGCCGGCATAGATCTTGAGCTGGACATCCCCCCCGGAGATCTCCTCCCACTTGTCCCCCATCTGGCGCAGGCCCTTGTACCAGGTGGTCCCCTCCGGAGCGAGGGTGGCCAGCTTGATCACCAGGGTGTCCCCGGCGTGGGCGGGGGCGGTCCACGAGAGGGCGAGGACGGCCAGCAGGGCCATCGGGAACCAGGAACGGAGGGAATTGCCGCGATGGGTCGTCGTCATCGGTCGTCTACTCCAGGAACAGGTCGTCCAGGTGGTCCAGCAGGAACCGGGCCTTCAGCTGGGCGTAGGTGTTGGCCATCCGGTCGTTGGGGCTGGCGTCCAGGTCCACGGCCAGCGCCTGGCCCAGCAGGGACTCGAATCGCTCCCGGTCCTGGGCCTTGATGCAGATGGAGGTGGCGAGGGAGACGTAGGGGGAGGCCTTGAGGCCACCGGAGAGCTCCACGGCCTTGGCGAAGTGTTCCTCGGCGCGCTGGACGCCCCCCGGCATGGGCAGGCTGGGCTCCAGGCTGATCAGCGCCTCGTGGATCGCGCCGCGGTCCCAGTCGGGATCCAGCTCCAGCGCCCGGTGCAGGCAGGCCGCCGCCAGCGGCAGCTCGCCGATGAGCTCGGGATCCTCGCGGGCGTTGGAGATGGCCATCAACCATGACGCTCCCAGCCAGTACAGCAAAGGGACGTCCTCGATCGTCGTGTCATTCAACGTGGCCGCGGTGTCCGCCCGGATCCCCTCGGCGAAGCCCGGGTGGCCCAGCTCGATGCCCTCCATCGCGTAGCCGTTGGCCCGCAGGAACATCTTCCCAGCCCGTGCGTTGCCGGCGAAGTAGGCATCGTAGTCGTCGTACTTGGCCTGGTCCGCCGGGAACTGGATGAAGACCACCGCGTACTGGGTGAATCCCGACGCGAGGGCCTGGCGCACGCCCACGTGGTCCGGGGCCTGGTCCGCGAGGATCTCCATCAGCTTGAGCGCGAACGGCACCGCGTCGCCGACGAACTCCGGGTCCTCGTCCGAGCCGATGGCCCCGCCCGTGGTCGACGACAGGCTGTCCGCCAGGGCGTTGACGGCCATCTTCTTGACCGAGCATCCGGAGGTCGCCAGGCCGATCAGCAGGACGGCGGTGGCGGCGAACAGGGGGTACACGCGCGTGCGGGCCGTGGACGTGCTTCGCATGGCGACGATCCTCCCAAACCTGGGGCCCGGCCCGCCTTTGGACCAGGACGCGGGGAGGGTAGCACGCACGGGGGCGTGAGCGGGAGCGGGGAGGGCGGCTACGGTCCAGCCTGACCGGTGCACTGGTAGACGATCCCGAAGGTGTCGTCGAGGGTGGTCTCCTCGCCCATGCAGTCGGTGACGGTGAGCTGGAATTCGTACTGGTGCTGCGTGGCCTGGCCGTAGGTCGCGTCGGCGTCTTGCAGCCGGGCGATGGCGATCTCGCCGTCGTCGACGACCATGTTCGCGGGCTTGAAGTTGGGGTAGACGTCCGGGTCGTAGATGTTCTCCCAGTGGAAGGAAAGGGGATCGCCGTCGGGATCGGCGCTCGCCGAGCCGTCGATCTCCACCTCGATCTCCTCGCAGGACTGGCACCACCACTGGTTCCCGCTCTGGGAGCAGGAGCCGTAGTCCTGGTACCACTGGGTGCCGGTCACCGACGCGATCGGGGCGGTGTTGGTCGGGCGGACCGTGACCACCAGGTCGAACTGGTAGGGCGTACTCTCGCACTCGCCGTCGTTCACCGACACCTGCAGCGTGTACGTCCCCGCCGCGTCGGCGAAGAAGCTCGTCTGCTCGGCCGTCGGGTCGGCGAAGTCCTGCTCGCCCAGCGCGCTGCCGAAGGCCGGCAGCAGGTGGCGCCAGCTGTAGACCAGGTCGTCTCCGTCCGGATCGCTGGAGTCGGCCGCCGTCACCCCCACGTCGGTGCAGGTGTACTGGTTGCCGGTGGTGGCGCCGCCGGCCTCGGGACACGAGTTGGTGGAATCCACCTCCACGGACACGAAGTCCGGGACGCTGTCCACGGTCCCGTTGTTGACCTGCAGCCCGATCAGGAAGACACCCGGGGCGTCGGGGACGAAGCTGGCGCCGACGCTGTCGCCGTCGGAGATGTCGTCGGAGGTGAGGTTGCTGTTGGAGGGCACGCTCACCAGGTACCAGGCGAACCCGAGCTCCTCGCCCAGTGGATCGGAGCTCGCCGAGCCGTCCAGGTCCACCGTGTCTCCCTCGGTGACCGCCTGGTCCTCGCCCGCGTCGGCGACGGGGAGGCTGCCCTCGATGTCGGCCATCACGTGAACGAAGTCGCTCTGGCTGTCGAACTCGCCGTCATTGACCTTCAGGCGCACCACGTACAGCCCCTGCTGGTCGGCCACGAACACGGGCGCCATGGCGTCCACGTTGCCGTTGGGGCTGATGTCGGCCTCGGTCAGGGCGCTGCCCTCGGGCACCGACTCGAAGGACCAGGTGTAGCTCAGCGTGTCCCCCTCGTCGGGGTCGTAGCTGCCGCCGCCGTCCAGGATCGTCTCCAGGGCCACGGACGTGCTCACGTCCTCCCCGGCGTCCGCCCAGGGGGCGCTGTTGGTGATGACCTCCTCGGGCTCACAGGCCGGGAGCGCGGACAGCAGGAGGGCGGTGGCGAGGCTCGTGAGAAGGAACCAGCGGTACGTCATCTTCCCATCCTCCTCAGTACACGTTTCCGGTGCAGCGGAAGGTCACCGTGACCTCCTGGGTGTCGGCCAGCGCCTCGCCCTGGCAGTCCATGACCTCCAGCTCGACCGTGGTCACGGAGACCGACGTCTGGTTGGGCGAGGTGGTCAGCGAGGGGATGACCAGCTCGGCCTGCTCGGCGTGCTCGCCGTTGACCGCGCCGGGTCCGCTGGTGATGGCCCAGGTGTACTCCAGCGGATCGTTGTCCGGATCCCAGGAGCTGGAGCCGTCCAGCAGCTCCTCCCGCTCGCCGCAGGGGCTGCAGTTGTTGCCGCTGCAGTAGGCGCTGGCGTCGACCAGGATGTCCCCGCCGGCGTCGGCCACCGGGCCGTCGTTGGGCTCGTGGTCCACCGTGCGGATGGCCACGTAGTCCGGGCTGCTGTCCAGGGCGCCGTCGTTGATCACCAGGCGGGCGGTGTACAGCCCGACCACGTCCCAGGTGAAGCTCGGGGAACCGGTGTCGGCCCCGTCCATGGTCATGGTCGAGACCGAGCTGCCGTCGGGCACCGAGACCATCTCCCAGGTGTAGGTGACGTCCGAGCCCTCGGGGTCGTAGCTCGCCCTGCCGTCCAGCTCCACCTCCTCGTCGGCGCAGGGGGTCAGCTCGAAGCTCTCCCCTGCGTTGGCGATGGGCGGCTGGTTGCTCTCCACCACCGACACGGTGACGAAGTCTGGGGTGCTCCAGAACTCGCCGTCGTAGACCCGCAGCCGCAGCACGAACTGGCCGACCACGTCGGGCACCACGGCCGCTTCGGGCGACCCCTGGTTGAACAGGTCGGTCTCGGTCAGCTCGCTGTCGCCGGGCACCAGGTCGAAGGACCACTCGTACTCCAGGTCGGCCCCCTCGGGATCCGAGCTGGCCGAGCCGTCCAGGTAGGCCACGTCCCCGACCCCGGTGGTCACGTCCTCCCCGGCGACGGCGATGGGCAGCGTGTTGGTGGAGCCGGCGATCACCACGACGTAGTCCAGGTCGGAGGCGTTCTCGCCCTCGTTGACCACGTAGAGGCTGACGCCGTAGGTGCCCGGGACGTCGGGCACGAAGCTGGTCTGCGCCGCATCGGCCGAGTCGTTCTTGCTGAACGAGGCGTTGGCGATGGCGCTGGTGGCCGGCTTGGACTCCAGGTTCCAGTGGTAGACGAGGCTGGTGGCGTCCGGGTCGCTGCTCGCCGTCCCGTCGAGCCCCGCGGGCTCGCCGAGCTCGATGGTCAGGTCGGCTCCAGCGTCCGCCGAGGGGATGCCGCTCTCCGTCTCGCAACTGTCGTTGCCGAGCAGGAGCGCCAGGAGGCACAGCCCCAGGACGTCTCGGACTCGCGTGTAGCGTCGGCGCATGTTCGTCTCCACAGGTGTGCGCTTGGCGCGCACGGCACACTCGATGCCGTAGGGTGCTTGATATCACAGGGATTTACACGGCAGCAACCGGCACGGGTGCGCGCGTGAGGTACCATGGGCCGATGCAACGGCCTTTCTGCACCGCATTTCGGGGCTGGCAGCCCGCTGCGATGGCCCCTGCGTTGCTGCTGTTCACCGTCGCGCTGTCGTGCCCCCCGGCGTCCGCCGAGGTCCCTGGGCCCGTGTGGACGCGGCCCGCACGCGCGGGCGACCTGGACCTGCGCCTGGTGGCGGGCGCTGCGGTGGCGGTCGGCGAGCACCGGCTTTTTTTCGACCAGGTACGCGATCGATACGCGCTGCCCCACCTCCAGGCCGAGATCTCCTTCCTCCAACGGGTCGCCCTGGAGCTGGACTACGCCCTGTTGCTGGTGCGCTTCCACACCCCCTCGACCGCCCTCGAGCCCACCGAGGATGGCTACGGCTCGGGTGATCTGCGGGTCCGGACCCGACTCATCCCCCTCGTGGAGGGCCCGCGCTGGCCCGGCATCGCGGTGGAACTGGGGGTCAAGCTCCCCAACGCCCGGGCCCGGGCCGGGTACGGGACCGACGAGACGGACGTTCACGCCGGCCTCACGGTCACCAAGCGGCTGGGCCCCGTGGACCTCACCGGATCCGCGGCCCTGGCGATCCTCGGCGATCCCACCAAGTTCGCCGCCCAGGACGACGCGGTCTGGCTCTCCGGACTCGTCGTGATCCACCCCGCGCCGGGGTTGCGCTTCCCCCTCGAGGTGTGGGGCATGCCCCCGTCACCGGCCAATGGCGGCCGGGTGGTCGCCCGCGGCGGTGCAGGGCTGCGGATCGGAAAGTTTGACCTTTCGGTGACCGCTGGCGTAGGCATGACCGGGAGTTCACCCCGGTTCGTGGCCGGGCTGGATCTGGGCTTCGACGGATCGCTGCGGCGGCCGGACGAGGGAGACTGACCATGAGCCTGATGGACTGGTTCTCCAGGGAGAAGCGGGAAGAGCGCGCCTTCGACAAGGCCATGCGCAACGTACTGCGCAAGACCCGCGCCAAGGACGAGCGGATGGACGAGCCCATCCAGTATCTGGCGGAGATCGGGACCGAACAGGCCCTCCTGGGCCTGCTGCGGCGCTATGACATCATCATCAAGTCCGATTCCATGGACCGCTTCGAGAAGGAGCTGATCTACTCGATCCTCGTGGACAAGGGCGCCACCGCCATCCCGCCGATCTGCGCCTTCCTCCGCGAATCGGAGAACGTCACCTGGCCGATCCAGGCGCTGCGGTCGATCGTCTCGGAGGACCAGGTGGTCGAGATCCTGCTGGACGTGCTCGCCGAAGAGGTGGGCAAGGACAGCTTCAAGCCCGACAAGAAGGTGCGCTTCCTCGAACTCCTCGAGGACCACATCGACGATCGTGTGCCAGCGGTGGCGGTGGGGGCCCTCGGGGATTTCGACGAGACGGTGCGGTTCCGGGCCGTGGAGCTGCTGTTCGCCCAGGGGGGCGAGGTGGCCCGCGAGCCCCTGCTCACGCTGCTGACCGATCCCGAAGAGGAGAGCCAGCGGATCAAGAACCGGATCCTCGCCGGATTCGTGGAGACCGGCTGGACGGTCAAGGGCTTCCGCAAGGCGGTCGAGGCCCAGATCGGTAAGAAACGGTGGATCGACCGTCAGGGCCGGATCAAACAGCGCGGCGCCGACTGAGCGCGATCCTCAGGCCCTCCCGGGCCAGCCAACCGGCCACCCCCCGCCCGGCTTGCCACCGGGAACCCACCAGGAGCCCGCCCAGACCGTCCCGCGCCAGGCCGGCGGCGAACCGTGGCCTCAGGTAGAACCGGGTGTGCGCCCGCCACAGCGCCCTGCGCAGCGACTCCTCGGTCCACGGGGGCGCGAGCAGCGTCGCGCGTCGGCGCTCGGCGTCCGCCGGATTGAGCACCGTGCTGTGGGCCAGCCACCCCCGCTGGGTCGCCTCGCGGTGCAGCGGCGTTCCCGGCAGGGGCGAGAGGGTGGAGAACTGGGCCCAGCGGGCGCCGATCTCGCCGCAGAACTCGGCGGTGTCGACCGCGTCTTGCTCGCTCTCGCCGGGGATGCCCACCAGCGCGTAGGCCAGGGTGTCGATGCCCGCGTCTCGGGCGGCGCCAAAGGCCCCGCGAATCTGATCCACGGTCACGCCCTTGCGCAGCCACTCCAGGGACCGGGGGTGACGGGATTCGACGCCCATGCCCACCAGCCGACAGCCCGCCCGCCCCATGAGACGCAGCAGGGGCCGGTCCACCTCGTCGACCCGGGCTTCGCACTTCCATGGCAGGCGGACATCGGCGGAGAGCAGACCCTCGCAGATCGACTCCACCCGCTCCCGATCCGCAGCGAAGTCGTCGTCGAACAGGATGGCGTAGCCCACCCGGGGATCCCGGTGGAGCTGCCGAAGCTCCTCCACCACCCGGTCGGCGCCGTGCAGGCGGGGGCGAGCGCCGGCCACCGTCTTGTCGCAGAACAGGCACTCCCGGGGGCAGCCCCGCCCGGTCATCAGGGTCGCGATGCCCTGCCGGGTCGCCAGCGGGTAGCGGTACCGGCGGGGGTCCACCAGGTCGCGGGCGGGGGGAGGGAGCCGGTCCAGCCGGTGTTCCCGGGGCCGTCGGCGGAGGGGCCGATCGCGGACCTGGAGCCCGGCCGGTGGTGCGCCCCTGGCTCCCCCGACGAACCACGAGAGCATCTCGCCGACGGTCTGCTCCGCCTCGCCGACCACCACGGCGTCGACCTCGGGAAGCTCGTCGAGGACCTCCGCCCCGTGTCGCGTGGCATGGGCGCCGCCGATCACCAGCCGGTCCGAGGCTCCTGCCAGCGCACGGGCCGCGGCGATGGTCTGCTCGAACACCGGTGAGAATCCCCCCAGGCCGATCACCTCGGCTCGGGCGGCCCGGCAGCGGTCCCGCAAGGCGTGCGGATCGAGACCCTCGGCCTGGGCGTCGACCAGCTCGACCCGGAACCCTGCAGCCCGCGCGCCCGCGGCCACGTACTGCAGCCCCAGCGGCGGCAGGATCGAGGGGAGCCGGCGGGAGCGGGCAGGTGGCCGGACCAGCAGCAGGTCTACGCCGGCCATCTACCAGCTCAACTCCTCGATGCGCTCCAGCAGACGGCGGCTCGTCGCATGGGTGGGCTGCAGCCGGACGGCGCGGCGGTAGTGGATCAGCGCCCGCGGGCGGTCGTCCAGGGGGCCCTCGTACAGCTTCCCGAGCCCCACGTGGGTCACGTAGTTGTCCTCGTCGCACTCCAGGGCGCGCAGGTAGGCCCGCTCCGCCTCGAGGTAGGAGCGACGCGCCACCAGGACATTGGCGATGTTGTTGTAGGCGGCGGGGGCGCAGCGGCCCGTGCCGCGGGCGATCTCCGTGGCACGGACGAACTGGGCGTGGGCCCCGTCCAGGTCGCCCAGCTCCACGAAGACGAGCCCCAGGTTGTTGGCCGCGTCGTGGTAGGAGGGGTCCTCCTCCAGGCACTGCTCGTAGTAGCCCGCCGCGTCGGTGATCCGGCGCTCGGCCCGGGCGATGTCGCCCAGCTGGTACCAGGCCGGGGCGGCGCGCGGATTGAGCTCCACGGCCCGGAGCCACAGCCCCTCCTCGGTCTGCCAGAGCTCGGTGTAGGCGCGGGTCCGGGCGCCCAGGGAGACCACCACGACCAGGAGCAGGGCCGGCAGGAGCCAGGGGGGCGACTGGAGGCGGGGCAGGCGCCCCAGCACGAGGATCGGCAGCGCACACCAGGCGACCATGGGCAGGTAGGTCCGGTGCTCGGCCATCGTCTCCTTGAGCGGGATCACGCTGGAGCTGGGGGCGAGGGCAAGCAGCGACCACAGCACGACGAAACCCAGGGCGGGCCAGCGCCGCAGCCCCACCGCCACCAGGGCCACCAGCGCCACCCAGCCCAGGACCGCCGCGGCGGCAGGCCACGACAACAGGGCGGACGACTCCGGGTGGTGATGGAAGATCGACAGGTCCGAGGGCCACAGGAAGAGCCCGACGTAGCGCCAGACCACGACCGCCTCGGTCCAGAGGTTCACCAGGTAGGGGCGCACCAGGACGGTATCCCGCAGCGTGCCGTAGTAGGCGTAGCGGAACAGGGCCAGCCCGATGGGGCCGACGATCAGCGGCAGGTAGAGGCCGAAGGCCCGTCGGAAGCCCTCCTTCCATCGTCCGCCCCGGTGAATGCACAGGTCCCACAGCCACAGCCCCACGGGCAGGGTGACCACGATCTCCTTGATCATCGCTCCGGCGACGAACAGCACCGCCAGGGAAGCCCAGCGCAGGCTGAGGGAACCCGTCGGCGGACCCACCGGCAGGGGGGTCCGGAGCTGACGGCGCACCACCCCGGACAGGGCGCCGGCGGTGAGCAGGGTGGCGCCGAGGCCCAGGGGGATCGCCCGTCCGCCGGGGACCAGACCGGTGCGCCAGAGGTGGGCCGAGATCACCGCCCCCACGGCCGTGGCCACCATCGCCAGGGTCACCAGACGGGCGACGCGGGCGGTCACCGCCCGGAAGCGGGCGCCGCCGTCACTGGAGGCGGCCTCCCGGGCCAGCAGGGAGTCGAGGACGACGAAGGCCAGCAGGTAGACGGTGGTCGCGAGGCTCGAGCTGCGCCCCGAGACGTAGGTCACCCCTTCCACCAGGAGGGGGTGGACCGCGAAGAGGGCTCCGGTCGCCAGGCTCGCTGCGCGCAATCCCCAGCCGCTGCGGAACCCATCCGGCCCCACGCGCTCGAACAGGCGCCGCGCGAGGGAGGCCACGAGCAGGGCGTTGAGGGCGTGGATCGCCAGGTTGACCAGGTGGAAAGGCAACGGATCGTCGCCGGTGGTGTTGTACTGCAGCGCGAAGGTGCACAGCAGCAGGAAGCGGAAGGGGTTGTAGATCCAGATGTCACCCCAGTGCCCCAGCCCCTGGAGGTTGGGGTTGACCAGGATCTCCACCTTGTCGTCGTACTGGAAGGTCCCCCGCAGTCCGCCGCCGTGGGCGACGAGCGCCAGGAGCACCACCACCCCGATGGCGAGGACGGGCCACAGCCGTTCGAGCCAGCTCCGGTGGGCCGGTTCACTCATCGTCTGATCGCACCTCCTCCAGGTCCCTGCGCAACAGGGCGACCTCCTGGGCGAGGTTCTTGATCCGGTTGGACTGGGACGAGATCTGGATGCTGAAATCCAGGCTCAGGGCGACCAGGAAGAGGCACACGCACGCCAGCAGTAGCTGTACTCCGGAGCTGTCCGGCAGCAGCTGACCGAGGATCTCCCGGACCTGTGGGATGGCCGACAGGGCCAGGAGCAGCGCGCAGGCGCCGATCCACAGCCAGCTGAACTCCTCCCGGAGCAGGCGTCGCCGCACCAGCTCGAGCACGAGGACGAGCAGCAGGACCAGGCACACGATGAACGGCAGCATGGCGAGTTCCGACGGTCTGAGGTTGTGTTGGTGACCCCATCATAGCCGGGAGTGCTCGGCTACCGCCCGCGGCTTCGCGCGCGCCGGGCGGCCTCGTAGACCTCCTCGGTACCCTCGGCCACGCGGGGCCAGGCGAAGTGTCGGCGGATGTGGTCCCTTCCCCGGCGGACCATGGCCCGCCCGGCCGCCCGGTCCGTGAGCAGCACGCGGATCGGGTCCGCCAGGGCTTCGGGCTCGCCGAAGGGTGCGAGGAACCCGGCTCGGGCCCGGGCGACCAGTTCGCCGCACCCACAGTCGTCGCCGACGATCACCGGTGTCCCGCTGAGCAGGCCCTCGAAGGGGACCAGCCCGAAGATCTCGTGCTCCGAGGGGTAGACCAGAACGTCCGCGTCGGCGAGGGCCCGCAAGCGGGCGGGACCCCTGAGCAGGCCCACGAAGTGTGCGCGGTCGGCCACTTCGAGGCGCCGGGCGAGGCGGCGGAGCGCGGGGAGTTCGCCGGTCATGTCGTTGCCCGCGATGACCAGCTGGGCCCGGGGCAGCTCCAGACGGGCGAAGGCCCGCAGGAGGTGGTCGACGCCCTTGCGGGGGGTGATCTTGCCCAGGTAGAGGACCATCGGCGCGTCGCCGATACCGAGATCGGCTCGGAACTCACCCCGGGGCGGGCGGCGCTCGAACTCGGCCAGATCGATGCCGTTGGGGACCTGCCGGATCCGGTCCATGCCGATGCCGGCGCGCCTCAGCTGGGCCACCTCCGCCCCGGACACCGCGATGAAGACGTCGCACCGCCGCAGAACGGACTCGCCCAGGGCCAGGTCCCAGATCCGCTTGACGGACCGCTTGCGCTCCAGCAGGGGCAGGGTCCCGTTGGGGGTCATCACCAGGGGTTGGTCTTCCAGGGCGTGGGCGGCCAGGTTGTTCAGCAGGTGCCTGTGGCCGTGGAGGTGGACCACGTCGTGTCCGGGGACCTCCCGGGCCAGGAAGGCCCCGGCCCCCCGGGGGAGAAACAGCTGGTGGCGGTAGGCTAGCCAGTTGGACAGGTTGGGGAAGCGGGCGACCCGGATGCCGTGGATCTCCGTCACGTCCCCCACGCCGTCGGATCGGCGGCGAGCGTCCAGGGCGTCGGTGGTCACCACGGTGACCCGCGCGCCACGGCTCGCCTGTTGCCGCGCCAGTCCGTAGACCAGCCGGGGGATGCCGCCGTAGGCCCAGGCCGGGTAGAAGTACGGCGCCACGTGGAGGACGTCGCAGACCATCGGCTCAGGGTTGCGATTCACCTGGCCCGTGTCAACGGTGGCCCCCTCCGCCCTTGCCTTTGCCCCCGCTGCCGTTCTCACCGAGGATCCCGACACGAGGCTCGTCGCGGAGGAAAAGAAAGGGCAGGGGCGGGGGCAGGGGCAAGGGCAAGGGTTGAACAGTGCGGGACCGCCGCATATCATCCTGTCGGCCTCCGGGACCCCCCGGACGCCTGGACGGAAGGGACGGGCTCGAGCATGGAGATTCGTGGGCTCACGCTGATGATCGTCGCCATCCCCCTGCTCGTGCTGGCGGGGTGCGAGACCTACACCTGCCGGTCGGCCTGCACACGCGTGTACAGCGAGTGCGACGTGCCGGCCTTCCTCCCGTGCGAGAGCTCGGAGAGCAACGTGGACTGCGCCGCGGTCGACGAGTGGGACCTGCACCAGCAGGACATGTGCGTCACCGACTGCGAGGACGCCCTGTACACCCTCAAGGCCGGGGACGGTGGGGGTACCAATCGCGGCCTGTTCGACGAGGAGGACGCCACCCGCTTCATCCAGTGCGTGGTGAACACCGAATGCGACGAGCTGCTCCGCGACGCCCAGGGCTGCGGAATCATCTGGTGAGCCGCGTCCTCATCGCCGGGGCCGCCCTGGCGCTCCTCTCCCTCCTCCTCGGGTGCCCCTCGACCTGTCGCTACGCGTGCAAGAAGCTCGTGGAACAGTGCGACCTCCCCTGGGAACAGGACTACGTGACCGAGGACTGCCGGACCCAGTGCGAGATCCAGGAGGAGCACTACGAGACCGACGAGGTCGCCGCCGAGGCCTTCCAGGGCCACCTGGAGTGCCTGATGAGCACCGACTGCGAGACCCTGGAGACCGACGCGCTGGTGTGCTGCGATGGGGAGATCTACGTCCACGATCCACCGCGTCCTGGCACTACGAGGGTACGCCCGGCTGCTCGCGCTGCCGGCCGTCCTCGCAGCTGGGGGCGGGACCGTGGGTCCCGCCCAGGCCCCCCCCGACTCCTTCCGCGACGTGATCTACGCCCAGGGACTGCTGCGGCTCGGGGATCCCGACGGCGCACTGGCGGCGGCGGAGCCGCGGCTCGACGGCGAGTCGGCGCTGTGGGCCCACCGTGTGGTCCAGGACGCGCTGATCGGCCTCGGGCGCGGGGACGAGGCCCGGCAACGGTACCTGGGTGCGGCCGAGCAGACCCCCGACAGCGCCCTGTTCGCCTACCTGGCCGGGCGCATCCTGCTGCCGGACGGGGACGCCGCACGCCCCCACTTCGAGGCGGCGATCGAACTCGATCCGGACCTCGCCTGGGGCCACATCGGCCTGGCGCACCTGGAGGTGCTGCGGGGCGACATGTTCCAGGCGATCATGATGCACCGCACCCAGCTGGACCGGCTGCCCGGGGACCCGGACCTGCAGATGAGCCTGGGGTTCCTGTGCCTCGATCTCCGCCTGCTTCGGGACGCCCAGCGGGCCTTCCGTGTGGCCCTGGACAGCCGGCCCTGGGACCCGCGGATCCTCGGTGGCCTCGGCCAGACCCTGGGCCAGCTGGATCGGGGGACCGAGTCCCTCGACCTCCTCCGTCGATCCCTGGAGGTCGACCCCAGCCGCACGGATCTGATGGGGGCGGAGGCGTACGTGCTCTTCCGCGAGGGGCGCCACGAGGATGCCTGGGATGCGCTGGTCCGCCAGAACGAGGTGGACGGAAGCGTCGATCCGGTACTGGGCGCGCGGCTGGCGTCTCGGCTGGACCGGTCCCTGCCCCAGGTCGCCCCCCTGGGGCCGGTGCACCTGCAGCTCGGCGCGGAGGATCGATGAGTGGACCGGCGCCGCGCGTCTACCAGTACTTCGTCGACCGGGACGGGGACTGGTGGTGCGAGGGCTGGCCGGTGGACGATCCGGACCTGCGGGACCAGCTGAGCCACTCCCTGTTCCGGCGCGCGGACGGGCTGCACCTGCGCTGCGAGGGGGAAGAGCACCCGGTGGCGGTGGAGATCACACCGCTGTTCGTGCGAGACGTGGAGTGCGAGGCGGGGCCGGACGGCGGCCTGGCGTCGGTGACCGTCGTGCTGCGTGACGGACGCCGTGAGGACTTGAGAGCGCGCACCCTGCGCGTGGACGATGCGGCACGGCTGTTGTGCGACGCATCCGCCGAGGAGCTGCCCGCGCTGTTCTTCCGTCCCGCCTTCTACCGCTTGATGCGATACTTGGACGAGGACGACGGACGGTACTTCATCCGCATCGGCGATCGCCGCTGGTCGATCCGGGACG
Source organism: uncultured Rickettsiales bacterium (assembly GCA_964542165.1). Taxonomy (GTDB): domain Bacteria; phylum Myxococcota_A; class UBA796; order UBA9615; family CAYRNR01; genus CAYTBN01. Next base: position 21,668 of record CAZITQ010000017.1, read on the forward strand.
CCGGTGCCAGAGAATCCGGAGGGAAGCGATGACCTTGGATCGCTGGCTCCCGAGGTGCGCGGCCGCGCTGATCTGCGGCGCGGGCCTGATGCTGGGGGGCTGTGACGACTTCCTGCTCGACGACGACGACGCGGACTGGCCGGACTACGAGGGAGAGGTGGACCTGGACGACCCGGTCGTGAACATCGAGTGCATCGAGGACGTCCCCGACGGCTCGCCCGAGGGGCGGGGGATCTGGGAGTTGACCTTGCTGGTGGAGGGCTGGGCCTCGTACACCTGGGTGGAGATGTGGAGCTCGGGCTACTGCGAGGGGTACGACTCGGCGACCGGGAATCCCTGCGTGGAGCAGGGACAGGAACGCCCGGGCTGGGCGATGGATCCCTGGGACCACGGCTGGGACGCCGAACTGGGGTTCTGGGACGAGTGGATCCTCGATCTCCCCTACCACGTGGACATCTCGAGCCCCGAGTCCGGGAACTCCTGGTTCTCGTGCGACATGGGCCCGGGCATCGAGTTCTACTTCTGCGCCTGCGACGACTACACCGACGACTGCTACTGCACCGACGCCTACGGATACTGACCTGGCCCGCGCGCGCTGCCTCCCTCCCCATTTCGGCCTCTCTGTGCCATCCTAGGCGGCCCCCGAAGTCTTGGAACCTGCGAGGAGGATGTCCCGATGAAGCTTTCCGATGTGGTGGTGGTCTCGGCGGTGCGTACCCCCATGGGTCGTTTCGGCGGAACGGTGAGCAAGGTCGCATCTTTCGACCTCGGCGCCACCGCGATCCGCGCGGCCCGGGAGCGGATCGGCCTGGAGGCCACCGGTGTGGACGAGGTGATCTACGGCAGCTGCCGCCAGGCCGGCAACGGCCCGAATCCCGCGCGTACCGCGTCCGTTCGTGGCGGGGTGGACATCTCCGTTCCGGTGCAGACCATCAACATGGCCTGCCCGTCGGGGATGATCACGGTGATCCACGCCACGCGGGGCCTGCTGACCGGCGAGATGACCGCGGTGATGACCGGCGGCATGGACAGCATGAGCACCATCCCCTACCTGCTCAAGAACGTGCGCTTCGAGGGCTTCAAGATGGGGGACAAGAAGCTCGAGGACGGATGGAGTGACAGCATCGATCCCCTCTGCGGGTTCGGCATGGGTGTGACCGCCGAGAACCTGGTGGAGAAGTACGACATCCCCCGCGAGGACATGGACGCCTTCGCCGTGGACAGCCACCGCAAGGCTGCCGCGGCCCGGGACAACGGCTGGTTCGCCGACGAGCTCGTGCCCGTCGAGGCGCCGCCCCCCCACCGCAAGGCCGAGCCGGTGACCTTCACCACCGACGAGACCATCCGCGAGGGCTCCTCGGTGGAGAAGCTCGCCAAGCTGCCCGCGGTGTTCAAGAAGGGCGGCCGGGTCACGGCCGGCAACGCCTGCGGGATGTCCGACGGCGCCACGGCCCTGGTGGTCACCACCCGGGAGAAGGCGGCGGCCGAGGGCTGGCCGGTGGTGTTCTCGGTCGTGTCCCACGCCACGGCGGCCTGCGCCCCCGAGACCATGGGTGAGGGGCCCGGCATCGCCATTCCGATCGCGCTGGAGCGGGCGGGGATGACCCTGGACGACATGGCGGCCTACGAGGTCAACGAGGCCTTCGCGGCCCAGGTCCTCACCAACGAGCGCCAGTTGAACTGGGATCGGGACAAGCTCAACCAGCACGGCGGCGCCATCGCCCTGGGCCACCCCACAGGCATCAGCGGCGCGCGAATCCTCGTGACCCTCAACGGGGTGCTCAAGCGCATCGGCGGCGAGCTGGGCGTGGCCTCGATCTGCGGCGGCGGCGGTGTGACGACCGCGATGGTGATCCGGCGGGAGAGCTAGGTCCTCGGCTCCGAAGAACCCAGGCAGCAGCTGCCTGGGTTCTCAGCCCTTGAGCCCACACTTGTCCTGACTCGGCAGCATCCCTTCCAGCATCTGGGTGTTGCGCATCGAGCAGAACTTGGGCCCGCACATGGTGCAGAAGTCCTCGTCGCCCACGTCGCCGTCCTTCAACTCGGCGCCCCGCAGCTCCCGCGCCTTGTCCCCGTCCAGGGCCAGGCCGAACATGGCCTCCCAGTCGAAGCGGTAGCGGGCGCGGCTCATGTCGTCGTCCAGGTCCCGGGCGCCGGGGAGTCCCCGGGCCACGTCCGCGGCGTGGGCGGCGATGCGGTGGGCGATGATGCCGGCGCGCACGTCCTCCAGATCGGGCAATCCCAGGTGCTCGCGGGGCGTCACGTAGCACAGCATGGCCGCACCGTGGAAGGCGGCCATGGTGCCGCCGATGGCGGAGTTGATGTGGTCGTAGCCGGCGGCCACGTCGGTCACCAGGGGACCCAGCACGTAGAACGGCGCTCCGTCGCAGCGCTCGGCCTGGACCTTCATGTTCATCTCGATCTCGTGGAAGGGGATGTGGCCCGGCCCCTCCACCATCACCTGGACCTCGGCCTCCCGGGCCCGCATGGTCAGCTCGGCCAGGGTGTCCAGCTCGGCGAACTGGGCCTTGTCGCTGGCGTCGGCCAGCGATCCGGGCCGCAGGCCATCCCCCAGGCTGAGGCTGACGTCGTAGCGCCGGCAGACCTCGAGGATCCGGTCGTAGCCGGTGTACAGGGGATTCTGCTTGCCGTGGGCGAGCATCCAGCGGGCCAGCAGGGCGCCGCCACGGCTGACGATCCCGGTCACCCGCCCCTTCACCAGGGGGAGGTGGTCCGCGACCAGTCCGCAGTGCACCGTCATGTAGTCCACACCCTGGCGGGCGTGCAGCTCGATGACCTCCAGCAGCAGGTCCTCGCTGAGATCCTCGATTCTCTCGATCCGTTCGGTGGCCTCGTACACGGGCACGGTGCCCACGGGTACGGGGCTGGCTCGGAGGATGCCCTCGCGGATGTCGATGATGTCCCCACCCGTGGACAGGTCCATGACCGTGTCGGCTCCGAACTGGATCGACGCCTGGAGCTTGGCCAGCTCCTGGTCCATGCCCGAGCCCAGGGCCGAGTTGCCGATGTTCGCGTTCACCTTGCAGCGTGTGGGGCCGCCGATGGCGATGGGTTTCAGCTCGGGGTGGCGGATGTTGGCCGGGATGATCATCCACCCCCGGGCCACGTGGTCGCGGACGGTCTCGGGATCCAGCCGCTCGGTGGCGGCCACGTACTCCATCTCCGGGGTGACCTCCCCCCGGCGTGCGTAGTGCAGCTGGGTCACCACCGGATCGTCGAGGCGACGCGCGATCCATTCGGCGCGAAACGTCATGGGAAACTCCTTTACGGGGGGCAGGGCGCGGCGGAATCTAGCGGTTGCGCCCGCGCATCCGGGCGGTCTCGTGGGCCATGATCTCCTCGATCTTCTCGAGCACCGAAGGATCGTTGGACCGCTTGAGGACCATGTCCTTGGCGATCACACCGCCGCGGAAGAGGTTCAACAGGCTCTGTTCCATGGTGACCATGCCCGCCGTGGTCTGGGTCTGCATCATCGACGGGATCTGGAACACCTTGTTCTCGCGGATCAGGTTCCGCACGGCGAAGTTGAGCAGCAGCACCTCGGTGGCGCAGACCCGTCCGCCGCGCTTGCGGGGAACGAGCTGCTGACAGACCACCGCCTCGAGGGAGTTGGCGATCATGTTGCGCACGTGGGACTGCTGATCCGTGGGGAAGGCGTCGATCACCCGGCTGACGGTGTCGGCGGCCGACCGGGTGTGGAGGGTGGACAGCACCAGGTGACCGGTCTCCGCGGCGGTCAGCGCCAGCGAGATGGTCTCCAGGTCGCGCATCTCCCCGAGCAGGATCACGTCGGGATCCTCCCGCAGGGCCGAGCGCAGGGCGTTGGCGAACGAGTGGGTATGGGTGGTCAGCTCCCGCTGGCTGATGATGCAGCGCGCGGCGCGGAAGCTGTACTCGATGGGATCCTCGATGGTGACCACGTGTTCGTGGCGGGTCTGATTGATCTCCTGGATCAACGCCGCCAGGGTCGTGGTCTTGCCGCTCCCGGTCGGGCCGGTGACCAGCACCAGCCCCCGCCGGAGCCGCGCCACGTCCTTGACCACCGACGGAAGTCCGAGCTGATCCAGGGCCATCACCTCGTCCGGCAGCACCCGGAACGCCGCGGACAGGCCGTGAAGCTGGTGGAAGGCGTTGACCCGGAAGCGGCCGATGCCGGGGAGACCAAAGGAGAAGTCCAGCTCCAGCTGCTCGTCGAAGGTGGTCTTCTGGCGCTCGGTCATGATCGAGCAGATCAACCGCTCGGCCATCTCCGCGGAGATGGGAGGCGTGTTCACCCGCCGCACCGAGCCGTCGACGCGCAGGGCGGGCACCTCGCCGGTCGCGATGTGGAGATCCGACGCTCCCGCCTTGACCGTGTGTGCCAGCAGCTCGTGGATGTGCATGGCCCTCCATATTAGCAACCCCGGCGGTGCTTTGCGTGTCTCTCTTCGCGCGTGCGCTGTCGCCGGGCGTATGATGCCCGCCATGACGTCGAATCGCGCCCTCGGGCCGGCCCCGGTGCCGGCGCACCTGGACGGAGAACGGCTGGACCGCGCCCTCGCGAGCGTCCTCGGGATCTCCCGGGGGGCGGCGAGGCGGGCCATCGAGGCCGGCGGGGCCTACCTGGACGGTCGGCGCTGCAAGGTGGCGTCCCGGCGCTGCAAGGGGGGCGCCCTGGTGGCCTGTCACCTGGCGGCCCCCGCCGCCGACGAGCCGGCCCCCGAACCCCGTGCGATCTGGGAGGCGGATGGCCTCGCCGTGGTCGACAAGCCCCCGGGTGTGCCCACCGGGGCCACACGGGAGACGGACCGGGGTACCGTCGAGGCCTGGGTACGGCAGCGATTCGGCGGTCGCCCCCACCTGCCCCAGCGGCTGGACCGCCGCGCCAGCGGCCTGCTGCTGGTGGTCCTCGACCGCCGCCTCAATCGGCCCATCGCCGAGGCCCTGGGCCAACGGCGGATCACCCGGATCTACCGGGCCAGGGTGGTCTCCGACCCGCCGCAGGCCGACGACCGGTTGGTGGGAACGGTGGGGGGGAAGCGCGCTGCGCTGCGCTACCGCAGGCTGGGCCCCTGCGACCTGGAGGTCACCCTGGAGACGGGTAGGACCCACCAGATCCGCCGCCAGCTGGCCGAGATCGGATGCCCGCTGGTCGGGGATCCTCGGTACGGAGGCACCCCCGGCCCCCTGGGCCTACGCGCCATCCGCCTGGCCTTCGAACACCCCCGCACCGGCCGTCCCATCGACCTCCACGTGCCCCGATTCGGTGACGATGCCCCGCCGCGGGAGGGCGGCGATCAGTAGAGAGCCGTTTCGTACATCGACACCAGCAGATCCCCGACCATGAAATACACGAAGCTCGCGGCCACCAGGAAGGGGCCGAAGGGGATGTAGTAGCCGACGGGTGGGGCGTCGTCGGTCTCGACATCCGGGGGTGCCGTTCGAGGCTCTGGGATCGGCTGGTCGGGTGGCTGGGAGTGGCGGCCTTCGATCTCGGACTCGCCCTCGGACTCGGCCCCGGACTCGGTCTCGACCTCGGCCTTCTCCCTCGGATCCTCCGGCACGCCATGCTGCGCCCGCCCCACGATCCGAAGCACGATCCCGATCACCGATCCCCCCATCGCCGACAGCAGCACCACCACCAGCAGGGTCGGCCAGATCCCGAGGAAGGCGCCGATGGTCGCCAGCAACTTCACGTCCCCCATACCCATGGCCTCCTTGCGAAAGACCCACGAGCCCAGGACCCCCACGGCCAAGAGCACCCCTCCACCGGTGGCCGCGCCTGCCAGGGCGTGCAGGGGGTGGGGGACCGCCGCGCCGGCGAACCACAGGCCCGTACACCCCAGCAACCCCGTGGGGAGCAGGAGGAAGGTGATCTCGTTGGGGACGATGAAGTGCTTCAGGTCGATGAAGAACACCGCGATCATCCCGGAGAAGAACACGAAGTAGAACAGCCAGGTCGCCAGGTGGACCCAGGTGACCGGAGCCGCCACCGCCCAGGCCTCGGCGTCGGTGATGCTCGGCGCGACGTGGTGCAGGTCGACCGCGGGAACGGTCTGCCAGTAGACGGCGATCGAAACGGCGCAGGTCAGCAGCTCCACCAGGGCGTAGCGGATGGAGATCGGGGTGCCGCAGCCCCGGCAGCGGCCGCGGAGGATCAGGTAGCTCAGCACGGGGACGTTGTCGTACCAGGCGATGGCGTGTCCGCACTCGGGGCAGCGGGACCGCGGGCGGACCACGCTCTCACCGGCCGGCAGCCGGTGGATCACCACGTTGAGGAACGAGCCCACCACCAGGCCGAAGGCCCCGGCGCAGACCAGGAAGTAGATGTAGGTGAACACTCAGGCCCGCCACATCCCGACGATCCAGAGGGCGTAGCCCCCGATCACCGCGCCGGTGAGCCACAGCGTCGTGCGACGGCGGTTGCCCTGGCGGCCCATGCGCCAGGCCAGCGCGCCGGCGCCCCCCAACCACGCCACAAAGCCGATCTCGAGGGCGATCACCCAGCCGGTCGAGGGGTCCGTGTGCTGTTGGAGGTTGTCCAGGATCACCGCGTGGCGCTCGGGTTCCGAAAGGGCTGGATCGGGCCAGGCCGCGGCCGGATCCACCACCATCAGCGCCGCGATTCGCTCCTCCGCCGCCGCGATACGACCGCCCAGGGGCTGGTAGAACGACCGCGTGGCATAGGCCGCTCCGCGCAGCCCGCGGAACGCGAACAGCGCCAGCTCCCGGTCCCCGGCCTCCTCCGCCGCCTCGCCCATGGACCACAACGCGTCGCTGGCGCGGTGCACATAGGGGCTCCCCGGCAGGTACCAGCGGACGGCCCGCTCGTAGTGCAGCACGGCCTGGTACGGCCGCTGGGCGTCCATCTCGTCGGCGGCGCGGGCGCACTCGATCCGCCCCCCCCACAGCACGCGCAGCACCAGCGCGGCCAGGACGAAGGCGGCGAGGATCATCGGCGTGCGGAGGCGCGACATGTCGATCAGAAGTCCCTGTACCGGAACACCACCGAGGCGATCCCGACCACCACGGCGGAGTACAGCACACCGTAGCCCAGGGTCGCGGCGAGGAAGTCCGCGGCCACGGGGACCCCGTGCACGACCTCGGTGCGCACGTTGAAGTTGTCCAGGTTGGGCAGGATCCAGTACACCGCCGCGCTGAACTCGCGGACGAAGAAGCTGTCCGTGCTGGCCCCGAAGGCCCGGATGTCCCCCACCAGGTGGCCGATGACGTAGATCGACAGGGAGAAGAAGGAGGCCACCGTCGGACCCGAGATCGTGGAGAACAGCACGGCGAAGGCGGTGATCACCATCAGCTCCACGAGCACCAGGCCGAGGGCAGCCACCATGGCCAGCTGCAGCTGGGCGCCGTTGATGACCAGCGTCAGGGCGTAGGCGGTCCCCATCAGCAGGACCAGCACGGTCAGCACCATCACCAGCCCCAGGTACTTGCCCACCACGATCGCGCCCCGGGAGACGGGTTTGCTGGCCAGGGTGTAGATCGTCTTGCGCTCGATCTCCCGATTCACCAGCCCGATGCCGACGAAGATCGCGATCAGCACCCCGAAGATCGAGATGCCGGCCAGGCCCATGTCCACGATGATCTTGGTGTACTCACCCACGGTCAGGTGGCTCAGCAGCGAGGAGCCACCGATGAAGATCAAGGCGAAGAACAGCAGCGAGTACAGGATGCGGTTGCGTACCGCCTCCCGGAAGGTATTGCGCGCGATGGCCCAGACCTTCATGGAGCCGCGTCCTGGTCCGGAGGCCCGCCGTCGGAGGGGCCGCGGGCGCCGCTGAGGTCCCTCATGAACAGGTCCTCGAGGCTGGGCCGCAGCGGGGTCACCGAGACCACCTTGGCCGCGTCGCGCCCCAGCCGCTTGAGGATCCGCTGCTGCGGGGGGCCCTCGGGAACCCGCAGCAGCCACTGCCCGCCGAGTTGCTGCACCTCGTCCGCCAGCTCCCCGAGCTCCCCGGCGGCCTCGTCCGATATCTCCTCAGCGCGGATCTCGACCCGATCCACGTGGCGGTCCAGCAAATCCTGGACACCGCCGGTGTAGTGCAGACGGCCGTGGAGCAGGATCCCGATCCGGTCGCAGATCAGCTCCACGTCCGACAGGATGTGGCTGCTGAAGAAGACGGTCCGGCCCTCGGTGCGCATCTGCAGGATCAGGTTGCGGATCAGCCGTCGCCCCGCGGGGTCGAGCCCGCTCATGGGTTCGTCGAGCACCACCAGCGCAGGATCGTTGACCAGGGCCTGGGCCACCCCGATGCGCTGGAGCATGCCCTTGGAGTAGGTTCGAAGCTGGGCGTCGGCGTCCCCCTCGAGTTCGACGGCCTCCAGCAGCCGCTGGATCCGTTTCTTGCGCTCGCGGGACGGCAGCCCGAAGAGCTGGGCGTAGAAGTCCAGGAACTCGGCACCGGTCAGGTAGTCGTAGAAATAGGGGCGTTCCGGCAGGAACCCGACCTGGGCCAGGCCGGCGGGCTCACCGATGCGGTGCCCCAGGATGACCGCCGTGCCCTCGGTGGGGCTCGCGAGCCCCATCAGCATCTTGATGGTCGTGGTCTTGCCGGCACCGTTGTGGCCCACGAAGCCGAAGATCCCGCCCCGGGGTACATCCAGGTCCAGGGACTCCAGCGCCACCTTTCGTCGGCGGAGCAGGCCGGTCCGAAAGACCTTGCGCAGGCCACGCACCGCGATGGCCAGCTCGCCGTCCATCGGCCGCTGCGCGTTGGGCGGTTCCGTCATGGATCGCGGAGCCTCAGCACGCTGGCGGGGACCCCCGCCGCCACGGTGAAATCGGGCAGGTCGGCGCTGACCACCGCGCCGGCGCCCACCTGCACGCCGCGACCGATGGTGACGCCCGGAAGCACGATGCAACCGGCGCCCAGGTCCGAACCCTCGCCGATGCGCACGGGGCCGAGTTCGAGTTCGCCCTCCATGATCGGACGGTCCCGGCCCGGATCCCTGTGGGTCGACGTGAGGATCTGCACGCGGGGGCCGATGCCGACGCCGGCCTCGATCACCAGCTCGGCCTTGCCCGAAAAAAAACAGCTCGGGCCGATCCAGCAGTCGTCGGCGATGCGGATTCCCCCTCCCGGGTAGGCCTTGAGGGTCGCCCGGTGACCGATGTAGACGTTGTCCCCGAGCTGGACCAGGTCCGGCCGAAACACGAGGACGCCGTCCTCGATCACGCCACCGGCGCCCCGGGCGCCCAGCTCGTCGGGGGAGAATCGACCGCTACCGTGGGTTCGAAACGCTCTCACGGTCCCCTATATTATTCGCGCCGCACGCAACGGGCGAGATGGGGAGAGCAGATGGTGCGAAAGCAGCCCCGGTGGTTCGTGGCCGGCGACGTGGATGGGTTCTTCGGGCTGGCCCTGGACAACCTGATCCAGTTGCTGCTGATCGTGGCCCTGTGCCGGGTGGTGCTCGGCTTCGACGACGCCCTGCTCCTGGGGCGGGTCCTGCCCGGGGTGGCGCTGTCGGTGCTCGTGGGCAACCTGTTCTACGCCTGGCAGGCCCACAACATCGGCCGGCGGGAGGGGCGGGACGACATCACCGCCCTGCCGTACGGGATCAACACCGTCAGCCTGTTCGCCTTCATCTTCCTGGTGATGCTGCCTGCGAAACTGGTGGCGCTCTCCAGCGGCGCGACCGAGGAACAGGCCACGCGGGCTGCCTGGACCGCGGGGGTCCTGGCGTGCCTGGGCTCGGGGTTGATCGAGTTCGCCGGCAGCTTCTTCGCCGAGCGGCTGAGGCGGCTGACCCCCCGGGCGGCGATGCTCTCGACCCTGGCCGGCATCGCGGTGGGATTCATCGCCATCGGCTTCCTCTTCCGGACCTTCGCCACGCCGCTGGTGGGGTTCTTGCCCCTGGGCGTGGTGCTCCTGATCTACTTCGGCCGCGTGCGCTTCCCCCTGCGGATCCCCGGGGGATTGGTGGCGGTGGTTCTCGGCACGACGCTGGCGTGGGCCACCGGGCTGGTGAGCTGGGATTCCGTGGCCATGAAGGAGGTCGCGTCCGGGGTCGGCGTGTACCTGCCCCGTCCCGCGGTCGGCGCGGTGATCGAGGCGGTGCAGAGCGGCTACCTGGGTGCCTTCCTGGCCGTGATCATCCCCATGGGCGTGATCAACCTGATCGGCTCGTTGCAGAACATCGAGAGCGCCGAGGCCGGCGGGGATTCCTTCCCCACGGCGCCGTCGCTGGCCGCCAACGGCATCGGCTCCATCGTGGCCGCCGGGTTCGGGTCCTGCTTCCCGACCACGATCTACATCGGCCACCCGGGCTGGAAGGCCATGGGGGCCCGGGCGGGGTACTCGGTGCTGGACGGGATCTTCGTCTGCATCATCTGCCTGACGGGGACCATCGGTGTGATCGCGGCGGTGATCCCCATCGAGGCCGGCATGGCGATCGTGCTGTGGATCGGCCTGGTGATGACCGCCCAGGCCACCCAGACCGTGCCCCGCAGCCACGCCCCGGCCGTCGCGGTGGGGTTGCTCCCGGGAGTCGCCGCCTGGGGCGCCCTGATGCTCAAGGCCGGCCTCCGCGCCGGTGGCGCGGGCGCCAACCCCGAGACCGCCTTCGGCCCCCACCTGCTCGACGCGCTCAAGGTGTCCGACATCCACGCCCACGGCGTCTTCGCCATCGAGCAGGGCTTCGTGCTGACCGCGATGATCTGGTCCGCAGCGACCGTGGCCGTCATCGAGCGCAAGTTCGTGGCGGCGGCGGCCTGGTGCGTGGGCGCGGCGTTCTGCAGTTATCTGGGACTGATGCACACCTACCAGTGGACCATGTCGGACACGGTCGTCGACCTCTCACCGGGTACGGGGATCCCGTGGGCTGCGGCCTACGGGCTGCTGGCCCTGCTCTTCCTCGGGGCGCAGTGGTTGCCGGAGTCGGAGGGGGAGGGACACTGAAGACCGACCGTTTCGCCTCCGGTTGGAGACGATCGGGGGAGGGAGGTGCCCCTACGGCCCGCACTCCCTCAACGCGCCCACAGCCCGTTCCACATCCGCCTCGCCCATCCCCGGATGTAACGGCAGACACAACACCGACTCCGCCGCCCACTCCCCGCCCGGGTACCCCCCATCGCCGCAATACGGCTTGAGGTACTCCAGCCGGTGCAACGCCTGGGCCCCGATGCTGGTCTCGATCTTCCGCTCGGTCAGCGCATCCATCAGGGGCTGGCGGTCCAGGTCGGGGTCCAGCAGCGCGGCGTAGGTCTGGCGGGTGTGTCGGTAGCCCTCGGGCTCCACGGGGGCCTGGAGCCAGGACAGCCCGGCAAGGTGCTCGTCGTAGGCCTCGGCCAGGGCCCGGTTGCGTTCGATGGCGTCGTCCAGGCGCCTGAGCTGCACGTTGCCGATGGCGGCGCAGATGTCGGGCATCCGCAGGTTGAACCCCGGCTCCACGAACACGGGCCCGTCGGGGGTGAACTCGATGCCGTGGTTGCGCATCCGACGCACGTGGGCCGCCAGGCGGTCGTCGTCGCAGACCACCATCCCGCCCTCGCCGGTGGTGATCGTCTTTCGGGGGTGGAAGCTGTAGCAGCCCGCGTCGCCGATGCAGCCCGCGTCGCCGGCGGGCGAACGGGCCCCGAGGGCGCACGCGGCGTCCTCGAGCACGCGCAGGCCGCGTTCCCGGGCGATCTCGCCCAGGGCCGCCATGTCCGACATCAATCCGAACTGGTGCACCGGCATGATCGCGCCGGTGTTGGGTCCGATGGCCTCTGCCGCCAGTTCGGGACGCATGTTGTACGTCGAAGGATCGATGTCGACGATCCGGGGGACCAGCCCGTTGAGCAGCACGGTGTTGGCCGTGGCTGGAAAGGTGAAGTCCGGGATCAGCACCTCGCTGCCCGGCTCGAGCTCCAGGGCACCGACGGCCAGCTGCAGCGCCGCGGTGCCAGAGCTCACCGCCATCGCGTGTCTCCGCCCCGTCGTCTCGCAGACCTGTCCCTCCAGCTGTTCCACCTCGGGACCCTGGGTCAGCCAGCCCCCCTGGAGCACCCGGGAGACCGCCTCGATCTCCTCGTCCGCCGTCCAGGGGCGTGACAGCCGCAATCGACGCTCGCGTTCGCTCACTTCATCTGCTCCCGGTACCAGTCGATGGTCGTCTTCAGACCCTCTTCCAGGTCCACCTTGGGCTCGAACCCCAGCAGTCGCCGCGCCTTCTCCACGTCGGGGATGCGCAACTCCACGTCCGCGTGGTCCCACTTGACCATCTTCAGTCGCGAGGAGGAGTCTGCCAACCGGATCACCTCCCGGGCGAGATTGTAGATGGTCAGGGTGCTGCGGGGATTGCCGATGTTGAAGGAGTGACCGACCGCCTTGTCCATCTCGATGGCCCGGATCACCGCCTCGACGATGTCGTCGATGTAGCACCAGGCGCGGATCTGGGCGCCGTCGTTGTGGATCGTCAGATCCTCACCCTTGAGCGCGCGCAGGATGAAGTGGTGGATCGCGCCCTCACCGACCTGGCCCGGTCCGTAGATGTTGAAGGGCCGGATCGCCACCGTGGGGAGCCCGAACTCCTGGTGGTAGGTGTGGGCCATGTGCTCGGTGGCCAGCTTGCTCACCGCGTAGGTCCAGCGGGCCTCGCCCACCGCGCCGAGGGAGGTCACGTCCCCCTCGCGGACCTTGTAGGCGTACGCTCCGAAGACCTCCGAGGTGGAGAAGTCCAGGAAGCGCCGGACGCTACCCGCGGCCACCGCGGCCTCGAGCATGTTGTAGGTCCCGATGATGTTGACCCGCATGGTCTTGGTGGGCACCGCGAGCACGGTGTCCACGCCGGCGATGGCGGCGCAGTGGATGACCAGCGTCGCGCCCCGGATGGCTCGGTTGACGGCGTGCTGGTCCAGGATGTCGCCCTGTATCAGGGTCAGGTTGTCGTGGTCCCGCAGCTCCGGGTTCGACTTGAGCGAGTCCCGGTGCAGGTTGTCGAGGATCACCACGCGGTTTCTGTCCACCAGCCAGCCTGCGATCGTGGAGCCGATGAAGCCCGCGCCGCCGGTGATGAGCACGGTCTCGTTCTCCACACGTCGAGCGATGGGTCGGATCGAGGTCACGGTCGAGGTTCCTCCTCGGGGTTCGGGGAAAAGGGATGTCCGCCGGGCGTCACTTGCCCACGATCGGGTTGCCGACCACGAGCAGGGCACGCAGGAGAGATTCGAAGCGTTTCTGGGCTGCCGGGGTGCTGAAGCCGATGATGCGAAGCCCCGCCCCCGGGGGCCGCGGGCCGCCGTCGTCCGCGGCCTTGGACCACTGGACCTGCGCGATGAGGTCGAGGGCGTCGGAGCTGCCGTCCACGTCCCAGCCGTCGATGCGAACCGAGACGACCGCGTCCTCTGCGGGCGGTCGGGTGGTCCCCAGGAACAGCCCGTGGCGGCTGATGTTGATGATCTCGCCGGTCAGGGGAGCACCGCCACCGGTCATCGGCGTGTAGGTGGCCTTGATGTAGGTCACGTAGCGGCTGTCCCGGGCGCGGCTCCGCCGTCCCTGGGTCGCTTGCTTCTCCGCCGCGGTGGCGGCGGGCTGGACCTCGGCCTTGGCCCGGGTCCGCGTTCCGGAGATGGACGAGCGGGTCTCCCGCAGGCGCGGCCGCTCGAACACGCCGCTGGCCCCCTTGGACACGTTGGCCGACGACAGCATCTCCACCAGCTGGATCCCGTAGCCGGTGTCGCCGCCCAGGGAGCCGGGCTCGGCGATCACCCGCTTCACGACGCCGTCCACCTCGATCACCGAGGCGTCCGTAGGCCGGCGGAAACGCAACCGCAGGATGTCGTCCGGTTTCGCCATGCGGCCCGAGGCGACGAACACACCGCTGTCGCTGTAGTTGAGGATCGTGCCCTCCCACGTCTCCTTCTCGGCGCGCAGGTACACCTTGAGGAGGCAAGGCTTGCGGGGATGGGCGCGTCGATCCATCGGGGCCCCTCGGCATCGGCGCGGGTGGATCAGGGCGTCGGGACTGGATTGCCCGGGCTGTCTCTTGCCCGGCGGATCGCGAACTCCAGGCCTGACCCCACGTCGAGACGGCGACATGATAGCGCGACCACGCGGGGACTGCCACGCTACGCGGGCCCGTCCTCGTCCTCCTCACCGGCCGTCTCAGGCGCGTTTAGTAGACCCTCGTGGCCGATGCGCTCCAGGTAGGCCCGGATCCGATCCGCTGGATAGCTCCCGGCGGCCCGCCAGTTGCAGCGCGTGCAATACGGACCGGAGTCCTGGAATCGCCCCTCGATCTGGGCGACGCGCCAGCGCCTCAGCCGACGGCCCTCCCAGAGCTCGGGCAAGGTCGAATCGGCCAGGTTGCCCAGCTCGTTCTCCAGCTGGTCGTCCAGGCAACAGGTGGTCAGGGCGCCGCTGACGTGCACCGTGGGTGTCTCCCAGAGGCCGCTGCAGGGGGGGCGCCGGCTCACCTCAGAAGCTCCTGTCCATGGTCCGGGCCTGGGCGGGATCGTCGATGAGGCCCAGCTCCAGCAGGACCTCCCGGTGGATCCGGTCGGCCCGATCCTGATCCGAGTGATTGAGGCCACGGAAATAGATACTGTCGCGGGCCTCCACGGGCCAGTCCCACAGCACCTGGGGGCCGTCGCCCAGCTCGTCGAGGATGTGGCGCCAGTGGTCGAGGAAAGCCCTGGCGTCGTCCCGGTTCTCCTCCATCACCACGAAGGCCACGGTGACCTTGGGCCACGACAGGCCCCGCACCCGGCGTTGCTCGAGCAGATGCAGCACGTTGTCGTACGCGCGCTGCCTGCCGCCCCCGCCCTTCACTCGCTCCCAGACGTCGGCGCCGAAGGCATCCAGGGAGAAGTGCACGAACTGGAAGGTGTCCGGCGCCTGGTTCGGGCGTGCGGCGCAGTCGAGCAGGGTGTCCACCCCGGCGTCCCGGTCGAGCAGTACACCGTTGGTGTGGAGCTTGAAGTGCCGGAACCAGCGGTTGTCGTCGTTGCGCTCGAAGGCCCAGCGGATCATCGGGGCGAACCGGGGGTGGACCGTGGGATCACCCAGCCAGTGGGGGCAGAGGGAGATGTCCTCGTCGACCCCTTCGAGGCCTTCCAGCAGGCGTCGCCAGGTGTCCTCGCTCATGTGGCGGTCGGGGGCGTCGTGGACCCGATCGTTCCAGGCCTGGTCGCACATGATGCAGCGCAGGTTGCAGCGGTCGGTGAGCTCCAGGTTCAGGTAGATCATCGCCCCGCCATGATGCGCCTCAGCTCCTCGTTGCGCGAGATCATCGCCACCGAGCACTCGCGGCACCGCTCCGGCACCCGCTTGGCCAGCATGCGGCGCCGGAGGCCGGCGAGGACCGGCCCGCGTTCCCAGGACTCCCGCAGCCCGCGCTCGCGCACGTCCTCTCGGGTGCCGGTGATCACGCAGCAGGGGCTCACGCAGCCGTCCGCGTCCACGACCATGTAGTACCAGGGGTTGAGGCACGGGGCGTGCTCGATGGTGGCGGGCCCGCCCAGAGGCAGCTCCATCTGGCCGCGCTCGGTGGTCCGCCGCTCCACGAGCTGATCGAGGCTGTGCTCGATGCCCAGGTCGCGGGCGATCCGGGCGGCGACGGCTACGCGGTCGGGGAGCGCGGCGCGTTGATCGTCGGTGAGCAGCAGCTCTCGCTGTTCCGGGCGGTAGGCGATGAGGGCGTCCACGTTGATCCGGTAGGCCCCCAGCGCGCCGGCCAGGGCGACCAGCCGGTCCAGCTGATCCACGTTGCGGCGGGTGAGCACCGAGTGCACCAGGATCCGCGGCGTCGGGGCCCCGGCCAGGTGGCGGAGCACGGCCAGGTGACGGACGTTGCCGGTCACACGACGGAGGGCGCCCGGGGTCCCGCGCAGACCGTCGTTGGTGGCGGGGTCGGCGGCGTCCAGGGAGATCTGGACCTCGTCCCAGCCCACCTCCACCAGGGTGTCCGCCATGGCCCCGCCGAGCAGCCATCCGTTGGTGGTCAGGACCCCCTCCATGCCCGCGGCCTTGATCCGCCGCATCAGGGACCCGGTGGTGGCGCTGGCGAGCAGGGGTTCGCCTCCGCCCAGGAGCATGATCCGTCTCACGTCCAGCTCGGCGGCTTCGTCGACGATGCGTTCCAGGTCGGCGGGGGAGAGGGTGTCCGGGCGTCGCTCGTCCCGGTGCTGCGTGTCGCAGTAGACGCACCCCATGTTGCAGCGGAGGGTCGGGTAGAGCTCCAGGGTGTAGGGGCCCCGCGGCTGGCCCGCCTGCCAGTCATCCAGGCGCCGGGCGATCTCGAGCCCTTCGTGCCACACGGGCGGGCCTCCTGTCCTGGTATCTAGCATGCGATCCAGGACGCGGCAAATCGCCCCGAAGCGCCCCGCACCTGGTACGTTCGGCTCGTGGTCGAGGCGATTCCCGGACTGATCCTGCTGGGCACCGACGCGGACGCGCCAGGGGGCGGCGTGGGTGTCGCCCTCCGCGGGTTCGAGGCGGCGGCGGAGGCGGCCGGGATCCCCTGCCGGCGGCTGACCACCCACCGGGCCGGCGGGGTGACGGGAAAGCTGATCCCCTGGGCTCGGGTCCACCGGACGCTCTCGGGCGCGGTGGAGGAGATGTCGGACGGCGGAATCGCCCCGGTCGTCTACGCCCACGCGGGGGCCTGGCCGTCGCTGGTGCGCAAGGCGGCCCTGCTGAGCATCGCGCGGGGGGCCGGCGCCAGGACCCTGGTCCACCTGCACGGGGTGGAGCTGGACGAATACCTGGAACGACCGACGTCGCGCCGCCTGATCCGGATGCTCGCCACCGGTTCGGTTCGCCTGGTCGTGCCGTCGCAGTGGTGGCGGGATCGGGTGGAGGGCGCCCTCCCCGGGGCCCGGGTCGCGGTGCTCCCCAATCCCCTGTCCCCCGAGGTGATGGAGGCCGCCGCCGCCCCACGGCAGGGACGGGAGGCGGACGGCCTCCACGTGGTGTCCCTGGCCCGCCTCGTTCGGGGCAAGGGGGTGGGGGTGACCATCGACGCCGTGGCCGGGCTGGGGCCGGGGGTGCGGCTGACCGTCGCCGGTGAGGGGCCCCGGCGCAGGGCCTTGCAGGTCCGTGCGCGGGCCGCGGGCCTGGGGGCGCGCGTTGCGTTCCCGGGCTGGGTCGCGGGGGAGCCGAAGTGGGACCTCCTGCGCTCCACGGACGTCTTCTGCCTGCCGGGCACGAACGACGCGTTCCCGATGGGGGTGGCCGAGGCGATGGCCCTGGGTCTCCCGGTGGTGGCCGGACGCCAGCGGGCGATCCCCGATCTGGTGCTCGACGGGGAGACCGGGATCCTGGTGGAACCCACGGACGTCGAGGACGTGTCCGCGGCGCTGACGGCCCTGGGTGACGGTCCCTTCCGGGCGCGGCTCGGCCAGGCGGCGCGGATCCGGGCCCGGGAGCAGTTCTCGCCGGAGGCCGTGGGCGCACGCCTCGCGCGCCTCCTGCGGGAGATCTAGGCCGCAGTCGACACCTCCCCCGCTGGCGGCTACCCTCCATCGCGGGGCGTACCCTCGGGGACGCGCCCGGATCCGTGGACCGCGAGCATGATCGTCTGTCTGGTCACCCGCCAAGATCTCTACCCGGCCGTACACGGGGCGGCGGTGAAGATCGTGCGCACCGCAGAAGGGCTCAGCCGCCACTGCGGCGAGGCCTACGCGGTGACCACCGACCGGATGGCCTACCACCGATGGATCGACGGTCGCCACGAGATGGTGCCCTACCCGGCACGGCTGGTGGCGGGCACGCGGATCCCCCCCCCGCTGGACCGGTGGTGGCAGGCGAGGGGGTGGCCCGACTACTGGCAGCTGATCCAGCGCGCTCTGCTGCGGGTGGGCTACCCCCGCGAGGAGCACCTGCTCTACCAACCCATGGTGGATCCCGACTTCTGGCTGCGCACCGCGTACGTGGGTCTGCGCCACGGTGTGGACGTCTACCAGGCCGAGTTCCCCGGCTTCGCCGTCCCCTGCATCTTCGCGGCGGCGGTCACCCGGGGGAGGTCATCGGTGGTGGAGCACAACGCGGAGTGGCAGCGGCTGGCGGACACCACCGAGATCCCCGCGGACCTGATCGGGCGGTTCCGGAGCGTCGAGGCCGCGTTGCTCAGGCGGGTGGACGAGGTGATCGCGGTCAGCACCGTGGACCGGGACCAGCTGGTGGACGCCGGCGTGCCCGCCCGATCGGTGACCGTGATCCCCCACGGCGTGGACATGGGTGGGTTCGAGTCCGCACGACCCGGCCGGCTCCGCGGGGCCGCCGACGTCCCCGACGGGGTGCCCCTGCTGTTCTTCCACGGCACCTTGCACTACGAACCCAACACCGTGGCTCTGAGGGTCCTGGTCGACGAGATCCTCCCCCGGCTCGAGGCGGACGGGGTCGAGGTGCGGGTGGTGGCGGGGGGCATGAACCCGCCCTCGGACATCACCCACCCCTGGCTCCACTACACGGGGGTGATCGACGATCTGGCATCGGCCATCGCGGCCGCGGACCTCTGCGTCGTCCCCCTGCTGGCGGGCGGTGGGACGCGCTTGAAGCTGCTGGAGTACCTGGCTGCGGGACGGCCGACGATCTCCACGCGCAAGGGGGCGGAGGGGCTCCGGGTAGCCGACGGCCGGGAGATGGACCTGGTCGACGACGGCGACTGGGACGACTTCTGCGGACGGATCCGACAGCGGATCGACGATCCCGACGGCACCCGCGAGCTGGGCCTCCGGGGTCGGGAGTTCGCCCGTCGCTACGACTGGTCGGCGATCTGTGGGGCGTACGTGGACCTGTACGAGGGCAAGGGGCGGGGAGGGGACCAGTCGGCGGGAATCGCGCCAGAGGCCACGCGAAGGGTTCCCCGTGGCCACCGGACAGGCCTGCGTGGATGGGTCGAGAAGCTGGCCACCCCGCGGGGCGCCCCCGCCGTCGCACCCGGCTTCGGGGGCGCTCGCGGCGCGCGTCGCCGGCCGCAGCGGGAGCGGGGCGCGGACCAGCGCCGGGTCGCCCGCCAGCGGGCCCGAAGCTGGCGCGTTCAGGTGGCGGGGGAGGTTGCCCCCCCGACGCCCCCCGGCCTCGAGACCGCCCTCACCGCTCACCTGCCGGTCACGCCCCGGTGGACCAAGCCGCGCACGGCCATCGTGATGCTCAACCGCCGGTGCAACCTCCGCTGCGCGTTCTGCGACCACTGGCGGCACCGGGACGAGCTGCCGATCGAGGCCGTGGATGCCCTGATCGACCAGGCCCCCGACTTGGGGGTGAAGCTGCTGGTGCTCACCGGCGGCGAGCCCTTCCTGCGCAAGGACCTGTTCGCGATCATCGACCGAGCCCGGTCCCGTGACCTGACGATCAACGTGACCACCAACGGCACCCTGCTCCAGCAGCGGATCCGGCTGCTGAAGGCCCACCCGCCCCACTCGATATCGGTCTCCATCGACGGACTGGACGACACCCACGACCGCCTGCGGGGGCGTCCGGGGACCGCGGAGCGGGCCTGGAGCGGACTGGAGCGGCTCCGCCGGGACACGGACATCGCGCTGAACGTGTACTTCGTGGTGACCCGCGAGAACGTCGGCGAGCTCGTCCCGGTCCACGATCGGGCGCGGGAGCTGGGCATCGGCTTCGATTTTTGGCCGGTCAACGGTCACCCGGAGCTGGCCCTGGCCTCGGCCACGGATCGGGCGGCCTACCGCAGGGCGGTGGACCACGTCCTGGCCGCCGATCCCCAGCGGGAGGCCCACCGGGCCTACTACGACTACGGCCTGGAGTACCTCTCGGGGCGCAGGGATCACGTCCGCTGCCTGGGGCTGTCCGAGCAATTCGGCGTCGACCAGGAGGGGCGGGTGGTGCCCTGCTGCGTGTGGGGCATGGAGGAGCTGTCCGTGGGCTCGCTGCTGGAGCAGCCCCTGCGCGAGCTGCTGACCGGCGAGCCGGCGGACCGGGTGAGGGCACGGATCGTCGGTCAGGGTTGCCACGACCGCTGTTTCAACCACAGTCTGTACGAGTTCGAGCAGGCCACCGGCCTGCCCTTCGTGGTGGATGCTCCCGGATCCGGAGAGGGCCGATGACCCTGGCCGAACGCCTCCACTGGTCCCGCTCGCCCGAGCCGCCGCGCCAGCTCCACGTGTCGCTGACCGAGCGCTGCTGTCTGCCCTGCGTGATGTGCGACATCTGGAAGGCCAAACCCGGGCGGGAGCTGGACACGAGCGAGTGGTGCGGGGTGTTCGATCAGATGTCGGCCTGGGCCGGTGCGGTAGACCTGAACTTCTCCGGCGGCGAGCCCCTGATGCGCAAGGACTTCCCCGAGCTGGTCGGGCACGCGGCGTCGCTGGGGTTCACGGTCACGTCGAACACCAACGGGGTGCTGCTCACCGACGAGCTGGCCGCGCGGATCGAGGACGCCGGACTGGCCGAGCTGTTCATCGCCCTGGACGGGATCCGGCCCGCGACCCACGAGCGGCTCCGGGGGCGTGAGGGCTCCTTCGACAAGGCGATGGCGGCCCTGGACCGGATGCAGCGCCACCCCCACGTGCGCACCATCGTGGCCTCGGTGGTCCACCGCCACAACCTCGCGGAACTCCCCGGGCTGCTCGCGGAGGTGGAGCGCCGCGGATTCTTCCTGATCCTCCAGCCCCTGTTCCATCCCTTCGGCCGGCCCTTCGACCCCGGTTGGACGGCGGACAACGATCTGCTGCCCGGCCCCGCCGACCTGCCGCTGCTGGACGAGATGCTGGACATGCTCACCGAGGTCCGCCGCAGGGGCGGACCCGTGTGCAACCAGGCCGGTCAGCTCCAGGCCCTCAAGGGCTACTTCCGGGACCCGGGGGGGGACAACGGCCTGGTCTGCAACGCTGGCCACTCCGATGTGGCCATGGACCCCTACGGCAACGTCCTGTTGTGTTTCTGGCTGCCCCCCATCGGCAACGCCCTGCACACCCCGCTCCCCTGGCTGTGGAACCGGCCGAAGGCGCTGCGCCGGCGCTGGGAGATCGAACACTGCGACCGCACGTGCAACGTGCTGAATTGCAACTTCGAACGTGACGGCGGGACCTGATCGAGGCTCTTCCTGACGCCTGACGCCTGACGCCTGACGCCGACACGTCGGACCGCTGCCGCCTGACGCCTGCTCTTAGAGCTTGCCCACGAACTCCGGGTCCATCTCCTTGACGATCCGTTCCCAGTCGCCGCGGATCTTGAGGATCAGCTCGACCACCTCGCGCACGGCCCCGTGTCCGCCCGGCCGCTCGCACACCAGATCCGCACCGTCGCGCACCTCCTCGGGGGCGTCGGCCACGGCCACGCCGAGCAGAACGCGCTTGATCAGCATCAGATCGGTGAGGTCGTCGCCGATGTAGCAGACCTGATCGTCGGTCAGGGTGTGGCGGAACAGGATGTCCTCGTAGGCCGCCACCTTGCTGGGCCGCCCGTAGACCGTCTCGGTGACCCCCAGCTCCTTGGCCCGTTGCTGGGTCGCCGTGGACGGCCGGCTGGACAGGAAGAACACCCGCAGTCCGGCCCGGAGCGCCATGACGATCCCCAGCCCGTCCTTCACGTCGAAGCTCTTGTACTCCTCTCCCTTGTCACCAAGGAACAGAGAGCCGTCGGTGAGCGTGCCGTCCACATCGCAGACGATCGCTTGCAGGGGATTCACGCGTGACGGATCGGTGGTGAGCCGCGAGGGTTGGTTCATCGCGTTGCCTCCTGGCCAGACCCCCATGATACCCGGAGGCGCGCGTTTCACCACGCGCGTGCGTCCTTGACGGTTCTCGATGCCAGCGGGCAGAATTCCCGCGGTGATTTCGGTCGATCCGCGGCGCGCACCGCGCCCGGACAAGCGCGAGAAGGTCGACACATGGCGGAAAGCGAACGTCTCGGTGAACTCCTCGTCCGTGAGGACCTCATCACGCCTCTGCAGCTGCAGAAGGCGCTGGAGGAGACCAAACGATCCGGCGGACGCCTCGGTGCGGAGCTCGCCAAGCTCGGGTTCCTCGAGGAGAACGAGCTCACCGCGTTCCTCAGCAAGCAGTACGGCGTCCCGTCGATCAACCTCAAGGAATTCGAGATCGACCCCGACGTCATCCAGTTGATCCCGCGCGATGTGGTGCACAAGCACCAGGTGATCCCGGTCAACCGGACCGGCTCGACGCTGATCGTCGCGATGGCGGACCCGTCCAACATCTTCGCCGTCGACGACATCAAGTTCCTCACCGGCTATAACGTCGAGGTCGTCGTCGCCGCCGAACAGGACATCGCCGAGGCCGAGGAGAAGTACTACACCCAGACCGTCAACTTCGACGACGTGATGGACGACTTCGAGGACGAGGACATCGAGTTCGGCGAGGAGGGCGAGGACGAGGACATCAACATCCTCGACCTGGAGAAGTCGGCGGGCGACGCCCCGGTGGTCAAGCTGGTGAACCTGATCCTGATGGACGCCATCCGCAAGAACGCGTCCGACATCCACTGCGAGCCCTTCGAGAAGCAGTTCCGGATCCGCTACCGCATCGACGGCATGCTCTACGAGGTCATGAAGCCGCCGGTGAAGCTCAAGCACGCCATCACCTCGCGCCTCAAGATCATGGCCCAGCTGGACATCGCCGAGCGGCGGCTGCCCCAGGACGGCCGAATCAAGATGAAGCTCGGGCGCAACCGCGAGATGGACTTCCGCGTCTCGTCGCTCCCGACCCTGTGGGGCGAGAAGGTCGTGCTGCGGCTGCTCGACAAGTCGAACCTGCAGCTCGACATGACCAAGCTCGGGTTCGAGGAGCGGACCCTCGAGCGGTTCAAGGAGGCGATCTACCAGCCCTACGGCATGATCCTCATCACCGGCCCCACCGGGTCCGGGAAGACCACGACCCTGTACTCGGTGCTCTCCGAGCTCAACAAGTCGACCACCAACATCTCCACCGCCGAGGACCCGGTCGAGTACAACCTGTTCGGCATCAACCAGGTGCAGATGCACGACGATATCGGGTTGAACTTCTCCACGGCCTTGCGCGCCTTCTTGCGCCAGGACCCGGACATCATCCTGGTCGGTGAGATCCGCGACTTCGAGACGGCGGAGATCGGGATCAAGGCGGCGCTCACCGGCCACCTCGTGCTCTCGACCCTGCACACCAACGACGCGCCCTCGTCCATCAGCCGTCTGCTGAACATGGGTATCGAGCCCTTCCTGGTATCCAGCTCCGTGCTGATGATCGGTGCCCAGCGTCTGGTCCGCACCAACTGCGCCGACTGCAGTGAGCCCACCGACGTCACCGAGCAGACTCTGCTGGACATCGGGGTCAAACCCGAGGAGGTCGACGAGTACGAGGTCCACCTCGGCGCCGGCTGCAGGACCTGCAACAACACCGGCTACAAGGGCCGCTCCGCTTGTTACGAGATCATGCCGATGACCGAGGAGATCCGGGAGTTCGTGCTCAACGGAGCCTCGACCCTCGAGATCAAGCGCGAGGCCATCCGACAGGGCATGAAGACCATGCGCATGGCGGCGTTGACCAAGCTCAAGAACGGCACCTCCAGCCTCGAAGAAGTGGTCCGGATGACCGCGGGCGACTAGACCCGCCACCCAGGGGACTCCAGCCATGCCCTCGCTCCATGCACTCCTCAAGGAGATGACCGAGAAGGGGGCCAGCGACCTCCACGTCACCGCAGGCACCTCGGCCCAGCTGCGCGTCGACGGTTCGCTGCAACCCACCTCCGAAGAGCCCCTGTCGCCCACCGAGACCAAGGAGCTGTGCTACTCGATCCTCACGGATCAGCAGCGGCTGCGGTTCGAGGAGGACAAGGAACTCGATCTGAGCTTCGGCATCCGTGGCCTGAGTCGGTTCCGGGCCAACATCTTCGTCCAGAAGGGCGCGGTGGCGGGGGCGTTCCGCAAGATCCCCTACCACATCCCGTCGATGCAGGAGCTCGGGCTGCCTCCGGTCACATCCGAACTGACCCGCATCCCGCGCGGGCTGATCCTGGTCACCGGGCCCACGGGTTCGGGGAAGTCGACCACCCTCGCCGCGATGATCGACCTGATCAACACCGAACGCAGCGCCCACATCCTGACCATCGAGGACCCCATCGAGTACCTGCATCGGCACAAGAAGGGGCTGATCAACCAGCGGGAGGTGGGGGCGGACACCCGCAACTTCCAGTCCTCACTCAAGTACGTGCTGCGCCAGGACCCGGACGTGGTGCTCATCGGCGAGATGCGCGACCGGGAGACCATGGAGGCGGCCCTCAACGTCTCCGAGACCGGCCACATGGTCATGGCGACCCTGCACACCAACTCGGCGGTGCAGACCATCAACCGCATCATCGACGTCTTCCCGCCGTACCAGCAGCCCCAGATCCGGTCCCAGCTGAGCCACGTGCTCGAAGGCGTGCTGAGCCAGATCCTGATCCCCCGCAAGGGAACGACAGGACGGGTCCTCGCCGCCGAGGTCATGCGCCCCAACGTGGCCATCCGCAACATGATCCGCGAGGACAAGGTCCACATGATCTACAACGCCATGCAGGCCGGTCAGGAGAAGACCGGCATGAGCACCATGAACCAGGCGTTGTTGACCCTGCTCACCCGCGGCCTCATCTCCCACGACGAGGCCTTCGCCCGCTGCACCGACCTGGAGGAGTTCCAGGCCATGGTCGGTAGCGCCACCGGCGAGTCCCGGGGCAAGGGCAAGTCGCGAAATCCCCGCTCGCGGCCCAAGACCAGCGCCTGACGCTCTTCACCCCCCGAAACGCTGGACAATCCGCTCGAAAGAGATTCCTTCCATCGGCTACAATAGGCACGCTCGCATAGCGCGCGTTTTGCGTGGGTGAGCC
This sequence comes from uncultured Rickettsiales bacterium, assembly GCA_964542165.1. GTDB lineage: Bacteria > Myxococcota_A > UBA796 > UBA9615 > CAYRNR01 > CAYTBN01. Next base: position 46,429 of record CAZITQ010000017.1, read on the forward strand.
GGAGGTGTCTGGATGCCAACCTTCCTCTACGAAGGCAAGACGAACACCGGTGAGGCCAAGAAGGGCAAGATCGACGCGGACAACGAAGCCGCCGCGACGTCGAAGCTGCGCAACATGGGGATCACCCCATCGATGGTCAAGAAGGCGGGGCTCCTCCAGCAGGATCTATCCATCCCTGGCACCGGCGGCGTCAGCAAGAAGGACCTGGTCATCTTCACCCGCCAGTTCGCGACCATGATCGACTCGGGACTGCCGCTGGTGCAGTGCCTGGACATCCAGGCCGAACAGGCCCAGAACCCGGCGTTCCGCAAGGAGCTGGTGAAGATCAAGGAGACGGTCGAGGGCGGCGCGACCTTCGCCGACGCTCTGCGCAAGTTCCCCAAGACCTTCGACGAGCTCTACATCAACCTGGTCTCCGCCGGCGAGATCGGCGGCATCCTCGACACCATCCTCAACCGGCTCGCGGCCTACATCGAGAAGAACGAGAAGCTCAAGCGCCAGGTCAAGGGCGCCATGGCCTACCCCACGGTCGTGATGATCGTGACCATCGGCTGTGTGGTCCTGCTGCTGCTCAAGGTGGTGCCGATGTACGCGAAGCTGTTCGCGGACATGGGCCAGACGCTGCCGCTGCCGACCCAGATCCTGATCACCGCGTCGGAGTGGCTGCAGTCGTACTTCTACGTGCTGTTCATCGCCATCGTCGCGGCGGTGGTCGCCTGGAAGATGGCGCGCAAGAACGCCAAGTTCAACTACTTCATCGACGCGGTGTTGTTGCGGTTGCCGGTGGCCGGCGACCTCTTCGTGAAGATCGCCGTGGCCCGATTCTGCCGCACCCTGGGGACGATGATCTCGTCGGGGGTGCCCATCCTGGATGCCCTGGAGATCTGCTCGAAGACCGCCGGAAACGCCGTGATCGAAAAGGCGGTGCTCGCCACCAGGGAGGGTATCTCCGAAGGGCGCACCATCGCCGAACCACTCTCGGAGGCCAAGGTCTTCCCACAGATGGTGTGTCAGATGATCTCCGTGGGTGAGGCCACCGGTGCCCTCGACACGATGCTCGGCAAGATCGCCGACTTCTACGAGGACGAGACCGAGGCCGCGGTGGGTGCACTGACCTCCGTCCTCGAGCCGATGCTGCTCGTCGTTCTCGGTGGGACCATCGCGTTCTTCGTGGTCGCGATGTACCTGCCGATGTTCAAGGCCGCCGCCGCTCTCTCCGGGTAAGCGGCCGCCCCGTGGCCCCCTCGCCGGCCTCCCTGGATCCCCACGCGCACCACCGTTCGCGGCTGCGCGCCTATCTGCTGATCCGCCTGGCGATCGTCACCTTCCTGTTCGGTCTGGCCACCTGGCTGCTGTTCACCATGCGGATGGACGTGGGCGTGCTGCCCCTGTTCTATCCGCTGTTCGCGGTGATCTATGGCGGCACGGTGGTCTTCGCTCACCGGCTGGACCGCATCCCCAACACCACCGCCTTCAGCTACGCCCAGTTCCTCATCGACACGATGAGCATCACGGTGGTGGTGGCGTTCACCGGCTCGTCGGAGAGCCTGTTCGTCTACACCTACATCTTCGTGATCCTGGCGGCGGGGCTGATCCTGCGCACGCGCGGGGCGCTGGTCGTGGCCACGATCGTGACCGTGTGCTACGTGGGCGTCCTGGGCCTCGGTCTGCTGGGCTACGAGTCCATCCGGGTCGGGCTCTCCGAGACCGGTCCGTACGCCGAACCCGGCATGCTGTACACGGTCAGCCAGGTGATCGTCCAGCTGATGGGCTTCTACCTCATCGCCTGGCTCTCGGGCACCCTGGCCACCCGACTCGAGGAGAGCCAACAGGCCCTGCGCCGCGCCGGTGTCGACCTGGCCGTGCTCCGGGAGCTGCACGCCAACATCATCGAGAACATCGGCAGCGGGATCCTCACCGTAGGCGAGAACAGCCGCATCTCGTCGTTCAATCAGTCCGCGGCCCACATCACCGGGTTGACCCCGGAGCAGGCCATCGGGCAGCACCTGGACGACGTCCTCCCCGGCGCCTCCTCGTACCTCGAGACCCCGGGAGAGGCGCCCATGGTCAACGCCGAGACCTCGGCGGCCTGGGTGGCCGACAGCCAGACCTGGGAGGCCCACGTCCGGCTTCCGTCGGGCAAGCGCTGCTACCTGCGCCACTCGGTGTCCACCCTGCGGGATCGCTTCGGCGTGCCCATGGGCAAGATCATCATCTTCGACGACGAGTCGAAGGTGCGGGCGATGGAGGAGCAGATGGAGCGCGACCGCCACCTGGCCCAGGTGGGCAAGCTGGCGGCCGCCATCGTGCACGAGATCCGAAATCCCCTGGCCGCCATCTCGGGGTCGGCCCAGCTCCTCAGCAGCGACGAGAGCGTCAAGGAGGAGGACCGCCGGTTGATGGAGATCATCGTCCGGGAGGCGGACCGGCTCAACGGCCTGGTCAGCAACTTCCTGGGGCTCGCGCGCAAGGGGCCGCTGGACACCGGCCTCGTCGTGGTGGACCAGTGCATCTCCGAGACCCTGCAGCTGCTGGAACAGAGCGGGCACGTCAATCCGGGGATCGAGGTGGAGCAGGAGTTCAGCTACCGGCCCGGGATCCGCGCCGACCGGGAGCGGCTGCGGCAGGTGTTCTGGAACCTGTTCAACAACGCGTTCCAGGCCATGCCCGACGGCGGTACGCTGCGGGTGACCACCGAGCGGGCGCCCGAGCTGGACGAGGGTGGCCGGGACGTGCTGATGATCCGGGTGTCGGACACGGGCAAGGGGATCGCGGCGGAGGAGATCGACAACGTCTTCGATCCCTTCTACACACGCCGCGCGGGGGGCACCGGACTCGGGCTGGCGATCACCCAGCAGATCGTGCTGGACCACGGTGGGAACATCGCGGTGGAGAGCTCGGCGGGGGAGGGGACCCACTTCGAGATCCTCTTCCCGGTGGCCGAGGGGGAAGCCCGGGCGGGGTCCACGGCCGCGGTCGTGGTGGGGTAGATTCACGAGCGCTGGGTAGCGGGAGGAGCGGATGGAGACCGGCGGCAAGATCCTGGTGGTGGACGACGATCTGAGCGTCCGCCAGTTCCTGACCATCATGCTCGAGCGCACCGGCCACCGGGTGAAGGCCGCGGCGTCCGGGGCCGAGGCGTTCCGGGTCCTGCAGAACGACGAGTACGACCTGGTCATCACCGACCTAAAGATGCCCGACATCAGCGGTCTCGACGTCATCCGCCGGGTCAAGGAGCTGGCCCCCCAGACCGAGGTGATCATGATCACCGCCTTCGCCACCACCGACAGCGCGGTGGAGGCGATGAAGAACGGCGCCTTCGACTACGTGATCAAGCCCTTCAAGATCGACGAGCTGCGCCTCATCGTCGACAAGGCCCTGACCCAGCAGCGACTGGCGAGCGAGAACCGCGCCCTGCGCGAGGAACTGCGGGAGCGGGACCACTACCAGAACATCATCGGCACCTCGGACGCCATGCACGCGGTGTTCGACCTGATCGAGCGGGTCAAGGACACCCGGATCAACATCCTGATCACCGGCGAGAGCGGTACGGGCAAGGAGCTCGTGGCCCGGGCGATCCACGTGGCGGGCAAACGATCGGACGCCGCGTTCTTGGGCATCAACTGCGGTGCGATCCCCGAATCCCTGATCGAGAGCGAGCTCTTCGGTCACCGAAGGGGGGCGTTCACCGGCGCGGTGCAGAACAAGAAGGGCCTGTTCGAGGCGGCCAACAACGGGACCCTGTTCCTGGACGAGATCGGCGAGCTGCCGCTGGGGATGCAGGTCAAGCTGCTCCGCGCCCTGCAGGAGCGGAAGATCAAGGCCGTGGGGGGCCTCGAGGAGATCGACGTCGACGTGCGGATCATCGCCGCCACGAACCGCGATCTGCAAAAGGAGGTGGCCGAAGGGCGGTTCCGGGAGGACCTGTTCTACCGGCTCAACGTCGTCCCGATTCCCCTGCCGCCCCTGCGGGATCGGCGCACCGACATCCCGGCGCTGACCGCCCACTTCGCGGCCAAGTACGCGGACGAGTACGGGCTACCGGAGCCGGAGCTGGACGACGCCGCCTTCCGCAACCTGCTGGCCTACGACTACCCGGGCAACGTGCGCGAGCTCGAGAACATCATCGAGCGGGTCGTGGCCCTGGGCCTGGACGCGATCCCCGTGAGCTCCCGCGGCGAACCCACCCAGCCGCTGTCGCAGCGCTGGCCCGCACGGGACGCCTTCTTCACGGTCGACGAGTTCCCCGAGGAGGGGGTGGCGCTGGAGGACAAGCTCTCCGAGTTCGAGAGCAAGCTCATCGGCGAGGCCCTGCGCCGCACCGGCGGCAAGAAGAAGGAGGCCGCCAAGCTCCTGGGCCTCACCTTCCGCCAGTTCCGCTACAAGCTGGGCAAGGTCGAGGGGGACGCGGGGTAGGCCCGGGCTCCGCCCGGGCAGGCTTCAGGCTTCAGGCATCAGGCGTCAGGCGGAAGAGACGTGCTCGCTTCCTGCGGCAGCATCGCCTTCGTTCCCTCCTTTGTTCCGGATCGGATGTCGAGCGAAGCGAGACGACCGCTCCGCCTGAGGCCTGAGGCCTGAGGCCTGAAGCCTACTCTTCGGAGACTGCGATTCTCGGGATCCGCTCGTGGATCCGCGTGGTGATCTCGTAGTTGATCGTCCCTGCCCAGCCCGCCATCTGCTCGGCGGTGATGAGTTCTTCGCCCTGGGGTCCCAGGAGGACCACCTCGTCGCCGGTGGCGGCGTCGGGGATGTGGGTCACGTCGACCATGGTGATATTCATGCAGACCCGGCCGCGGACGGGGGCGCGGCAGCCCCGGATCAACACGTGGGCCAGGTTGCTCAGGGCCCGGTCGTAGCCGTCGTAGTAGCCCACCGGCAGGATCGCCAGCCGGGTGGCGTGGGTGGTCCGGTAGGTCCGTCCGTAGCCCACGTATTCGCCCTCGGGGACCTCCTTGACCTGGGCGACGACGGTCTTCCAGGCCAGCGCGGGTCGTAGCTCCAGGCGCGCCCGCCCGGCCATCAGCGCCGCCACGTAGGCCTCGGTGGACGGCCACATGCCGTAGCAGGCGATCCCGGCCCGCACCAGCTCCAGGTGCACCTCCGGCCACAGGATCGCCGCGGCCGAGTTGCTGATGTGGCGGTAGCGGACGTCGATTCCCTCGGCCTCCAGCTGGCCGGCGAAGCCGTGGAACCGCAGGACCTGGCCGGTGGCGAAGGTGTGGTCGGTGGTGTCCTCCACGTCGGCGAAGTGGGAGGCGAGTCCGGTGAGCTCCAGGTGGGGATCGGCGTGGATCGCCCGGGCCAGCTCCAGCGCCGCCTCGTCGGTCAGCCCCTGGCGGTTGTTGCCCGTCTCCAGCTTGAGGTGGAGCGGAGCGGGCCCCGGCGCGCCTCCGGCCACCGCCCTCGACGCCGCCTCGACCACCGCCGGGTCGTACACCACCAGCTGGCAGCCCAGCTCCAGCGCCTCGGTCACGTCCTGCGGAGGCACGTAGCCCAGGACCAGCAGCGGCACGTCGATCCCGACCTCCCGCAGCCGGCGGGCCTCGAACAGCGCGTTGATCCCCAGCCAGTCGGCCCCGGCCTCCACGAACAGCCGGGCACAGATCTCCAGCCCATGTCCGTATGCATGGGCCTTCACCGCCGGCGCCAGCACCGGCCCCGCCCCCACCAGCTCCCGCAGCTGCCGCACGTTCCCGCGCAGCGCCGAAGCATCGATCTCGCACCAGGTCAGCTCGGTCATGGGTAGTCCCAGGGTCTCTCTTATAAAACAAAGCCGGCGTCCTTGCTTCCCTCGGTCTCGGTCTCCGTCTCGGTCTCGGATTCCTCCAGTCGGGGCCTTCGGTAGCCACGCCGGGGTCAGCGGGGCGGTCTGGGTGCGGCCTGTGGCAGCGGCCGAGTACACATCTTGGGCGGCTCTTCGGGACGTTGCGGTGTAGGTCACGACGTTCCGGGCTGGGTCGTGGCTCCGGGATCAGCTGTACGAGTTGCCTGGCGAGGCGGCCTTCGGTCTGGATCTCCGTACTCGGATCGTCGACGCCTGTCTCCAAAGCACGCGGGCGCGCGTGGTATGATTTGCGCTTCCTCGATCAACCGAATCCGGGCGTGGTGAATCGATGTCCTTGGAGCGGGAACTCCATCTGGGAAAGCTGGCCCTGTCGCTGGGGTACGTGGACGAGTCGCAGCTCGTGGAGGGTTTGCGCTGGCTGGGCGATCCCGACGGGGGTGGCGAGCTGGTGCCGATCCTGTCGCGGCTGGGGTATCTCAATCCGGGCCAGGTCGAGGAGCTGGAACACTCCCTGGACCAGGATCTGGGTGACGAGAGCGAGACCGTGGCTCGGCCCGAGCTGGTGGACGGCCCGGATCGGGGTGGCAACGGAGGCAAGAAGCCCGGCGGCGGCCGCGTGCCGTCCGACCGCTCGGTGATCCTCTCGCTCAAGCAGCGCCACAAGCTCGATCCGCCCAACATCCAGCTGGGCGACAAGGTGGAGCCCAAGGCGATCTCGCGACCGGCGTCCGCGCGCTACCGATTCGGCAAGAACGTGGGCAAGGGCGGTCACGGGATCGTGCGCCTGGTCCACGACATCGACATCGGCCGCCGGGTGGCGCTCAAGGCGCTGAAGTCCGGTGTCAAGGCCACGCCCAAGGAGCTGGAGCGCTTCATCGAAGAGGTGCAGGTCACCGGTCAGCTCGAGCATCCCAACGTGGTCCCGGTCCACGAGCTGGGGACCCTGGACAACGGCGAGGTCTACTTCACCATGAAGCTGGTGGAGGGGCGGACGCTGGAGCAGATCATCGCGGGCCTGCGGCGCGGCGAGCCCTCCGCACGGCAGGCCTTCAACCGCAACCGGCTGATCGGCATCGTCCAGGCGGTCTGCCAGGGGGTCGGGTTCGCCCACGCCAAGGGGGTCGTCCACCGGGATCTCAAACCCGCCAACATCATGCTCGGCGACTACGGTGAGGTCCTGGTCATGGACTGGGGACTGGCCAAGGTCCAGGGGGTGGAGGATCGGCATTCCCAGGACCTGGCGCTGGTGGTCACCGACCGCTCTCGGGGCGACAGCGAAGAGACCCTGGCGGGCACCATCAAGGGCACGCCGGCCTACATGTCCCCCGAACAGGCCATGGGCCGCATCGACCTGATCGACGAGCGGTCGGACGTGTACGCCATCGGCGTGATCCTCTACGAGCTGCTGACCTATCGCCGGCCCCACCTGGGCAAGGATCCGATGAAGGTGATCCGGGCCGTGGTGCGCGAGCCCATCGTGCCGCCGCGAGAGGTCGCCCCCCACATGAACATCCCCGAGGAGCTCGAGCTCATCGCCATGAAGTGCCTCCGCAAGGACAAGGAGGAGCGCTACTCCACGGCGATGCAGGTCCACGAGGAGCTGGACGAGTTCCTGGAGGGGACCAAGCGCAAGCAACAGGCGGCGCGCAAGGTCAAGGAGGGCAACGAGCTGGCCCGCGAGTACGAGTCCCTGCGCCGGGAGGCCGGCACCCGCCGCGCACAGGAACGCGAGGCTGCCCTGGGGATCAACCCCTGGGACGAAGTCGGCAAGAAGCGGGACCTGTGGGGACTCGAGGAGGAGGCGGACGCCAAGGAGGTGGAGGCCATCGACACGTTTTCGGCGGCCATCAACCGCTACGTGCAGGCCCTGGGCTACGACCCGGAGAACCTCCACGCCCGCCGCGGGCTCGCGGCGCTGTACTGGAGCAAGTTCCGCGAGGCGGAGCAGTCCCGCAGCGAGACCGACGTGCGGTACTTCCGACACCTGGTGGAGCTGTACGACGACGGCTCGTACGCCAAGTACCTCAAGGGAGACGGCCTGCTGAGTGTGGACTCGTTGCCCAAGGGGGCCACCATCGAGCTGGCATCCTACGAGGAGCGGGATCGGGTCCTGACCCCCGTGGACGCGCGGCCCCTGGGGGAGACGCCCCTGGAGAAGCTGCCGGTGTCCATGGGCAGCTACCGGCTGTCCCTGTCGGTGAAGGGTATGGCCCCGGTGACCCGGCCGATCTTCATCGGTCGCCGCCAGCACCTGCTGGTGCGGGTGCAGATGTACCCCGCCGACAGCTTCGGCGACCAGTTTCTGTTCGTTCCCGGGGGCCCCTTCGTCATGGGCGGGGATGCCCAGGCCATCGACCCGGTGGAGCGCACGGTCCAGCACGTGGCGGACTTCGCGATCTCCCGCTTCCCGGTCACCATGGCCGAGTACCAGGAGTACATCAACCACCTGGCCCAGACCGACCCGATGGAGGTCCAGTTCCGGGTACCCCGCCATCCGGGGGGCGGTGATCCCATCTTCACCCGGGGTCCCGACGGCAGGTACTTCATGCCCGCGGTGGACCGCCAGAACAATCGCATGGACCCGCAGTTCCCCGTCTTCGGCGTGAGCTTCGAGGACGCCGCGGCCTACCTGCAGTGGCGCTCCCAAAACGACGGCGCCCCCTACCGGCTGCCCACGGATGCCGAATGGGAGAAGGCGGCCCGGGGGGTGGACGGACGGTTCTACCCCTGGGGGGACCGCTTCGACCACGCGTTCTGCAAGACGGACGAGTCCCGCGCCGAGCGGGCCGGGCCCGAGGTGGTGGGTGCCTTCTCGACGGACTGTTCCCCCTTCGGCGCGCGCGACATGGCCGGCAGCATGCGCGAGTGGTGCGACAGCTGGTTCGACGAGGACCGGGGCCTCAAGGTGGTGCGCGGGGGGGCCTGGAACCTCAGCGAGAGCTACGCCCGGGTGTGCAACCGCTACGGGGTGAGCGGCAAGGACGTGGATCCGGGGATCGGGTTCCGCGCCGTCCTCGAGATCCGCCCGCCGGGGAGCTGATCCCGATCTGCGGGAGGGATCAGGCCGTGGTCGCCTTGATGAAGCCCTTGAGGTAGCCCCAGCCGCTGATCAGCGAGTACCCGAGCGCGAACCACATCAACACGATGCCCACGCTGTGGGGGTCCACGCCGTTCCACTCGTGGTGGTAGATCAGGAACCCCAGCGCCGTGTCCTGGAACGCGGTCTTGTACTTGCCCAGCTTGCCCGCCGCGATGACGATGCCCTCGTTGGCGGCGATGCCCCGCAGCGCGGTGATCGTGATCTCCCTGGAGAGCAGCACCACCACCATCCACGCCGGGATGCGGTCCAGGGGGATGAGCATCACCATCGCCGCGGTCACCAGCAGCTTGTCGGCCAGTGGATCCAGGAAGGCACCCAGGGTGGAGGTCAGTCCCATTCGCCGGGCCAGGAAGCCGTCCACCGCGTCCGTGATGCAGGCGATGACGAAGACCCACATGGCGAGGTGGCACATCTTCGGGCCGGGGAAGAGCATCAATACGACCACCACCGGGATCGCGACGATCCGGGCCACGGTCAGCGAGTTGGGCAGATTCCAGAACGCCCTGCCGGTGACGCCCGTCATCGGCTTCCCCGGACGGGCCGCTCGGTGGCGAAGTAGTCGTAGAGCTTGGTGACGTGGGCCACGTAGAACTGGGTCTCCTCGAAGGGGGGGATGCCGCCGTACTTGTTCACGTTGCCAGGCCCGGCGTTGTACGCAGCCACGGCCAGGTCCACGTTGCCGCCGAAGCGGTCGATCTGCTTGCGCAGGTAGCGGGCGCCGCCGCCGATGTTCTGTTCCGGGTCGAAGGAGTCGTCCACCCCGAGTGAACGGGCCGTGGCCGGCATCAACTGCAGCAGCCCCTGGGCGCCGCGGGGGCTCACCGCCCGGGAGTTGAATCCCGACTCCACCAGCATCATCGCCTTGAGCAGGGCGGGGCTGACGTCGTGACTCGCGGCTGCCTCGAGGATCAGGTCGTCGTAGGTGTCCAGGTTTCGGTAGACCGTCTCCGGATCGATGTCCGCGAAGCTGGAGGGGCGATTCTCCAGCTCGTCGTCGATGAAGATCTCCAGGGAGTCACGATCGCGGTAGTGCGTGAAGGTGATCGACCCGTCGTCCTCCTCGGTCTTGTAGATCACCTCGCCCCGGGCGGGCAACGCCAGGGCAACGACGACGAGCAGGGGGAGCGCAGGCCGGATGGTCGCCACGATGGGGCCGATGGTATAGTGCGACCCCTTCGACGTCAACGGAACGGAGCACACCGTGGCGAGCGAGACCGTAGAGGTCGACTTCCTCGTCATCGGCGGTGGGATCGCCGGCCTCGGCTATGCCCTCGAGGTGGCCGAACTGGGCACCGTCGCGGTGCTGGCCAAGCGCGAGATGGGCGAGGCCGCCACGGCCTACGCCCAGGGCGGAATCGCCGCGGTATGGCAGGCGCCTGACTCCTTCGACACCCACATCGCGGACACCATGCGCGCCGGTGCGGGGCTCAACGACTCCGAGGCCGTCGAGATCTGCGTGCGCAACGGCCCCGAACAGATCCGCAAGCTGACGGACCTGGGGGTGTCGTTCACCCGTCGCGAGGAGGTGCCCGGGGGGTACGACCTGGGCAAGGAGGGTGGGCACTCGAGGCGACGGGTGCTCCACGCAGGAGACGTCACCGGACGAGCCCTCCACGGGGCGCTGCTCAGGGCGGTGGAGGACCACCCCGACATCCGGTTGTTCGCCGACCACATGGCCATCGACCTGGTGACCGCGGGCAAGCTGGGCGCGGGTGAGGATCGCGTCCTGGGGGCCTACGCCCTGGACCTGAACGACGGCTGCGTGGGGGCCTTCGAGGCCCACGTGACGCTGCTGGCCACCGGGGGTGCGGGCAAGGTCTACCTGTACACGTCCAACCCGGACGTGGCCTCCGGGGACGGCATCGCCATGGCCTACCGTGCCGGGGCGTCGGTGGCCAACATGGAGTTCGTCCAGTTCCACCCGACCTGCCTGTTCCATCCGGAAGCCAAGAACTACCTGATCAGCGAGGCGCTTCGGGGCGAGGGCGCCGTGCTGCGATTGCCGGGTGGTCCGCGATTCATGGACCTGTACGACGAGCGGGCAGAGCTGGCGCCGCGCGACATCGTCGCCCGGGCCATCGACGCCGAGATCAAGAGCCGGGGGCTGGACCACGTGATGCTGGACGCCACGTCCCTGGCCCCGGACTTCCTCCTGGAGCGGTTCCCCAGCATCCACGCGGCGTGTCGGGAGTGGGGCTTCGACCTCACCCAGGAGCCGCTGCCCGTGGTGCCCGCCGCCCACTACTTCTGCGGGGGCGTGCGCACCGACCTGTGGGGACAGACCGATCTGCCCGGGCTGTTCGCCTGCGGGGAGACCGCGCACACCGGGGTCCACGGCGCCAACCGACTGGCGAGCAACTCCCTGCTGGAGGCGGCGGTCTTCGCCTCCCGGGCGGCGTCGGTGGCGTCGGCGGCGCTGGCCGACGGCCGCGCTTTCCAGCGACCGGCCGTCCGGCCCTGGGATCCGGGCCACGCGGTGGACTCGGACGAGGCGGTCACGGTCACGCACAACTGGGACGAGATCCGACGCTGTATGTGGAACTACGTGGGCATCGTGCGCAGCGACAAGCGGCTCAAGCGCGCCGAGCGGCGGATCCGGATGATCGAGGAGGAGATCCGGCAGTACTACTGGGACTTCCGGATCACGGGCGACCTGATCGAGCTACGGAACCTGGCGGTGGTCGCGGCGCTGGTCGTCCACGGCGCCCAGCTACGGCGCGAGAGCCGCGGCCTGCACTACAACCTCGACTGCCTGGCCTCCGACCCCCGCTGGCTTCGCGACACCACGTTGCGCCGGGGCGCCGACGACGAGCCCTTCTTCGATCTCGCGGCCTCTCCCCTCCGTTCCCCGCGATAGCGCGGTCACCACGACCACGGCTGCCGAGCGACCACCGGAAGAAGAGCCATTCCCAGACGGAGATCTGTTTGCCTCCGTGGTCGGAACCTGCAGATTCGACGTCAGGGAATCAGTCCCCCACCAGCTCCTTGCGGGTGACGAGGGCTTCGAGGGTGAAGTCGTGTTCGGCCAGATTCTCGACGGCGCCTTCCTGGCGGTCGACGACGGTGATGACGCGCTCGACGACCAGGCCGGCCTCCTCGGCGGCGCGGATGGCCGAGAGGGTGGATCCGCCGGTGGTGGTGGTGTCCTCGACCATACACACCCGGGAGCCCGGGGGGAGGTTGGCCAGGCCCTCCACCTGGCGGGCCATTCCGTGGCCCTTGGCCTGCTTGCGCACGAGGAAGGCGTGGATCTCGTGGCCCGCAAGCGCGCTGACCACGGCCACGGCGGTGGCGATGGGGTCGGCACCCAGGGTCATCCCCCCCACGCCGTCCACCGGCGATTCGTCCTCGAGGAGCCGGGCGGCGATGAGCTGCCCCACCCTCAGTGCGCCGGTGGCATGCAAGGTGGTCTGCCGGCCGTCCACGTAGAAGTCGCTCTCGCGGCCCGACTTGAGGATCACCTTCTTCTTCTCGTAGCTCTTCTCCCGGAGGATCCGGATCAGCTCGCTCCTGTGTCCCTGGTCATCCATGGTCGTCCTCGAATCGTGTGGGTTCTAGTCCGAATCCAGCGCGCCGGACTCGACGGTGATCTCGTCCAGGGTCCGCGCGGGAGGCTGGTCCTCGGGGTCCTCGATGGGGGGCATGCGCCCGGTCTCGGTGAACATCTCCCTCAGAGACCGTTCCCGGGGCGCGCCGTGGCGCGGACGGACCTTCTCGTGGGTCTCGATCGCGCTCTGGATGGCGGCCCGCCGCTCGGCCTGCAGGAGCTCCTGGGAGTCCCACTCGGGGGGCGGCCCGTCGTCGTCCTCGTTCCGGCTTCGGGGAGGGGAGGGGAGGGTGTCCCCGGCATCCTCCGGGGACGAGCGCATGATCGTGACCGCGGCAGGATCGAAGTCCACCGGAGGTGGCGAGATCATGGTCTCCGAGGAGAGGTCCGTGGGGGGTACCGGTCCACCGCTGACCGGGCTCGCCGGATCCTCGTGGATCTCCACCGCCCCGTGGAAGGTGCCCCCGTCGTGGATCCGGAGCCCGCCCGCGAGAATATCGCCGAGCACCCGCCCGGTGGGCTCGATCTCCAGGACGCCGCGGGCAGTGACGTTGCCGTCGATCAGGCCAGCGAGTCGTATGTCCTGCGCGCGTACGTCCCCGCGCACCTCGCCGTCGATCCCCACGGAGAGAGACCCGGCGGTGGTGACCGGTCCCTCGAAGGTGCCGTCCACCGTCACGTCGTCGTCGCTCTCGAGCTCGCCGATGATGAGGGCGGCGGCACCCACGACCGTCCTGCTGCGATCTTCCATTCCTGATGTCCCCGTCCGCGGCCCCGATCCGTCGGGGGCCAGCGGAGCGTCCATTCTAGCCTGGTGAGCGGTGGAGAGGGGCCCACAACCCCCTTGAACCGGACCCGTGGGAAGGGTAGAAGATGGGCTTCCGCGGAGGACTCCAGTGCTCGACGATCTGCCGCTCGCGTTGACCTTCGACGACGTCTTGATCCGACCCGCCCACAGCACCGTGCTGCCGCGGGACACGGACGTGCGCACCCGCCTCACGCCCGAGATCGAGCTGGGCATCCCCCTGCTGAGCTCGGCGATGGACACGGTCACCGAGTCCCGCACCGCCATCGCCATGGCCCAGGAAGGCGGGATCGGTGTGATCCACAAGAACCTCTCCATCGCCGACCAGGCGCAGGAGGTCTCGGTCGTCAAGAAGGCGACCACCGGCCTGATCGCCGACCCGATCACCATGTCCCCCGAGAGGCCGGTGCGCGATGCGCTGGCGGTGATGCGCCGCCACCGCATCTCGGGCGTGCCCATCACCCGCGGAAAGACGCTGGTGGGCATCCTCACCCACCGTGACCTGCGGTTCCACCGGGGGCTCGATGCGCCCATCTCCGAGGTGATGACCTCCGAGAACCTGGTCACGGTCTCCCCGGGCATCGAGCTGGAGGAGGCCAAGGACATCCTGGGTCGGCATCGGATCGAGAAGCTGCTCGTGGTCGACGGGGACATGCAGCTGCAGGGCCTGATCACGGTCAAGGACATCGAGAAGACCGAGCGCTTCCCCGGCGCCTGCCGCGACGATCGGGGCCGGCTCAGGGTCGGTGCGGCCGTGGGGGTGGGACCGGATCGCGACGAGCGCGTCCAGGCGCTGCTGGCAGCGGGTGCGGACGTGATCTGCGTCGACACCGCGCACGGACACAGCCAGGCGGTGATCGAAGCCGTGGAGGCCGTCCGCAACGATTACCCGGACGCCCAGTTGATCGCCGGCAACATCGCCACCGCCGAGGCGGCCGAGGCGCTCGTCCTGGCCGGTGCGCAGGCGCTGAAGGTGGGCATCGGGCCCGGGTCCATCTGCACGACCCGCGTGGTCGCGGGGGTCGGCGTGCCCCAGGTGACCGCCATCTCCGACGTGGTGGGTGTGGCTCGAATCCACGACGTCCCGGTGATCGCCGACGGAGGGATCAAGACCTCCGGGGACGTCGCCAAGGCCGTCGCCGCCGGCGCCGACTCGGTCATGATCGGCTCTCTGTTCGCCGGAACCGATGAGTCTCCCGGGGAGGTGGTCCTGTACCAGGGGCGCCAGTACAAGGTCTACCGGGGCATGGGTTCGCTCGAGGCCATGAAGGAGGGGTCCAGCGACCGCTATTTCCAGGATGCGGGCGAGGGAGCGGCCAAGCTGGTGCCCGAGGGCATCGTGGGCCGGGTTCCCTACCGCGGCCGATTGAGCGACTCCATCTTCCAGCTGGTCGGGGGGTTGCGGGCCTCGATGGGCTACGCCGGCTGCCCCGCCATCGTGGAGTTCCAGCAGCGGGCCCGCTTCGTCCGCATCACCAACGCCGGGCTCCGGGAGTCCCACGTCCACGACGTCACCGTGGTCAAGGAAGCTCCCAACTACCGGGTGGAGTAGGGCGCGACCGCCCGGGAGGCCCATCCATGAGCGTGCAAGAGGCCCTGACCGCCGCGGGCGGGGGACGCATCGCGCTGCTGCTGGACCCGGCGGAGACCTCCGCCGAGCTGGCTGCACGCCTGGGCAAGGGCGCCCGGGTGCTGACCCCCGACGATCTGGTCCTGGGCGGCCCGGACTCGCCCGGAGCCCAGGCCGTGGTGACCCGGGCCGAAGAGCTCGCCGGGCTGACCGAGGACAGCTGGGCCGGCCCCTGGGCCCTGCGCGCCTGGCACGCGCGCTCCCGGCCCGAGGCGACCCTGTTGCATGCCCGCTGCACCGACCCCGCTGCCGTGGCCCGGATGCGCGAGGCGCTGCAGGTGCCGCTGTTCGGTGACGTCGGCGCCGAGGGATCGGAACCACAGGCCGGTGATCGGGTGCTGCCCGAGCAGGTGGCCGACAGCCTGGCCCGGGTCGCCGACGGCGTCCTGACGGCTTCCTCGGAGCACGCGGAGCTGCTGCGCGACGTGGCGCACGTGGGGGGGCTGACCGCGGTCTGGCGGGTACCTTTTTTGCTGCGGGTAGCCAACGATCGCCGATTCAAGTCCCCCTTCGTCGACGGCGATCCGGAGCTGGCGGCGTTCCACGCGACCTACCGCGAGTTCGTGGGGAGCCTGGGCATGCTCGAGTCGGCCGAGTACCAGCTGCACGGCCGCCATGACAAGGACCTGCGGCGCTTCGCCGCGGCCCTCAGGTTGCCGGTCCTGGACGTCGTCCGGATCTTCCGCAAGCTCGACCGGGCGGGCCTGGTGGTCAGCGCCGGCGTCGAGGTCGGGGCAGGCAACCGCCCCAACCTGGTGATCGAGAGCGGCGAATCCCCGGTGGATCCGGGGGAGCTGGCCGCACGGGTCGACGTCCTGCGGAGCCTGCGAACCGCCCTCGGGCTGGTCGCCGACGAGCAGGTCCCGACCCAGTCGTCGGCGGAGGCCGAGGTCTCCCCGATGGCGGCCCTGTTCTCCTCGCTCGACAACCTCGAGCCGGCGCCGGTGGAGCCTGAACCGGTCGGCGAGCCGACCCCGACGGCGGACGCGCCCGCGCCGGAGGAGGTCGAGGTCGAGGAGGTGGAGCTCCCGACCCATCTACCCGGTCTCGAGGCGCTGGCGTCCGGAGATCTGGCGGTGGCCCGCGCAGCGCTGGGCGCCGTCGAGGGCGAACCCGCCGCAGAGGCCCTCCTGCTGGGTGGATTCCGCTACGAGATCGTCGCCGAGGACGGCGAGGCGACCCGCCTCTACCAGATCCCGGCCGCGGTGGTGGAGATGACCACCCGGGCCCTCGAGCTGGAGAGGGTGCCCGCAGCGCGCGTGCGCGCCGTGCTCGACGGCGACTTCCCGGAGGCCTTCGTGGAGCTGCCCCGCCCGGGGCTGGTGGAGATCTTCTTCGACGGCGGCGAGCTGGACGGCACCCACAGGTTGAGGGAGCTCCCGGGCCGCGGGGCATTCGAGGGCAAGCGCCTGAGCGGCGCCCGCGCGGCGCAACGGGAGCTGGCTGCCGGTCGGACCTGCGAGGGCGATCCGGGGGACGAGGGTTGGCTGACCCTGGCCCGGGTCCTGGAGCTGCGGGACGCCGGCGAGGGCCTCGAGGCCTGGGAGACCCTGGACCAGGTGGACGTGGACGTGGACCTGGCACCCCTGCGGTCACAGCTCATCGAGCTACTGCCCCCCGAGCACGAGGAACGGGCCGCCCTGGAGCAGCGCCGCGCCGAGGCGCGCGCCGAGCGGGAGATGCGCGAGATCCGCAACGACCTGGGGCTCGCCCTGCGCGCGCGGGGCCAGGAGGACGAGGCGGGACACCGGGCGCTCGAGGCCGCGGATTCCGCGGGCCGCCTGGGCGAGCTCACGAGCTTCCTGGAGCGGATGGCCGAGCGGAATCCGCGGGATCCGGGCCCCCACGTGTGGCTGGGGCGTCTCCGGCTGCGGCAGGCCGACCTCCGCGAGGCCGAGGCCGCCTACTTCGACGCCGTGTATGCGGTCATGGGGCGGGCCATCGGGGTGGAGTGGTGGTTCGAGCTCGTGGATCGGGCGCTGCGGGACGAAAAGCTGGTGTGGATGTGGGGCGCCTTCAAGCGGTTCCTCAAGGAGGACCCCGACTCCCCCGCCTTCGACCGCCTCGTCGCCGCTCGCCTCGAGGACGGGACCTACGGAGAGCAGATCCAGCCCGACCTGCGCAAGCTCCTCGACCGCTTCGGCGGCCCCCACCGCTTCCCCACCGCCTGGAGCCACCTCCAGACCGAAGGCGACGTCGACGACTGGAAGTCGGCCCTCATGAATCTGATGCTGTTTTTGTCGGCTTGCGGGCTGCGGGCGTCCGGCGCGTCCCGCCTGTCGCGCCCGGGGCGCGGCCCCCTACGCCTTGACGGCGTGCTTGACCAGGACGAGGGACTGCTTGGCACCGGGGATGGCGCCGTGGATGAAGATCAGGTTCCGCTCGGTGTCCACGTCCACGACCTTGAGGTTCTGGGTCGTGACCCGCTTGTTGCCCATCTGACCCGGCATCTTCATCCCCTTGTGGACCTTGCCCGGGGTCATGTTCATGCCGATGGCGCCGCCATGACGGAAGAACTCGTGGGTGCCGTGGGTGGCCAGCGCACCCTTGAAGCCGTGTCGCTTCATCACACCGGCGTAGCCGCGACCCTTGCTCGTGCCGGTCACGTCGACCACGTCGTTCTTGGCGAAGATCTCGACCGTGACCTCCTTGCCCAGGGCCAGGTCGTCACCGGCGGGGCCCTCGAGCCGGATCTCGCGGATGAAACGCTTGGGGCCACACTCCGCAGCCTTGAACTGCCCGGCATCGGGACGCCGCACGCGGGAGGGCTTGGCGTCGTCGAATCCGAGACGGATCGCGTCGTAGCCATCGCTGTCCGAGGTCTTGACCTGCAGCACCACGTTGGGCGAGGCCTCGACGACGGTGACCGGCACGACGTTCTTGTCATCGGTGAAGATCTGGGACATGCCCAGCTTGCGACCAAGGATTCCGAGTTTCATGATGTCGACTCCTCGAACGCTTCGTACCCGCCCGGGGACCCGGGTCGGCGCATTGGAAGCGGGGTTGCAGCCGGGGGAAGATAGAGCGACTCGCAGCGCGAGTCAAGGCTTCAGGCATCAGGCATCAGGCTTCAGGCGAGTTTGTCGCCTCGCTGCGCTCGACCTTCGTTCGGGAAATCCGGCTCCTGCCTGACGCCCGACGCCTCTCCCTAGCAGCTGTCCTGGCCCAGGACCACGCAATACAGCACCCCCTCGACCAGGTCGGGACAGGTGGAGAGGCACATCATGATGTCCAGGATGCCGACCATCTGGCACAGCCCCTGGCCCGTCCCGTCGCAGCAGCCGTTCATCGTCAGCAGCACGTTGGGCTCGTCCGGGTCGTCCGACGAGATGGTCACGTAGCTGGAGGCGGCCTCCATGAAGTCCAGGCAGCCCATGCCGGGGAAGAGCTCTCCGGCTTGCCACTGGAGGATGTAGTACTCGGTCGCACCCGGGTCGATCACGGCGAAGGCATCCCCCGACACCACGCTGACCGTTCCGCCGGCCATCGAACCCGTGCCCGTGATCCCCGAGAGGGTGAGGGGATCGACGCCGTTGTTGGTGATGGTGAAGCTCACCGACCCCGGATTGAAGGAGATGTCGCCGAAGTCCAGGTCGGGCGGGTTGACCTCGATGTCGGGCTGGCAGTTGGGATCGCACCCCTCCTCCCCCGTACCCTCGAGGGCCACGTGGACCGTGGGTTGGGCGGGATCGCAGCTCTCGATGTCCAGGAATCCGGTCGTCACCCCTGACGAGACGGGCGAGAACCGGGCCGCAAGCTGGGACTGGCCCCCCGCGGGGATGTCGACGGGCGGGTTCATGCCCTGGTACCCGAAGACGTTGCCGGTCGTCGAGAGGCCGGTGATCGTCAGCGTCTGGTCACCGGTGTTCTCGATCAAGATGTTCTCGTTGCCCGTCTGACCGACCTCCACGGTGCCGAAGTTCACGCTGGTGGGCGTCACCTGGATGGTCCCGCACTCACCCGCCGAGGTGTCGTCGTCGTCGTCCCCGGTGGTGTCGTCGTCGTCGCCCGGGGTCACGTCCTCGCAGCCGTCCGCCATGCTGCAGCCGGTGAGCGAGACCGAGAGCGTGGGGTAGTCCACGTGGTCGGTGGTCACCACCACGCTGCCCCCGTGGAGCGCTTCGGCCGTGGGGTAGTACTCCACGTTGATCAGCTTGTCCGAGCCGGCCTCGAGGGGGTAGCCGTCGTCCGGCGCGCCGGCGATGGTGAAGGTCGCCCCCTCGGGATCGACGCGGATGGTCTCCAGGGTCACGGTGCCGGCGGTGTCGTTGAACACCTTGAAGGTCTCGATGGTCGAGACGTTGACGGTCACCTCGCCGAAGTCGATGGTGGCGGGCTCGACACGAACCTCGTCCACCACGTCATCGTCATCCTGGAAACCCGGAGTGCAGGCGTAGACCAACATCGCGGCGGCGAACACGAGGACCGCAAACACCAGCCAGGAACGGGCGCGCATGCCGCACCTCCTTTTTCAGGTGGCCGCCATTATAGAGGCGCCGATCCCCAAGACAAAGGGCGCACCCTGGCCCCGGCTCCCGCAGGGGAGGCATCAGGCGTCGGGCGAGTCTATCGGTTGGAGCGGAGGGGTGCGGTGCGGCGCTGGTTCCAGGCGCCTGACGCGTGAGCTAGAAGGTGTACTTGAGGAAGGGCGTCACGTCGAGGCCGGCGACGAAGCCGGCGGGGGTCCCGACGACCATGGGCACGTGCAGGTCGACGCCGAAGGAGAAGTGGCTCAGGCGGGTGAAGTGCTCGATGCCGATCCCGGGAAGGATCATGGCCCCGGGACTCTGCTGGAGCAGGCCCGCGCTGAAATCACCCTGGTCCCGCAGGGCCGGAGAGAAATAGATGCCGCCCTTGAGGTCCACGGCGATGGTCCAGCGGCGCACCTTGCGCTTGCCCGGGTTGAAGCCGAGTCGTGCGCCCACGAGGCCGCCGATGGATCGGAAGTCGCCCTGCGTGATGTTGGGAGACGCAACCGGGATGCCGTTGGCCTGGACCTCCTCGGCGGACAGACCGTTGTTGATCCCCTGGTAGAAGGTCCCGGTGATCGACAGGGTCATCCCGAGCCGGTCCATGACGTCGTAGCCGAACTCGAAACTCGCCGCGGTGCCGAAGCTGGTCACCGCGCCCAGGGAACCGAACCAGCCCACGGACCCGAAGGTAGCCTTGAGGTAGGCCCCGTGGTGGACCTCACGCGCCTGGCTGCGCTTCTTGCGCGGGGAGCGCGATCGTTCCTCTTCGTCGAACTCGTCCTGGGCGTAGGCGTCCACGGCGGGAGCCGCGAGCGTCACCGCGAGGCCTGTCAGGCAGACCGCCAACCAAAGCTTCCTCATCACAACGTCCTTCAGCAGCCGCTATGGATCCCCTGTCCGATCATCCGCTCTTGAAGACGAACGGATAGGTGACGATGACGATACCACCACCCTTGGGCTGGGGGAACTTGAAGCGCATGAATCGCTGGCAGATGCAATTCTGAACGATCGGGTTGTTCATCGAGGACGTGTGCGTCTTGGCGGACGACACCGTGCCGTCCTTGGCGATCACGAACTTGATGACGATCTTCCCGTAGAGCTGCGGGTTCTTGTTCAGCTCCTTCTGGTAGCAGTACCGGATCTGGGCCAAGTGCTGCTTGATCACCCGGTCGATGACCGATTTGTCCAGGGCGCCGAGGATGATCGGGTCGCCGGTGGACATGCCGGGGGTACCGCTGCTCTTGCGGCCGAAGTAGCCGCCGCCGCTGCCGTAGCCGCTGGCACCGCGGCCGCGACCGCGCGTTCCCAGACCGCCCAGGCCCTCACCCGTGCCACCGCCGCCCAGGCCGCTACCGCGGGAACCCAGACCGCCGGAGCCGTACTGGTTGCCGTACTGGGAGCCGATGACTCCACCGACGAAGGCCGACGCGCCGACGCCGATGCCGCCGGTGCCGAACATGTTGTTGTCCGCCTCCATGGTGTTGAGGTCGGCCAGGATGCCGGCGCTCTCGGCGATCTGTTTGTCCATGGTGGCCTTGGCCATCGCGACCTTGGTGCCCTTGGCGCGCTTGAGCTTGGCGTCCTTCT